>NZ_JBFTRJ010000009.1:0-315983 GCF_056399465.1 Variovorax sp. 01N425 | reverse complement strand
GGCGCCCGAGCGGCGAGGAGGCCAAGCAGATCGCCAACGAACTGCGCGCCTGGGTGGCCAAGGAGATCGGCCCGATCGCCAAGCCCAAGGACATCCGCTTCGGCGAGAACCTGCCCAAGACGCGCAGCGGCAAGATCATGCGGCGCCTGTTGCGCAGCATTGCCAAGGGCGAGGCCATCACGCAGGACATCTCGACGCTGGAGAATCCGGCGATTCTGGAGCAGCTCGCGCAGAAGAACTGAGCCGAAGCCGCCGCGCGCGCCGATCCCTGCCGTCCGGTGCATCGGCAGGCATCACGCGAACTGGTGATGCGGCCGCATCCGCGGACGCCGAGAATTTCTCTGGCAAAAGAAAGGATCGGCCGTGCAACACCTTTTCACGTTCGCGCTGGTGCTTGCGCTCCTGTCGGGATGCGCCGCCACTTCCTCCACGTCGTCTTCATCGGTGCCACTGCCGCCCGACGTCGCCATCACGCCTCCCGACGCCGCACTGGCGCCACAGCAGCGCGCGTTCTCCGGCAAATGGTCCGGCAAGTGGCGGGGCCTGGCGGGCGGGCAGCAGCAGGAAACGGTGCTCGTGGTGGAAAGCGTGACGGCCGACGGCGCAACGGTCGTCTACGCGCAGGGCGACCATAGCCGCTTTCGGTCCTTCCATCGGCGGACCACCGCGCGCATCGCGGACGGCAAGCTGAGCTTCACTTTCGACCAGCGCTCGCCGATCACGTTCACCTACCAGCTGCAGCCCGACGGCACCCTCGAGGCGCAGTCGCAGTCCAGGGGGTTCACGGCGGTCGCGACCTTGACCCGGGCAAGCTCCTAGCGCAACGGCGGCCTGCCGGTCATGGTCCCACGCGCAGGGCGGCCCGCACCAGGTCCACCTGCCTCGTGCAGTCCATCTTCACCATCATCATTGCCACCTGTTTGCGCACGGTGTGGATGGACACGCCGCGGCGCAGCGCAAAGTCGTTCAACGAAACGCCGGTGGCCAACGCATGCAGCACGCGCGCCTCGGCCAGCGTGATGTCGAGCGCCTGCGACAGCAGGTCGGGGCTTGCCAGCGGGCCCGCGGCCGCGCGCCGCAGCCGGATGAAGACCATCGGTTCCCTGCCGAAGCGCAGCGCGGGGTTGGCACACGTCAGCTCGACGTGCAGCGGGCCGCCGCAGCGGCTGTCCCTGAAAGCGAGCCGCTCGACCCGGCCAGCCCCTGCGGCGCGCAGCACCGCCGCCAGCAATCGTTCGCGCTCCCCGGCATTCGGATGCGAGAGCCGCGCACCCTGAACGACGACGGTTCCCCGCGTGTCGAAGATGGCTTTCGCGGCCGGAGAAGCGTGCACCACATGGCCCGTGCCGTGGACCAGGCAGCTGGCCTCGCCCAATGCGTCGAAGGCGCTGTCGGTGGCTGCGAGCCACGAAGCCGCCTGCGCCCGGCGCCGTTCCGCCGCCAGCTGCACCGCCTGGCTGTAGGCGCGGATCCGATCGCTCGCGAGGAAGGAAGACAGCCCGTCCCATGCCGACGCGCGCTGGAATCCAAAGCTCGTTCTCCGGTCCGGACCGTTCTCGATGATGAAGGAGTAGAGCTGCCTCATGCGGTGCTTGCACATGAAGTCGACGTAGTAGGCATTGCGCTCGCGCAGCGGCTTCGGAAGCAGGGCCTGCGTATCCAGCCATGAGCCCTCGGGCTTCGCCACGTTCGACTGGGTCATGACGTCTTCCGTATGGAAGTGCTCCGCGTAGTCGCGCACCGCGGCCGCATCGGCACCCGACTGCTGGACGTCGACCACGCCGGTGCCCTCGAAGACGATCAGCACGGCCGCATCGCTTCCCACCAGCCGGCTGGCCGTCGAAAGAATGGCGGACCACGGAGGATCGGGGTCCGAGAGGTGGTGAACCGCCTCGAGCGCGCTGCGCAATACGGCGTCAGGCTGCATGGGCTTTCCTCCTGAAGGAAAGATTGCCTCGATCCGCGCGCCCGCGCCGCCCGAGGCAACCCGCACCTGGGAATGTCGTGGAAACGGCCCCGACTGGATATCACTCATTTGAGTGATGACGTAGATCGGCGCCCGAACCCCTCTCTTTGCCAGGGCCATCCAGCCGTTGCCTTCCGCTGCGATTCATCTCATGACAATCTCGTTCGCCAGATGATTCGACCGGTCGAGATCTGCCGAGGAAGAAAGAGCACCTGATGTCCAGCAATGAACTGAATCTGCCTGAACGCTTCGATTTCCAGGGACACGCCGTTGCGTGGGGATCCATCGGGGAGGGACCGCCGGCCGTGCTTCTTCACGGCACGCCGTTTTCCTCGGCCGAGTGGCGGCGGATTGCGCCATGCCTTGCCCGCGAGCGGCGCGTCTTCTACTTCGACATGCTGGGCTACGGCCTCTCCGACAAGCCGGATGCAGACGTCTCTCGCGGCGTGCAGAGCGAACTCTTCGCCGCCTTGTATCGGCACTGGGGGCTCGGCAGTTCCGACGTGGTGGCGCACGACTTCGGCGGATCGAACGCGCTGCGCGGCCACCTGCTGAACGGCCTGGACTATCGCTCGCTGGTCCTGATCGATCCGGTGGCGATCAGCCCGCAAGGTTCGCCGCTGGTGCAGGCGGCCCGGAAGCACGAAGAGGTGTTCGCGAGCCTGCCGGCCCACATCCACGAGGCCATGCTGCGGGCCTACATCGGCACGGCCGTCGGGAGCGCGCTGCGCGAGGACGAGATGCAGCGCTACCTCGCGCCCTGGCTCGGCGATGAGGGGCAGAAGGCATTCTGGCGGCAGGTCGCGCAGATGGACGACAAGTACACCGAGGAAGTCGAGTGGCGCTATGGCGAGATGCGCTGCCCCGTCGCCATTCTGTGGGGAGAGGAAGACGAGTGGATTCCGATGGCCGACGGGCGCGAGTTGGCCCGGCGCATGGGCACTGCGTCCTTCACGCCGGTGCCCGATGCCAAGCATCTGGTGCAGGAAGATGCGCCCGAGGCGATCGTGGCTGCGGCCTTGCGGTTGTGGGCGGCGGTCGATCGATGATTGCCGGGTGCCGACCGCAGGTCACAGCAATCGCAATCCCCGGGGAAATCGAATGAAGGCCTGCGCCGGTTCGGGCATCTTGCCCGCCCTGGCGATCTCCGCGAAGCCCTCTTCCGTGATGCGGGTCACGGTGGCCACCTGCCATACGGCTTGCCGCGCGCGCGATCTGATGGCTGCGAACTCGGCCTCGATCAGGCCTGTGGCCACGAGCAGCGAGACCTGCCGGACTTCCTCCGGATCGGTGACGCGGACAGGCAACTGCACACGGTGCAGCCTCAACAGCAGAAAGAGCGGCATTTGGTTCTCCGATGGCCGGCTCGAGGGGGGCCTCGAATGCCGTCCGTTTGGAATTGGTTGAATGTGAATTTGTCACATTCAAAGCCGCCACCCGAGTCAGAATAAGTCGATCGGCCGTGTCCGCCACCGCCGCCTCGCAGACAGGTCCTAGCCCGGGCGCAGGACCGAGGGGCTGAGCGCGTCCTTCAAGCGCCCCGCGGCAAACGCGTTGACGTGGTCGAAGGCGATGCCGAAGTAGCGCTCGTAGTTGTCGCGCTCGACATAGCCGATGTGCGGCGTGCACAGCGCATTGGGCAGACGCAGGAGCGGATGTTCGCCGGCGCGCACGGGCTCTTCCTCGAACACGTCCACGGCCGCGAAGCCCGGCCGGCCCACCGCCAGCGCGCGTTCCAGCGCACCGGGCGCGACCAGCTCGGCGCGGCTGGTGTTCACCAGCAGGGCGCTGGCCTTCATGCGGGCCAGATCTTCGCCCGAGACCATGCCCCGGGTGTGCTCGTCGAGCCTCACATGCAGGCTGACCACGTCGCTCTGTGCGAAGAAGGCCTCGCGCGAGGGCGCCACTTCGAAGCCGTCTGCGCGTGCCGCCGCAGTCGAGCCCTCGCGCCCCCATACCCAGACCTTCATGCCGAACGTGCGCCCGTAGGCGGCCACCTGGCGGCCGATGCGCCCGTAGCTCCACACACCCAGACGCTGGCCGCCGAGCTGCTGGCCCAGGTGACCCTGCCACCGGCCCTGGCGCAGCCGCGTGGCTTCCTCGACCAGATGCCGGCGGCTTGCCAGCGCGAGCGCCCAGGTGAGTTCTGCGGTGGCCGAACCCGCGCCGCTGCCTTCGGCCACCGCCACGCCGCGGGCAGTGCAGGCCGCGAGATCGACGTGGCCCGCCAGCTTGCCGGTCTGGCTGATGAGACGCAACCGGGGCAGCCGCTCGAGCAGCGCCGCATCGATGCGCGTGCGCTCGCGGGTGAGCACGATGGCCTCGGCATCCGCGAAACGCGCCGCGAGTTCATCGGTGCCCTTCACCGTGTCGTTGAAGATGCGGACCTCGTGTCCATCGAGCTTGCCGAAGCAGTCGAGCGTGCGGACGCAGTCCTGGTAGTCGTCGGGGATGACGATGCGCATCGGGCGGCGCTCCTTCATTGCAAGGTGATGTTCAACTGCTCGACCGTGCGCTTCCACAGCGCGAGGTCGTCGCGTATCAGCGCCGTGAAGTCGGCCGGCGGCATGCCGCCCGGCTCGATGCCCTGGGCCTGGAAGATCTCGCGCACTTCCTGCGTATCGAGCGAGCGCTTGACCTCGGCATAGAGCCGCTGCATGAGCGGCGCGGGCGTGCCGGCCTTCAGCAGCAGCCCGTACCAGCCATGCACGTCGAAGCCGGGATAGCCCTGCTCGGCGACGGTCGGCACATCGGGCAGGCCGGCGAAGCGCGACTTGGGCGCGACCGCGAGCGCGCGCAGCTTGCCCGCCTTGATCTGCGCGAGTGCCGAGCTCATGTCGAGGAACATGAACTGGATCTGGCCGCCCAGCAGGTCCTGCACCGCCGGGCCGGCGCCCCGGTAGGGCACATGCACCGCGCGGATGCCGGCGCGCTGCACGAACAATGCCGCGCCCAGGTGCGCAGAGGTGCCGTTGCCCGATGAGCCGTACGAAAGGCTGCCGGGCTTGGCCTTGGCCATCTCGACCAGTTCCTGCAGGTTCCTGGCGGGGAAGTCCGGCTTCACCACCACCGCATGCGGAATGAAGCCCACCACCGTGAGCGGCGCAAAGTCGCGCAGCGTATCGAACGGATAGTTCGGCATCAGCGCCGGATTGGTGACCGCGAGGATCGAGGGGAAGACCATCGTGTAGCCGTCGGCCGGGCCGCGCGCGATCTCGCTCATGCCGATCACGCCGCCGCCGCCGGGCTTGTTGTCGACGATCACGGGCTGGCCGAGGCCGGGTGCCATGTTCTTGGCGATGGCGCGCGCCATCAGGTCGGTCGGGCCGCCGGCTGCAAAGGGCACGACGATGCGGATCGGCTTCGACGGAAAGGCGGACTGCGCGCTTGCGAGCGGGCTCAGGGCCGCGAGCGCAAGGCCGGCGCCCGCAACGGCGTGGAAGCCTCGGCGCGACATGCGATTGAGGTTCATGGTGTCTCCATTTTTTGTCATGCACCGGATCAAGGGGCGAGCACGGCCATGCCGTCGGCGCTGCGCACGGATGTATGTCTCTCTTTCTTTCCCGCTTGTCGGTGTGTCCGAGCTTAGGACGCATACTCCGCCAGCGCACCTGCCCTCTTCCACTGCGTGGAATTGGAGGGTTGCCGCAAGGAGACACCGAATGCCCACCCCATCCAACCGCTCGCTCGAACGCGGAATCGAGATCCTGCGTGCCTTCCGGCCCGGCTCCACGCTGCTGGGCAATGGCGAGCTCGCGGAGCGCACCGGCCTGGCGCCAGCCACCGTGAGCCGCCTGACGCAGACGCTGGTCGGCGCGGGACTGCTCGAGCACGACCGGCCCGCGCGCGCCTACCGGCTCGCGGCGCCGGTGCTGAGCTTCGCGCACGCCATGCGCACCGGCTCCACCGTGCTGCAGGTGGCCGCCCCGCGGATGCGGGCGCTGGCCGAGAAACTGCGCATCAACGTCGGGCTCGCGGTCGCCGATCGTTCCGAGATGCTGTACCTCGAATCGATCCGCTACAACAAGAAGGCGTCGCTGCGCAGCGTGGTGAGCGGACAGCGCGTGCCGATTGAGCTCACCTCGCTCGGCCGTGCCTGGCTGGCAACGGCGCCGCCGGCGCGGCGCGCCGAACTGGCGAAGGAGTTCGAGGCGCGCCGCAGCAATTGGCCGCGGCTTCGCAGGGAAATCGACAAGGCCATCGAGAGCGTGCGCCGCCGCGGCTGGTGCGCGGCCTCGTGGCAGCCCGAGATCGTTGCGCTGGCCATGCCGCTGGCGCTTCCGAACGAGCCCGTGCACGTGCTCAATGCGAGCCTGTCCACCAGCGATCCGGCGAACGAGGTGGCGCTCGAACTGGGTGCGCCGCTGCTGGCGCTCGGCGAGCAGATCACCCGAGAATTCATCGCGCGCGGCGGCAGTCTGGCGTAGGCCATTCGCCAGATGATGGCGAGAAGCCTGTAGGACGGCGTTGACGGGGCTGGCGTGCAGGTCCACCATGGCCGGGCCACCATCCGGAACTTCAAGGAGATCTCATGGCTGAGAGCGACAAGGTGTTCTCGGGTTCGATCCCGAAGTTCTACGACACGCTGATGGTCCCGCTGATCTTCGAGGCCTATGCCGCCGACATGGCGGAGCTTGCCGCGGCCTCCTCGCCCGGCGCGGTGCTCGAGACGGCGGCCGGCAGCGGCGTGGTCACGCGGGCGCTGGCGCCAAGGCTCGGCGCCGGCGCGCGCTACGTGGTGACCGATCTCAACCAGCCCATGCTCGACTACGCCGCCAGCCGGCAGGGCCCCGACAGCCGCATCGAATGGCGGCAGGCGGACGCGCTTCACCTGCCGTTCGACGATGCTTCGTTCGACGTCGTTTGCTGCCAGTTCGGCGCCATGTTCTTTCCCGACCGCAGTGCCGGCTACGCCGAGGCGCGCCGCGTGCTGAAGCCGGGCGGGCGATTCGTCTTCAATGTCTGGGACCGCATCGAGGAGAACGCCTTTGCCGACGAGGTCACCCAGGCCGTCGCCGCGGTGTTTCCGCACGATCCGCCGCGGTTCCTTGCCCGCACGCCGCACGGCTATCACGATGTGGCGCTGATCCGCGAGGATCTGAGCCGCGCAGGATTCGCCGACATCGCAATCCAGACGCGTGAGAAGCGCAGCCGCTCGCCCTCGGCGCGCGAAGTGGCCACGGCCTACTGCCAGGGAACGCCGCTGCGCAACGAGATCGAGGCGCGCGACGCCAGCCTGCTTCAGCGCGCGACGGACCGCGCGACGGAGGCGATCGCCAGCCGCCATGGCGAAGGGCCGGTGGAAGGCAAGATCCAGGCGCATGTGATCGTGGCGGCGGGATAGCGCGGGCCCAGCAGGCGTCTGCGATCGGCGCGGGCAATTGGCCCCGCTCGAGAGCAGACAAAAATCTTTTTATGGTCTGTCCATGCGGGCGGCGCTTCAACGCGGCGAGGGCGTTGGCAACACTAGCGGCAACAAAAACGCGTCCGGACATCGCCCGCTCGCACCGGCGATCCGCTCGCCCCTTGCCCGGAGACAGACCATGCCCCCCACGACTTCGCGGCTGCGCCGCCTGATCTTCAAGGCCGGTGCCTCGGCCGTCCTGTCCATCAGCGCCGCGAGTGCCTTCGCGGCCTACCCCGACAAGCCCATCAAGCTGATCGTGCCGTATCCGCCGGGCGGCGCGACCGACGTGATCGGCCGGATCATCGCGCTCAAACTGGGCGAGCAGCTGGGACAGCAGGTGGTCGTCGACAACCGGGGCGGCGCCGGCGGCAACGTGGGCGCCGAAGCCGCTGCCAGGTCTGCGCCGGACGGCTACACCTTGTTGATGGGTGCGCTCACCTCCCATGCAACCATGGCCACGCTGGAGAAGGGAAAGATCCGCTACAGCATCACCAAGGACTTCGCGCCCGTCATGGTGGTGGGGTCGGTGCCGCTGGTGGTGGTCGTGAACCCCAGGCTTGCGGTGAAAGACCTCAAGGAACTGGTCGCCTATGGCAAGGCCAACCCCGAAAAGCTGAACTACGCGTCGTCGGGCGCGGGCGCGCCGCAGCGCCTGGCCGCCGAGATCATCCGCAGCGATGCGAAGATCAGCATGACGCACATCGCCTACAAGGGCAGCGGTCCCGCGATGACGGATCTGGTGGGCGGGCAGGTGAACATGATGGTCGAGACGGTGCCCGCGGCGCTGCCGTTCATCGTCTCGGGCAAGCTGCGTGCGCTGGCGGTAACGATGCCCGAGCGCATCTCGATGCTCCCGGAGGTGCCGTCCGCGGTCGAAGCCGGGATGCCGGCGCTGGACATCGCATCGACTTTCGGCGTGCTCGCTCCCGCCGGCACGCCCGAGGCCATCGTTGCGCGGCTGAACGAAGCATTGGCCGGGCTGGTTCGATCGCCCGAGGTCAAGGACATGCTGCTCAAGCAGGGCGTCTATGTGGCAGAGCCGACGACGCCGGCGCAAACGGCAAAGCGCATCGAGCTCGAGGTGGCCCGCTGGGAGAAACTGATCACCACGGCCCACATCAAGGCGGACGAATGAGGCCAGCAGTCCCGATGCACAGAACAAAGGTAACGCAAGCATGACCGACGAGAAATCTCCTTTCGAGCCCGACGATGCAGCCGACGGATCCGGCATGCGCAAGGGCCTCACCAGCTACGGCGACCAGGGCTTCTCGCTCTTCCTGCGCAAGGCCTTCATCAAGGGCGCGGGCTTCACCGACGCGGCGCTCGACCGTCCGGTGATCGGCATCTCCAACACGGGGAGCGCCTACAACCCCTGCCATGGCAACGCACCGCAGCTGGTCGAGGCCGTCAAGCGCGGCGTGATGCTGGCAGGGGGGCTGCCGATGGACTTCCCGACGATCTCGATCCACGAGAGCTTTGCCGCGCCGACCAGCATGTACCTGCGCAACCTCATGTCGATGGACACCGAGGAGATGGTGCGCGCCCAGCCCATGGACGCCGTGGTGCTGATCGGCGGCTGCGACAAGACCGTGCCGGCCCAGCTGATGGGCGCGGCTTCGGCCGGCATTGCCTCGATCCAGCTGATCACGGGCTCGATGCTCACGGGCGGCCATCGCGGCGAACGGGTGGGCGCCTGCACCGACTGCCGGCGCTATTGGGGCAAGTACCGCGCCGGCGAGATCGATGCGGAGGAAATCGCCGACGTGAACAACCAGCTGGTCGCGAGCGTGGGCACCTGCTCGGTGATGGGAACGGCCAGCACCATGGCGTGCATTGCCGAGGCGCTGGGCATGACCGTGCCGGGCGGTGCATCGCCGCCCGCCGTGACGGCGGACCGCATCCGCATCGCCGAGCAGACCGGCGCCCAGGCGGTACAGATGGCGCGCACCGGCCTGACGATCGACAAGGTGTTGACGCCCGAGGCCTTCGAGAACGCGATGCGGGTGCTGTTGGCGATCGGGGGCTCGACCAACGGCATCGTGCACCTCGCGGCGATCGCCGGGCGCATGGGGCTGGAGATCGATCTGGCCGCGCTCGATCGCATGGGGCGGGAAACGCCGGTGCTGCTCGACCTGAAGCCATCGGGCCAGTGGTACATGGAGGATTTCCATCATGCGGGCGGGATGGCGACCCTGCTGCGCGAACTGAAGCCGCTGCTGCACCTTGGCGCCATGACCGTCAGCGGCCGCACGCTCGGCGAGGAGATGGAGCGGGCGGGCCCGGGCTTTCAGCAGACGGTGGTGCGGTCGATCGGCAACCCGATCTATCCCCAAGGCGGCATTGCCGTGCTGCGAGGCAATCTCGCCCCGGGCGGCGCCATCATCAAGCAGTCCGCCGCGGACCCGAAGCTCATGGAACACGAAGGACGGGTCGTGGTGTTCGAGAACATCGAGGACCTGGTCCACCGCATCGACAGCGAGGAGCTCGATGTCACGGCGCAGGACGTGCTCGTGCTCAAGAACATCGGCCCCAAGGGCGCGCCGGGCATGCCCGAGGCCGGCTACATTCCGATCCCGCGCAAGCTGGCCCGCGCCGGCGTCAAGGACATCGTGCGGATCTCCGACGGCCGCATGAGCGGTACGGCGTTCGGCACCATCGTGCTTCATGTCACGCCCGAATCCGCGGCCGGCGGTCCACTGGCCCATGTCCGCAATGGCGACCGCATCCGCTTGAGCGTCGAGCGCCGCGAGATCGCATTGCTGGTCTCCGCGGAAGAACTCGCCCGGCGCGCGCAGGAGTCCCCGGTCGCCGTACCGACCGCCGAGCGCGGCTACCGCAAGCTGTTCCTGCAGACGGTGACGCAGGCCGACCTGGGCGTGGACTTCGATTTTCTGCGAGCGGCCCGGATGGTCGGCAAGGTGCCGCGCTAGCATGGACCGCCGGCCTGCCGATGCGGTGAGGTGGTCCGAAGGCGCGGAGCCGCCGAACACGCGCGTTCCAGCCGATGCCTGCGACTGCCATCACCACATCTACGATGCACGCTACCCGTTCGCGCGGGGCGCGGCACTGCGGCCTGGCGATGCATCGATCGCCGACTACCAGGCCTTGCAGAAGCGCATCGGCACGACGCGCAATGTGATCGTCCAGCCGTCGAGCTACGGGACCGACAACCGCCTGCTGCTCGAGTCGATCGCGCAGTTCGGCGAAAAAGCGCGCGGCGTGGCCGTGGTGGACACCGACGTGACGGATGCCCAGCTGCGCGAACTGCACAGCGCGGGCGTTTGCGGCATCCGGTTCAATCTCGCACCGCCGGGTGCGACCACGTTGGCCATGGTGAAGCCGCTGGCCGCGCGGATCGCGCCGATGGGCTGGCATGTCCAGGTCAACGCGCCCGCGGCCTTTCTGCTGGAGGCGCGTGCGATCTGGGCGGACCTGCCGGTCCCCGTGGTGTTCGACCACCTGGCGCGCGTGCCTCAACCGAACGCGACACAGCACCCGGCCTTCCTGATGGTTCGCGGCCTGCTCCAGCAGGGCAGGGCCTGTGTCAAGCTGTCCGGGTTCTACAACGAATCGGCGGTGGGCGCGCCGGGCTATGCGGATGCCGTGGCGGTGGCCGCCGCCTACGCGCGCGAAGCGCCGGAGCATGTGCTCTGGGGAAGCGATTGGCCGCATCCGACGGAGCAGCCGCACAAGATCCCGAACGATGCGGCCTTGCTCGATGCTTTTGCCGATGCGGTGCCGAGCGAGGCCGCGCGCAAGTCGATCCTGGTCGACAACCCGGCCAGGCTGTATCAGTTTTCCTGAGCGTACATGGCCTGCGCTTCGTGCAGCAGCGCCTGCGACAAGGCAGCGCGTGGGCCGTGCGTGGCCCACACCAGGCCCACGCGCCGCACGGGCGCGCGCGAGGGCAGCGGGACCGGCACGATGCCGTAGCCGACGTGCCACATGGGCGACCAGTCCGGCAGCAGCGCCACGCCCAGGCCCTGCCCGACGAGGGCGGCGATCGCCATCAGGTTGTCGATCTCGAGCCGCTGCTTCACGACCAGGCCGTTGTCGCGAAGATAGCGATCGGCAAGCTGGCCACCCAGCACGGAGCGGTCGTAGCGAATGAAGGGTTCGGTCTCCAGCAACTGGTGGGCAGTGCGGTCCGCCAGGCCTGCGGGCGCCACCACCACGAGCCCTTCCTCCAGCAGCGCGTGCCATGCGCAGCCTTTCCCCACGGCGAACTGGGGCTCGACGACGATGGCGGCATCCAGCGCGCCGAGGGTCACCTGGCGGCAGAGCTCGACGGAATTCCCGGGAGCGACGAACACCGACAGGTCCGGGTACCGATCGTAGAGGCGCTTGAGCAGGGGCGGCAGCACGCCCGTCAGCGCCGAGCCGAACACGCCGAGCTTCAATTCGCCGAGCGCGAAGCCGTCGCCGGCGGCGGCCCGCAGGTCGCGGATTTCCCTCAGCACGGTGCGCGCCCGGTCGAGCATCTTCAGGCCGGCTGCGGTGGGGCGAACGGAGCGCCCCGCCCGCTGCACCAGGGAGAGCCCCATCTCTTCCTCCAGCGCCTTGACGCGCGCCGCAATGGCCGCAGGCGTCAGGTCCAGATGGCGTGCCGCTTCGGCCATCGATCCCAGCTCGACGACGGCAACAAAGCTCTGCAGGTAGCGGGTGTCCATGCGAAGGAATGTAACTTTGCGGATGAACCGGAACAAAAAATTATTTTGCTCTGACGGTGCCGCCATCGCTTCTTCCGAAGGGCCCGCGCTTTCAAACTCGGCCCGCACAAGCAATAAGGGCCCGCTTCGAATCCGTCGATCGGTGCCACCTTCGGAAGACATCACAGCATGACCACCAGACTACGCGGCGTGATTGCGCCCGTCCTGACACCCTTCACCGGCAGCCTGGCGCCCGATGTCGAACGCTTCATCGCGCACTGCGAATGGCTCGTCGGCAACAACGCGGGCCTGGCCATCTTCGGCACCAACTCCGAGGCCGCCTCGATCAGCGTGGCCGAGCGCAAGTCGTTGACCGAAGCACTGGTGGAAGCGGGCATTCCCGCGGCGAAGCTGATGCCGGGGACCGGCGCCTGCGCGCTCCCCGACGCGGTCGAGCTTTCGCGGCATGCGTCCGAACTCGGCGCAGCCGGCCTGCTGACGCTGCCGCCGTTCTTCTTCAAGGGCGTGTCCGACGACGGCGTGTTCGCCTACTACGCCGAGATCATCGAACGAGTGGGGCCCGGCTGTGCGCCGATCTACCTGTATCACATCCCGCAGTTCAGCCACGTTCCGATCACCCTGGGCCTGATCGAGCGGCTTCGCAAGCGCTATCCGACGGTGATCGCCGGCGCGAAGGACTCCTCGGGGGACTGGGCGAACACCAAGGCCATGATCGACAACTTCGCCGCCGATGGCTTCGACGTGTTTCCCGCCAGCGAGTCGCTGCTCTCAATGGCGATGCCGCTCGGTGGCGCCGGCTGCATCAGCGCAACGGTGAACATGAATCCCGCGGGAATCCACCGGGTCTATGCGGGATGGCAGGGTGCAGACGCTCCCGAACTGCAGGCCAGGGCCGATGCGGTCCGCAAGGTGTTCCAGGGCGGCTACATGATCCCCGCCATGAAGCATGCGCTGGCCACGTACGCCAACGATGCGCCATGGCGCATGGTGCGCCCGCCGCTCGCGCCCCTGGACAGCTCGACGCGCGATGCAATCGACGCGCAGCTTCAGGCCATCGACTTCAGCATGCCGGGCTATCCGCGCGCCTGAGTCCACTGCGGCGGCGAAGACCGCCTCGATGCCCGATTCGGATTCATACAAAAAAGGAGACACACATGACGCATTTTTCTCTTCCCGCGGCCTGGCCAGGCCTTTGCAGCGCCCGACGAAGCGCGGCAGCGCTGGCCCTGGCCGGCACCGTGCTCGCATTGATCGGCGCGCCTGCCATGGCGCAGCAGCAGCAGACGCTCACGATGTGGAGCCACTGGCCCGACGAGGTTTCGAAGCGCAGCTTCATCGAAGAGCGGGTGAAGCAGTTCGAGGCGGCTACGCCGCAGTGCAAGGTCAATCTGCAGTTCGTTCAGAAGGCGGACCTCTACACGTCCGTGAAAACCTCCGTGCGCACCGGCCAGGCACCGGACATCTTCTGGCTGGAGCCCGACGAGATCGCATTCGCCAAGAGCGGCTACCTCGAGCCGCTCGACAAGTACATCGACCTGGCCAACCTCGAGGACTGGGCCAAGCGCGCATGGACCTGGAACGGCAAGGTCTACGCCATGCCGCAGGAGGCCTACTCGGTCGAGCTTTACTACAACCGCGACCTGATGAAGAAGATCGGCGTGACGCCGCCGGCCGGCATGCAGATGACGCAGGCCCAGTTCGCCGACATGGTCAAGCGCTCGGTCGCCGCCGGCATCACGCCGACAGCCACGGGCGTGGGCGACCGGCCCTACCCGGGTGCCTACTTCCTGCAGGAGATCCTGTTGCGCAAGCTGGGCACCGAAGACTACGAGAAGCTCCTGACCGGCAAGCTGCCGTTCCAGGACCCGCGCGTGATCGAGGCCATGACCTGGGTCAAGCAGCTGGTCGATGCCGGCATGTTCCCCAGGAGCATGGCCACGATGAAGCTGGGCGAGTCGCACTACTACTTCCACACCAACCCGGGCGCGCTGATGTTCCCGATCGCAAGCTGGTACACCGGGCGCGCCTTCGTGGCACCGGAGAAGGGCGGGCAGCCCAAGGACTTTGCGCTCGGCCTGATGAAGTACCCGGCGATGGACGGCAGCAAGTGCCCCGAATGCAAGACGCTGGCGGTCGGCGGCAGCTACGTGATGTATTCGCGGAGCAAGAACAAGGAATGCGCGGGCAAGATGCTCTCGTCGCTCGCCACCGTGGAGAACGGCAACAAGTGGATGGAGAGCGTGCTGCTGCAGACGGGCGTCAGGACCGACCCGTCCCGCATCACCAGCATCTATGCACCGTACTTCAAGGAACTGCAGGAGCGCGGGGCCGGCGCCAGGTACTTCATCGGGACGCCGCTGCACTACATGAGCGGCAAGTGCGGCGACACCTTCGCGCAGGTGCTCAACCGGGCCTTCCCCGGTGGCCTGGTGAGCGTGAACGACGCCGCCGCGCAGATGGATGCGGCATGCAAGGCCTCGGGCTGATCCGGCAGGCTCGGAGCGATTCGACATGACAGATCCTTCTTCCGGCGTCGCAGCGGCGATGCGCCGCACGCTCGCCTCCTGGCTTTCGGCGCCGGAGGCCGACTCCCGGCGCGCTTCGCTGCCCACCGTGATGCTGTTCCTCGCGCCGGCATTGCTCGTGTATGCGGCCTTGACGGCCTATCCGGTGCTGCGCACCTTCTACAACAGCTTCTTCAACGTGGCCGACCTGGCCTCGTCGGAGTTCGTCGGCTGGGCCCACTATGCCGAGGTCTTCAAGGACAGGACTTTCTGGGCGGCGGTGCGCAACACCGCCGCCTGGTCGGTCATCGGACCCATCCTCGACGTGGTGGTCGGGCTGCTGCTTGCGCTGTGCCTGTACGCCGGCGTGCCGTTCTCGCGCTTCCTGCGCGTGGCGTGGTTCACGCCCGTGCTGCTGTCCTATGTGGTGGTGGGGATCATGTGGGTCTGGATCTACAACTACGACTGGGGCGTCGTGAACGGCATGCTGCGCGCCATGGGGCTCGAGAGCTGGGCGCAGGCCTGGCTGGGCGACCCGCGGTTCGCGCTAGGCTCGCTGATCGTGACCCATGCCTGGAAGTGGGCAGGCTTCAACATGGTCGTTTGCCTGGCCGCGCTGCATTCGCTGCCGTCGGAGGTGCTCGAGGCCGCCGAGCTCGACAACTGCGGCTGGTGGCACAAGCTCACCGACATCATCGTGCCCATGCTCTGGCCGACCTTGCTCAACCTCTACATCCTTGCCTTCATCGGCAAGATGAAAGTCTTCGACCTGGTCTGGATCATGACCGAGGGCGGCCCGGTGTGGTCAACCGAAACGGTGTCGACCTATGTGTACAAGCGGGCCTTCAACTGGAACACCTTCGACCTCGGCTATCCCTCGGCGATTGCCGTGGTGTGGTTCTTCGTGGTGGTCGGCTTCGTCGTCTTCTTCAACCTGCTGTTCCGTCGCCGCGAGCGCATGGAGTACTGATTTCATGACCTCGGCTTCCACCACCCTGAAACCACCCGCCGCGGTGGATCATCGCGAACCGCTGACGGCCGCGCTTTCGCGCATGCTGCGCAACGGCGGGCTCATGGCCGCCGTGGTGCTGTACACGCTCTACTCCGCGCTGCCTTTTCTGTGGATCGGGACGATGTCGGTGCGCACGACCTCCGAGATCAGCGCCAACCACTTCGCATGGCCCGAAACCTTTCATTGGGAGAAGTTCCGCATCGCATGGGTGGATTCGAACTTTGCGCAGTACTTCTGGAACAGCTCGCTCATCGTCGTTTCCGCGGTAGCCATCGTCACGCTGCTGGGCGCGGCGGCGGCGCATTGCCTGGCGCGCTACAACTTCCGCGGCAACCGGCTGGTCTACTTCATCCTGTTCAGCTCGATCGTCTTCCCGCCGCAGATCATCCTGATCTCGCTGTTCCAGGTGCTGGTGGAGTACGAGCTCTACAACTCGCGGCTCGGCCTGATGATCGTGTACGTGAGCCTGCAGTTGCCGTTGACGGTGTACCTGCTCGAAGGCTTCTTCGCCCGCATTCCGCAGGACCTCTTCGACGCCGCCAAGATGGACGGGTATTCCGACTTCGAGATCTTCTGGCGCATCGTGCTGCCGGTGGGAATGCCGGCCATCGCGACCACCATCATCCTGAACTTCATCCAGCTCTGGAACGAGTTCCTGTTCGCGGTGGTGCTGCTGAGCGACCAAGGCTCGCGCACGCTCCCCATCGGCATCCGTGCGTACATGGGGGACTACTTCCAGGACATCGGGATGATCGCCACCGGCATGATGATCGCGGTCATTCCGGTGGTGGTGCTGTACGCCTTCTTCTCCGAGAAGCTCATTCAGGGCATGACGGCCGGCGCCGTCAAGTGAGCGCCGGGCCTTTCTTCTTCTCTTCCCAATTCCAACGACCGGGGCACAAACCGTGGCAGCAGTCCATCTCGAAAACATCTTCAAGCGCTACAAGGGCACGGCGCAGCCCGCCGTCGACGACGTGTCGCTGTCCGTGCAGGACGGCGAATTCATGGTCCTGCTCGGCCCCTCGGGCTGCGGGAAGTCGACCACGCTGCGCATGATCGCGGGGCTGGAGGCGATCAGCGAAGGCTCGCTGGCCATCGACACGCGCAAGGTCAACGAGGTGCCCGCCAAGGACCGCGACATTGCCATGGTGTTCCAGTCCTATGCGCTCTATCCGCACATGACGGTGGCCGACAACCTGTCGTTCGGACTTCGAAGGCGCAAGGTGGATAGCCAGCAGATTGCCGCACGCGTGAAGTCGGCCGCCGGCATCCTGGGCCTGAACGAGCTGCTGGCGCGTAAGCCCGCGGCGCTGTCGGGTGGGCAGCGGCAGCGCGTGGCGCTCGGCCGCGCGATCGTGCGCGAGCCCAAGGTCTTCCTGTTCGACGAGCCGCTGTCGAACCTCGACGCGGCGCTGCGGGTGAACACACGCAACGAGCTGGTGCGGCTGCACCGCCGGCTGGGCGCGACCATGATCTATGTGACGCATGACCAGGTCGAGGCCATGACCATGGGCCAGCGGATCTGCGTCATGAACAAGGGCAAGGTGGCCCAGGTCGGCAAGCCGCTGGACGTCTACCGCGCGCCGGCCGATGCCTTCGTCGCCCGTTTTCTCGGCAACCCGCCGATGAACATCCTGAAGGCGCGCATCGTGCAGGGCCCGTCCTCTGCTGTCGCGGCACTGGGCGGGAGCGAACTTCCACTGGCCCGCTGGGCCCGCGCCGCGCTGCCTCCGGCGAGTGAACTGCTGGTTGGCGTGCGGCCCGAGGAACTGCAATTGCACGAGGCCCGCGAGGGCGTCGGCACGCTGCGGGGCGTGGTCTCGGCCATCGAGCCGCTGGGTGCGGAGACGCTCCTCATGGTCTCGCTGGAGGGCGATGCCGGCGATGTCATGGCCCGCCTGCACCGCGATGTGAAAAGCAGCATCGGCGATCGCGTGGGCCTGACCATTCCGGACGAGGCGCTTTATCTGTTCGATGCCTTCACGGAGAAGGCGATCCCCGCCGCCGACGTGGGCGCGCCATGACGAAGCCCTTGCGCGTGGGCCTGGTCGGCGCAGGTTGGGTCAGCTCGCACCATCTTGCGGGTTGGCGGGCGCTCGAAAGGCAGGCCGTGGTCGTGGCCATCGCCGACCCGAACATCGCCAACGCCGAGGCGCGTGCACGCGAGTTCGGCATCGCCCGGGTCTTTGCGAGCGCGCAGGAGATGCTTGACGCGATGCCTCTTGATGCGGTCGACGTGGCGGCGCCGCGCGAATTCCATGCGGCCATCGTGCGCGCCGCGGCAGAGCGTGGCCTGGCCGTGCTGTGCCAGAAGCCCCTGGCTCCCACGCTCGCCGAAGCCCGTGCACTGGCCGACGAAGTGGCGCCCAGGTGCCGGCTCATGGTCCACGAGAACTGGCGCTTCCGTCGCTGTTACCGCGACCTCGCGGGATGGCTCGCGGAGGGCCGCATCGGAGACGTGGTCCAGGCGAGCATGACCTTGATGACCTCCGGCCTGCTGCCCGACGAGGCCGGCAGGCTGCCTGCGCTCGAGCGCCAGCCCTTCATCGCGGGTCTGGAGCGCGCACTGGTGATGGAGATACTGATCCACCACATCGACACGTTGCGCTTTCTGCTGGGCGAACTGACGCTGGTGCATGCGCGGCTCGGGCGCGCGAGCCCGGTGATGCGCGGCGAGGACCGGGCCTTCCTGTCCTTCGAGACCACGTTGCAGGCCCCGGTGGCGCTGCTGGCCAACCTGTCGGTGCACGGCCGCGCGCCGGCCCAGGCCGACCGGCTGACCCTGGTCGGCACCAAGGGGACCATCGAGCTCGAGGACGACACGCTGCGCTGCCTGGGTGCACAGCCTGCTGAGCTGCGCTACGACCTGCCCGCGTGCTATCTCGCCTCCTACGCGGCAACGATCGCGCATTTTGTCGACAGCGTACGCAATGGCCGCGCCTTCGAGACCGAGCCGGCCGACAACCTGCGCACGCTGGCGCTGGTCGAGGCGGTGTATCGGCAAGGGGAAACTGCGAGCGAAGCCTTCCTGGAACGGACGCCGCGGATCGGGGCCTGAATCGGCACCCGGCCGCGCGCCCGCAATTGAAATTTATTGTTGGCGCACCCGGCCCAGATACAGAGGGATACGCAAGCCGGTCGCAGGGCTGCCGGTGCGCCGAACAATGGCTCCATCACTTCGCAACCATGGAGCCCCCGATGACCGCTTTTCCCCTGCTGCCCCGCCGTTCCTTCCTTGCCAAGGCGGCGCTCGGCATGGCCGCCGCCCAGCTGGCCCCGATCGTTCCCGCCTTCGCCCAGTCCGCGGGTACGCCGAGCCTCCGGCGCCTCGAGCCGCTCAAGAGCATCGACGCGGGCTCGCTCAACATCGGCTACTACGAGGCCGGCCCGGCCGACGGCGCCCCCGTGATTCTTCTTCACGGCTGGCCCTACGACATCCACATGTTCGTCGACGTCGCCCCGCAGCTTGCGGCCGCGGGCTTTCGCGTGATCGTGCCGTACCTGCGCGGCTACGGCAGCACCCGCTTCCTGTCGGCCCGCACGCCGCGCAACGGGCAGCAGTCGGTGGTCGCCGTGGACATCATCGCGCTGATGGACGCGCTGAAGATCAAGGCCGCCACCGTGGCCGGCTGCGACTGGGGCGCGCGCACGGCCTGCATCATGGCCGCGCTGTGGCCGGAGCGCGTGAAGGCGCTGGTGTCGGTCAGCGGCTATCTCATCGGCAGCCAGCAGGCCGGCAAGGCCCCGCTGCCGCCCGCGGCCGAGCTGCAGTGGTGGTACCAGTACTACTTTGCGACCGAGCGCGGCCGCCTGGGCTACGAGAAGAACCGCCACGACTTCGCCAAGCTCATCTGGCAGCTGGCCTCGCCGAAGTGGAACTTCGATGCGGCCACCTTCGAGCGCAGCGCCGTGGCCTTCGAGAACCCCGACCACGTGGCCATTACGGTCCACAACTACCGCTGGCGCCTGGGCCTGGCCGACGGCGAGGCCAAGTACCAGGCGCTCGAGGACCGGCTGGCCAAGGCGCCGGTGATCGGCGTGCCGACCATCACGCTCGAAGGCGACGCCAACGGCGCACCGCATCCGGAGCCCGGCACCTACGCGAAGAAGTTCTCGGGAACCTACGAGCACCGGCTGGTCAGCGGCGGCATCGGCCACAACCTGCCGCAGGAAGCGCCCGAGGCCTTTGCCAAGGCGGTGCTCGACGTGGCGCGCGGCTGAGGCGGCGGACCCCATGTGGAACATCGACCAGGCCTACATCGATGGCGCCTTCGTGCCCGTGCAGGGCAGCGAGCGGCTGGAGATCTGCAACCCCGCGACCGAGCGGGCCATCGGCACGGTGACGTTGGCGAACCGCGAGGATGCGAAGCGCGCCATTGCCGCGGCGAACCGCGCCCAGCCGGCGCTCGCGCGAAGCACCAGGGCGCAGCGCATCGACATGCTCCGGCGCCTCGAGGCCGCGGTGCTGGCACGCACCGACCGGATCCGCGAAGCCACCATCGAGGAGTACGGCGGCCCGCTGGCCCGCTCGCAGTGGGTCAGCAACTACGCCTCGCAATGCTTCGCCACCACGGCGCAGGCGCTGCGGGACTACGCCTTCGAGCGCCGCCTGGGCGAGGCCACCGTGGTGATGGAACCGGTCGGCGTCGCCGGCCTCATTGCGCCCTGGAACGCCGCCGCCGGAAGCATCTGCAGCAAGCTGGCTTCGGCCATTGCCGCGGGCTGCGCCTCGGTCGTCAAGCCGAGCGAGCTGGGCCCGCTGCAGGCGCAGGCCGTGACCGAGGCGCTGCACGACGCGGGCCTGCCGCCTGGCGTCTTCAATGTGCTGCTCGGGCGCGGCAGCGATGTGGGCGACGAGATCGCCACCAGTGCGGGCATCGCGAAGATCTCGTTCACCGGCTCCACGCAGACCGGAAAGCTCATTGCGCGCGCGGGCGTCGACACCATGAAGCGCGTGAGCCTCGCGCTCTCGGGCAAGTCGGCCACCCTGGTGCTGGACGACGCCGACCTGGCCGCCACGCTGCCCCTGGCACTGAACGCCGCCTTCATGAACAACGGCCAGGCCTGCGTGGCGGGCACGCGCCTGCTGATCCCGCGCGTGCACATGAAAGCCGCCATTGAACAGGTGCGAGCGGCGGCGGCCGCCCTGCGCGTGGGCGATCCGCGCGATCCTGCCACCGCGGTCGGACCGCTCGCGAGCCAGGCGCAGTTCGATCGCGTGCAGCACTTCATCCGCCGCGGCCTGGCGCAGGGCGCCACCCTCGTGGCCGGCGGCGAGGGCCGGCCGGACGGTTTCGAGCGGGGCTGGTTCGTGCGGCCTACCGTGTTCGCAGAGGTGCGCAACGACATGGACATTGCGCGCGAGGAGATCTTCGGGCCGGTGCTCTCGATGATCGGCTATGGCGATGAGGACGAAGCCATCGGCATCGCGAACGACTCGCCGTACGGCTTGCAGGCCTACGTCTTCTCGTCCGACGCGCAGCGTGCCCTGCGCGTGGCCTCGCGGCTGCGGGCCGGCACCGTGCTGGTCAATCGCATCGCGCCCGAGCTGGCCGCGCCCTTTGGCGGCGTCAAGCAGTCGGGCGTCGGCAGGGAGTTCGGTGTCTTCGGCATGGAGGCTTTCCTGGAGCCAAAGACCATTGCCGCCGCGGACGGCATTGCGTGAAAAGGTGGGTGCCGGTGGCGGGCCGCGTGCTGGCTGTTGCCGATGCCGACATGGCCAGGCCGCCACCTGGGTACCCATCCGATGCGCTCGACCGGGCGCTTGTCGTACGATAGCTGCTGGCCGCTGCGGCTTTGAGAGAACTCTCCAGGGCCATTCGCCAGGTCAGGCAGCAGCCGATCAGACGTACTGCCATCGTGACATGAGCCCGGTATTCCTTTTGCTTGTTCATGCGGATCCACAGCAGGCAAAGCGCTTGCTGCGGCGGCTGGTTTCGGTCGGCCGCTGCATTGTCCATGTCGATGCCAAGGCCGAGCTTTCCGCGTTCCGGATCGACGATCCGCGCGTAAGTTACGTGAAGGACCGTGTCGATGTGCGCTGGGGCGCCATCTCCCAGGTCGATGCCACCCTGAAGCTCATGCGCACCGCGCTCGCGGAATGCGAGGTGTCGCAGGTGAGCCATTTCATGCTGCTTTCGGGCAACTGCTATCCCTTGCGCCCGCTGGAAGAATTCCGCACCTTCTCGCAGCTGCATGTCGACACGAACTTCATCAAGATGATTCCGCTGGCAAGCACGCGCAAACTGCATGAGCGAGTCCGCCACTTCTGGTTCTACCAGGACCTTCCCGTGGATGGACGGAAATTCACCCTGGTGCGGCTGTCGCGCGGCCTTCTGCAATTCGTCGGCAAGCTCGGGCGCCGGTCGTTCCCGCTCTTTGCGCAGTGGCACTTCGGTTCCCAATGGTGGGCGCTGACCCCTGAAGCCGTGAGCTACCTCGTGTCGTATCCGCATGAAACGTCCGTGAAGCGATTCCTTCGGTTCTCCAAGGCGCCCGACGAAATCTACTTTCATACGCTGCTTGCAAACTCCCCGCTGCAGCACACCGTGGAGCCCGTCAGCGGAAGCGGCGTCTGGGACGCGGCGAACCTGCACCTGATCGATCCCTCGCTGTCGCGGTGGTTCCACACGTCGGACTACGAGGAGATCGTCGCGTCGGGCATGTGGTTCGTGCGCAAGGTTGGCAGCGGCGTCTCCAGCGATCTGTGCGACAGGCTGGACCGCAACGGCAATCACAACCTGGTTGCGGAAGCGGGCGAGGAGGCGGCCTAGCCGTGGGCGCCGGCTTCGGCCCGGCGATCCTCGTCGGTCCCGAAGGCAGAATACGAGCCGGGAGCGGTCGTCCGGCCGCAGGAGGGCAGCGCATGAAGATCGAACCACGCGGCGCTCGCCGTCGCCGCCTGCGGTTTCTGCGCCACTCGGTTTGGCGACAGCTTCTGGGCCAATCTGCGGTGGCTGCAGTAGAGCACTTGCCATGAGATGGTTGGAACTGCTGCGCAGCGTTCTGCGCGTGCTGTGGTGGGCCGTGGCAGCGGCCCTGCCGGTTGTGCAATACCGTTTCCACGAAAGCTACCGCCGCGCAATCGGGTGCCCCGCCACACCGGATTGCTACGTGCCAGGCGCCGAGCTCCTGATCGACATGCTGCTTCTCGCCGCGGCTTCGGCTGTGGTGCTCTGGCCGCTCTGCGCGTGGTACGCCATCGTCAAGCCATGGCTGGCCCGCCGGGCATCGCTCAAACAGTGACAGGAACTGCATCGGATGTTCTTTTCTCGCAAACCGGCGCCGCCTTCCTCGAGGCTCATGCAACTCCACGAATACATCGACCTGCTCCACGGAGGCACCGAGGATCACGCCGGAAGCGATGCGGTCAAGCAAGGCGCCATGGCGCTTGCGCACAGCCTTCGCGGCCCCCTGCAATTGAAGGCATGGACGGCTCCGCCATTGGCGCAGGTCTTTGCCCGCCGCTCGCAGGCGCAGGATGCATTGCTGGTCCATGTGCCCCTCGACATCCGCGATTGCTTCCTGATCGCCATCTTCAGGAACGGTGCGCCCACCGCACAGGAACATCTTCTTTTCGACATCGGTGCGGAATACCAGGAGCCCATGCTGGAGTGCCCCGAGCTCGGTGTGGCCGAGCCGGCGAACGAAGCCAACATCCGCCACTGGATTCCATTGCTGCAGGACAGCCCGTCGGCGTTCGCAATCGTTGAGCGGCGCGGCGGAACCTACATGCAGGTGTTCGCCGACGCCGAGGGCTTTCATCTGGAGCATCAGCTGGTCACTCCCGGGGCGCACTACCGCGCGGCCGAGCCGGTCAGCGCCGAGGAAGCCGTCGGCATCCTGGTGTCCTATGCGTGCGAAAAATACGAGTGGGCCTACAAGCCCTGGGAGTGGCTCGAGCTGCAGGGCATGTGATCCGTCTTGCTGCGGCGGGGTAGATGGACTCTGCAGAAATGAATCCACCTGGACGAGACCTGCTTGCAAACAGCATAAACTTCTCCCATGAGCACCATGACGTATCCCTGCCGGAAGCCATGAAGTCGTTCGTGGACGAGCAAATGTTCGAATGCGGCCACGGCACAAGCAGTGAGGATGTGCACGAGATCATCCGAAAGGACCAGCAGCGGCTCCAGCTGCGTAGTCTGCTGCTCCAAGGAGGCCTCTCGGCGCCCGTCGCAGTGGTAGACGCGGCCCATTTCGATGGCTTGCGCGAGAGAGTGTGCGATGTGGGCAAAAAGGTGGGCAAGGCCGGCGGCAGGTGACGGCGAAAGCAATCATCCCGACGACTCACTTGCGATTTCCGCACGCGCCTGAGCGTCACAGCCGGTGCTCCCGCGCTAACGCTCCAGAAAGAGATCGGCAATCACCGACCTCAGCCACCTGTTGGAAGGGTCCTGCTGATACCGCTCGTGCCAGTGCTGCTTGACGGCGAACCCCGGCAGCGTGAAGGGCGGCTTGAACACCTCCACTTTAGCGATCCGCAGCAAGGTTTCGGCCACGCGCTCAACGACTCGCCTGAGTTCATCAAGCGCTTCGAGGTCGACGTCCAGGCGGCGGTGGGGCCTTGCGGGTTCAGCATCCGTCGCTGGCTTGACGCACGCCCCGTTCCATCTCAAGGCGGGATGCGACGGGGCCTTGGCAAGGATGAAATAAAGGCAGGCTTCGCGAGCAGTTCCGCGATCGCTCCATGCCCGAGGGTTACGCACCCACCAGCACGCGGGTTCGCACCGACTTGCGCACGACCCAGTCGCGCGTCATCGCGTCGAACGCAAGGAAGTGCGGCGCAGCCAGGTGGGCCTCGATGGCCGCTGGATCGTCGTACAGCTCGTAGAGGAAGAAGGCGCCAGGGTCGGCCGGGTCGCGGCATACATCGAAGCGGCTGCAACCCGGCTCGTCGCCGAGCGAACGCTGCGCATTGTGTGCGATGGCTTCGGCAAAGGCTTCGGCTCGCTCGGGGTGGATCTGGAAGTCGACGAGCAGTGCGTGGGTCATGATTTTCAATCTTTCCGTCGGCGTCAGTCGAGGCTCAACTTGGCCTTGCTGGCGAGCGCCGCGAATTTCGCGATCTCCGCCTGTATCTGAGCGGCCATCTGCTCGGGCGTGTTGCCGATCGGCTCCGCGCCCATCTCCAGCCATTGCTTCTTCATCTCGGGCATCGCGAGGATTCGGGTGGAATCGGCGTGGATCTTGTCGACCACGGCCTTGGGCGTGCCGGCCGGCGCCATCAGACCGAACCAGGTCGCGATGTCGAAACCGGTGAGACCCGCTTCCGACAGCGTCGGCACCTCGGGCAGTGCCGACGAGCGTCTGGCCGTGGCCACCGCCAGCGGGCGCAGCTTGCCGCCCTTGATGAGCGGCAAGCAGGAGGCCACCGTGTCGAACATCATCGTCGTCTGTCCGCCCATGAGGTCGACCAGCGCCGGGCTGCTGCCCTTGTAGGCGACGTGCAGGATGTCGGTGCCGGCCATGTCGTTGAACTGCTCGCCGATGAGGTGGTGCGCGGTGCCGGCACCGGTGCTGCCGTAGCTGAGCTTGCCGGGGTTCGCCTTGGCTTGCGCGATAAGCTCGGCCACGTTCTTCGCAGGGTTGGCGGCCGATACGATCAGCACGTTGGGCACGATGGCCAGCACGGTGATCGGCGCCAGGTCCTTGCCGAAATCGTAGGGCAGCTTCTTGTAGACCGACTGCGCGATCGAGTGGTGCACCGCACCCATCAGCAGCGTGTAGCCGTCGGCCGGCGACTTGGCCACATAGTCGGCGCCCAACGTGAGGCCGGCGCCGGGCCGGTTTTCCACCACTACCGGCTGGCCCCACGCCTGCGACAGCTTCTGGCCGATGGCGCGGGCGATCTGGTCGGTGCTGCCGCCGGGCGGCGAGGGCACGACGATCTTGACCGGCTTGGCGGGCCACGCCTGGGCATGGACGGCGAGCGGTGCGGCGAGGGCCGCGGTCGCGAGCAGGGCGGCGTTCAGGAAGCGCTTCATGGTTTTGTCTCCGCGTTGTTTGGAAAACGGGACGGCGGGCGTGGCCGCCGGCAGCACTGCCGCGTCGCGCAGCTAGGCCGCGCGCAGGGCGTTGGTGGCCGCGCGCGTGATGTCGGCCGTGCTGTGCATGCCGCCGAACTCCATCGGCCGCACCTGGCCGGTGGCGAACACCTGCTCGACCGCGCGTTCGATCAGCGCCGCGCCGTCGGCCAGTGCGGTGTCACCGCTGCGCTCAGCCAGCCACTCGAGCATCATGGCGGCCGACAGCAGCATCGCGGTCGGGTTCGCCTTGCCCTGGCCCGCAATGTCGGGCGCGGTGCCGTGCGCCGGCTGGAACAGTGCGTGCCTGTCGCCGATGTCGCCCGAGGGCGCCATGCCCATGCCGCCGACCAGCGCGGCAATGAGGTCCGACAGGATGTCGCCGAACATGTTCTCGGTGACCAGCACGTCGTAGGTCCACGGCTTCATCACCAGGTTGAGTGCCATCGCATCGACATAGCCGCTGTCGGCCGCCACCGCCGGATGGCGCGCCGCGACTTCCTCGAACACCTTGCGGAAGAAGGCCATCGAGGCGAAGACGTTGGCCTTGTCCACGTTGGTCACGCGGCCTGCGCGGCCCAGCCGCTCGGCCCGGCGTGCGGCCAGGCGGAAGGCGAATTCGCAGATGCGTGTCGTGCCGTGGCGCGTGATACGCATGGTGTCGAACACTTCCTGGTCACCGCGTACGTCGCCGCGGCCGCGGGCATAGAACAGGCCTTCGGTGCTCTCGCGCACCAGCACCAGGTCGATGTGCTCGGCCTTAGGGTTCGACAACGGCGTGGGCAGGCCGCGGAAGGTGCGGATCGGCCGCACGCCGGCATAGAGGTCGAAGTGCATGCGCAGGTCGAGCTGCGGAATGATCTCGGTGCCGTCGGCGCCGCGCACGTGCGGCAGGCCCATCGCACCGAACAGGATGGCGTCCGCGCTCTCACAGCGGCGCAGCGTGGTCTCGGGCAGCGCGACGCCGCTGTCGAGATAGTGCTGTGCGCCGGCCGGCAGCCATTCGAGTGCCAGCGCACGGCCGACGCGCGGCTGCACGGCTTCCAGTACGGCCTGCGCCGCGTGCATGACTTCGGTGCCGATGCCGTCTCCCGGCAGGACGGCGATGCGGTAGTTCTTTTCCATGGGAGAGAGGGGCTTGTGTGGCGTGAGAAGGGAAGAAGAAAAAAACATCCAGCCGGGCTACATCTGCTGCAGGCGGTAGCGCTCGAACAGCGCCAGCAGCTCGCGGCTCGCGCGCTGGCGGTGGGCTCGGTTCACTGCCGATGCGCCGGCCGAATCGCCGGCGCGCAGGCACTCCACCAGCGCTGTGTGTTCCTGCGTTGAATTCACCGGCTTGGGCCGCAGCCGCAGCGTGAACATGCGGGCGCGGTGCGCGCGGTCCCAGTGACTGAAGACGGCCTCGGTCAGCAGGCGGTTGCCGGCCATGGTGACCAGCTGCGCATGGAAGCTCTCGTCGGCGCGTGCCCAGGCGTCGAGATCGTCCTTGGCCAATGCGTGTTCCATCGCCTGCGTCGCGCGCACCAGCGGCGCCAGCTCGGAGTCCGACGGGCGGCGTGTTGCCACGATCTCGACGGCCAGGCTTTCGAGCGCGGTGAGGATCTCGTAGATCTCGCGCATGTCAGTGGCCGACATCGGCAGCACGCGCATACCGTGGCGCGGGATCACCTGCACCAGGCCTTCGCGCTCGAGCCGGATCAGCGCTTCGCGCACCGGTGTGCGGCTCAGGCCGAGCTCCAGCGCGATCTCCTGCTCCAGCGCCTGATGGCCGGGCGGCCATATGTTGTCGAGGATGCGCCGGCGCAGGCTTTCATAGGCCGCGTCCGTGCGCGAGAGCGCAGGCGAGGCAGCCGGGGGTGGGGTCGTGGTGCGCGGGGTGGGCATGGACGAGTCCGGGTCGGATGGTCAAATAACGTATGAATTAATGTATACGTTAATCGGAATGCCGTTGCCTGGGAAAACCCGGACGCGCACGCGCTCGCTATATTCCTCCCTCCAGAGTTGTTCTGTACAACCCAAATCAAGAGGAGCTCGCGCCTTGAAGCCATCCCCCAAGAAGCAGGCCGGCCTGAACTTTCCCAGGCCGCTGGTCACCGTCGACGTGGTCATCTTCACCGTGCTGGAAGATGCGCTGAAGGTCATGCTGGTACGTCGCCCGAGCAACCCTGACGATCCCTTTCCGGGGCGCTGGGCGCTTCCCGGCGGGTTCATCGACGTCGACAGGGACGCCAGCCTGCTCGACTGCGCACTGCGCAAGCTGCGCGAGAAGACCGGGGTTGCCGCACCGTATCTCGAGCAGCTGGGCAGTTGGGGCGGCGCGCATCGCGATCCGCGCGGCTGGTCGGCCACGCACGCCTTCTTCGCGCTGATGCCGGCCCGGGACCTGGTGCCCGACCAAGGCGTGAATGCCGCGCAGGTCGAATGGATGGACGCCGCTGCCGCGGGTCGCAAGCGCCTGGCGTTCGATCATGCGGAGATCCTGGCCAGCGCCATCGCCCGGCTGCGCAGCAAGGTGGAATACACCTCGCTGCCGGCCTTCCTGCTGAACGAGCCCTTCACGCTGCCGCAGCTGCAGCACACCTACGAGGTCGTGCTCGGCCGAGCCGTCGACAAGAGCGCCTTCCGCAAGCGGATGCTCGATGGCGGCTTCATGGAAGAGGCGGGGATGGTGGAGGGCGCCTCCGGCCGGCCGGCCATGGGCTACCGGCTGCGCGACCGGTCCCAGGCGGCGCTGTTTCCCCGCACCTTCAGCCCGCGCGACGCCGAGGCTTGACTTTCTCCGTCATGGTTGTACAGTGCAACCAAAGAGAGTTGTACAGTACAACTAACACAAGAGGACCCCGCCATGAAGCAGAACATCCATCTCCTCGTGATCGATCCGCAGAACGACTTCTGCGACCTGCCGGCCGACTGGCTCGGCATCGACGCCGCCACGGGCGCGCCGCTGCAGCCGGCCCTGCCGGTGGCCGGTGCCCACGCCGACATGTTGAGGCTGGCCGGCCTGATCCGCGAAGGGGGAGGCGGCATCGCCGGCATCACGGTCACGCTGGACTCGCACCACAGGTTCGACATCGCGCATCCCACGTTCTGGCAGGCGCGCGGCGGCGGCGCGGTGGCGCCCTTCACCGCGATCACCGCGGCGCAGGTTCGCGGCGGCGACTACCGGCCCCGCGACGCCGCGGCCCTGCCGCGCGCGCTGGCCTACCTTGACGAACTCGAGCGCAGGGGCCGCTACACGCTGATGGTGTGGCCGGTGCACTGCGAGATCGGCAGCTGGGGCCACAACGTGCATGCCGCCGTCAAGGCCGCCTACAACGCCTGGGAAGACGCACAGGCCGGCCTGGTGGAGAAGGTCGCCAAGGGCAGCAATCCCTGGACCGAGCACTACAGCGCCATCCAGGCCGAAGTGCCGGATGCGGAGGATCCCGGCACCGCGCTCAACATGCGGCTGGTCGCGTCGCTCGACCGCGCCGACCTGATCGTGATTGCGGGCGAAGCCAGCAGCCATTGCGTGAAGGCCACCACCGAGCACATCGCCGCCCACCTGCCGTCGGGCAGGCCCGCCAAGCTGGTGCTCGTCACCGACTGCATGAGCCCGGTGACCGGCTTCGAGGCGCAGCACCAGGCCTTCCTCGACGACATGGCCGCGCGCGGCGCGCAGCTGCGCAGCAGCGCCGAAGTGCGCGCACTGCTGGCGGCCAACGCCTGACGCCAACCCGCCCAAGGAGCACACCATGCAACCGATCATCCAGAGCCTGCTCGACACCGACCTGTACAAGTTCACGATGTGGCAGGCCATGCTGCACAGCCACCCGCAGACGCAGGCGGAGTACAGCTTCGTGTGCCGCAACCAGCCGGCCTATCCGCTGGCCGAGCTGCTGGCGGACGTCAACGCGCAACTCGACCACCTGTGCACGCTGCGCTTTGCGCCCGGCGAACTCGCCTACCTGCGCGGCCTGCGCTACATCAAGAGCGACTTCGTCGACTTCCTGCGCATCTTCAGCTTCCAGCGCGAATTCATCACCGCCGCGGCCGAAGGCGATGCGCTGCGCGTCCGTGCGGTCGGCCCGCAGGTGCACACGATGGCGTTCGAGATCTTCGTGCTCGCGATCGTCAACGAGCTGTACTTCCGCCGCTTCGATGCCGAGGCGGCGCTGGCCGAGGGCCGCCGGCGCCTGCACGCCAAGATCGAACTGCTGCGCGGTTTTGCGGAAGAGCCGGCGGCGCGGCATCCATTCGAGTTCTTCGACTTCGGCGTGCGGCGCCGCTTCTCCCGCGACTGGCAGCGCGAAATGGTCGGCACGCTCAAGCGCGAGGTGCCGATGTATTTCAAGGGCACCTCCAACGTGCTGCTGGCCAAGGAGCTGGAGCTGGTGCCCATCGGCACCATGGCGCACGAGTACCTGCAGACCTACCAGGCGCTCGGCGTGCGGCTGCGCGACTTCCAGAACGCCGCGCTCGAAGGCTGGGTGCAGGAGTACCGCGGCGACCTGGGCGTGGCGCTGACCGACGTGGTCGGCATGGATGCCTTCCTGGCTGATTTCGACCTGTATTTCGCCAAGCTGTTCGACGGCCTTCGCCACGACTCGGGCGATCCGGTCGCCTGGGGCGAGAAGGCGCTGGCGCACTACGCCAGGCTGCGCATCGATGCGCATACCAAGCGGCTGGTGTTCTCCGACGGGCTCGACCTGCCAACGGCGATCCGGCTGTACCGCACCTTCGCCGACCGCACGCAGACCGGCTTCGGCATCGGCACCCACCTGAGCAACGACGTCGGCCTCACGCCGCTGAACATCGTGATGAAGCTCACGGCCTGCAACGGCCAGCCGGTGGCCAAGCTGTCGGACAGCCCGGGCAAGACGCTGTGCGAAGACCAGACCTTCCTGGCCTACCTGCGCCAGGTCTTCCAGATCGAGGGGTGAGGCCATGCTCCGCATCACTGTCGCCCAGCTCAACCCCATGATCGGCGACCTGGCCGGCAACGCCGCGCGGATGATCGAGGCCGCGCGCCGGGCCGCGGCCGACGAGGCCGACCTGGTGGTCTTCTCCGAGCTGTCGCTCACCGCCTACTACCCGGCCGACCTCCTGGAGGAAGAGGGCTTCATGGACCGCGTGGAGGAGGCGTTCGGGCAGCTGCTCTCGGCCTCGCGCGAGATGCCGGCGCTGCACTGGGCGGTCGGCCTGCCGGCGCGGCGCGAGGGCGCGGGCAAGAAGCTTCGCAACGTGCTGCGCGTCATTTGCGCGGGCGAAGTGCGGCTCGAATATGCCAAGCAGCTGCTGCCGACCTATAACGTCTTCGACGAGCGCCGGCACTTCGAGCCGGGCCCCGACGTGGCACGCGTGCTGCGCATCCGCGACGCGCGCGTGGGATTCCTGATCTGCGAGGACGGCTGGAACGACGAGGGCGAGGACTACCTCGTCAATCCCTTCGACCGCATGCGCGATGCCGCGCCCGACCTCGTGGTGTCGATCAACGCGAGTCCCTCGAACATCGGCAAGCGCGAGCAGCGGCACCGCATCTTCGGCGCGGCCAGCCGCCGCAACGGGCTGCCGATCCTCTACGTCAACCAGGTGGGCGGGCACGACCAGCTGGTGTATGACGGGGCCTCGTTCGCCGTCGAGCCGCAGGCCGGCGTGGTGTACGAGGCGCACCGCTTCGCGGAGGACCTGCGCACCCTGCGCTTCGAGGACGGCCGCTTTCTCACGCCGGCCGGCGAAGCACCGCCGCCTGTGCCGCCGCAAGGCCTGCCGACGCTGGAGTTCTACCGCCAGCAGATCGTGCTGGGCCTGCGCGACTATGCGCGGCGCTGCGGCTTCCGGCAGGCGGTGGTCGGCTCGTCCGGCGGCATTGATTCGGCGCTGACGCTCGCGCTGGCGGTCGAGGCGCTGGGCGCGCAGAACGTCGTCGCCATCACCATGCCGTCGCGCTTTTCCTCGGCGGGCTCGGTGGACGATTCCGAAAGGCTGTGCCGCAACCTCGGCGTGCCGCTCAAGGCGCATGCCATCGCGGGCGTCGTTTCGCAGTTCGAGCAAGGCTTCGAGACGGCCTTCGGCCAAGGGCTGCAAGGCGTGGCGCTGGAAAATCTGCAGGCGCGCGTGCGCGGCACGGTCCTCATGGGCTACTCCAACAGCTTCGGCCACCTGCTGCTGACCACGGGCAACAAGTCCGAGATCTCGGTCGGCTACTGCACGCTGTATGGCGACACCAACGGTGGCCTGGGCCTGATCGGCGACCTCTACAAGACCGAGGTCTTCGCGTTGTCGCGACACTTGAACGCACAGGCCGGACGCGAGCTCATCCCGCAGGCCATCCTCGACAAGGAACCCTCTGCCGAGCTGGCGCCGGGGCAGAAGGACGCCGACAGCCTGCCGCCGTATGACGTGCTCGACGAAGTCCTCAAGCTGCTGATCGAAGGCGAGCGGCTCGGGGCGGAGGAGTACGCGCAGGCGCGCAGCTTCGTCGACCGGCTGCGCGCCACGCCCGGGGGCGAGGCGCTGGTCGAGCGCATCCGCGGCATGGTCGCGCGCAACGAGTACAAGCGGCGGCAGTCGCCGCCCATCGTTCGGGTCAGGCCCCGGGCATTCGGCTCGGGCCGCCAGATGCCGATTGCGGCCCGCTGGAACTGAGGATGACAAGATGACAAGCACGAACAAGGCGCCCGATGTCGCCGTCTACATCGGACGCTTCCAGATCTTCCACAACGCCCAGCTGGCGCTGCTGCACCGCGCGCTCGCCGCCGCGCCCGAGTGCGTGGTGGTGCTCGGCTCGGCCTTCCAGGCGCGCACGCCGCGCAATCCCTTCACCTGGCAAGAGCGCGCCGAGATGATCCGCGTCGCGCTGCCGGAAGCGGAGCGCCAGCGGCTGAAGTTCCTGCCGGTGCGCGACCACTACGACTCCGCGCGATGGGTCGCGGCGGTGAAGCAGGGCCTGGCCCGGCTGCATCCCGGCCAGCCGTCGGTCGTGCTGGTCGGGCACCTGAAGGATGCGACCAGCAGCTACCTGCGCGACTTTCCCGGCTGGGCGCTCGACGACGCCGGGCGCCGCGGCGACATCCATGCGAGCGCGCTGCGCGACGCCTATTTCGGGGCGGCCCACGATGGTTCGCTGGAGCCGGCCTTGGCAGCCCTCGCCGGCCAGGCGCCGGAGAGCACGCTGCAGTTCCTGCGCGCCTGGGCCCGCCTGCCGCCTTATGCGGTGCTGGCGCAGGAATGGGAGAGCCTGCGCCGCGAGAAGGCGCTGTGGGCCGGCTCGCCGTACCCGCCGGTCTTCGTCACGGTCGATGCGGTCGTCCAGTGCGGGCGCCAGGTGCTGCTGATCCGGCGCGGCCGCTCGCCTGGCAAGGGTTTGTTCGCGGTGCCGGGCGGTTTTCTCGAGCCGCGCGAGACCGTGTGGCAGTCGGCCTTGCGCGAGCTGGAAGAGGAAACCGGCCTGCGCCTTCTGGACAGCGACATCGAAGCCGCCTTCAAGGCGGTGCAGGTGTTCGACCGCCCCGACCGCAGCCAGCGCGGCCGCGTCATCACCCACGCGCACTGGTTCGACCTGGGCCCGCGCCGCCCGCCCGAACTGACCGCCGGCGACGACGCCGCGGACGCCCGGTGGGTGCCCATCGACCAGCTGGCCGGCATGGAGGACCAGTTCCATGACGACCACTTCCACATCCTCGATTTCTTCTTCGGGTTGACCGCGGACAACGCGCAGGGCGGTACCGCATGAAAGACCAGGAGCGATACCGCGGCTGCCTCCTCGGGCTCGCCTGCGGCGATGCGGTGGGCACGACCGTCGAGTTCATGCCGCGCGGAACTTTCGAGCCCGTCACCGGCATGGCTGGCGGCGGCCCATTCAGGCTGGAGCCGGGCGAATGGACCGACGACACCTCGATGGCGCTGTGCCTGGCAACGAGCCTGGTCTGGCGGCGCGGCTTCGATGCCGTCGACCAGATGAACCGCTACTGCAACTGGCGCAGCGTCGGCTACCTGAGCAGCAACGGCGAGTGCTTCGACATCGGCATCACGGTGGCCACGGCGCTGGACCGCTACCTCGTGACCCGCGATCCGTTCGCTGGCGACCCCGACCCCAGGACGGCCGGCAACGGCGCGCTGATGCGGCTCGCACCGGTCCCGATGTACTTTCGCGCCAGCGCGGACCACACCTTCCGGTTTGCCGGCGAAAGCACGCGAACCACGCATGGCGCGCGCGAAGCCATCGATTGCTCGCAGCTCTTTGCGCTGCAACTGCGGGCAGCGTTGATGGGCGCAAGCAAGGAGCACATTCTTGCAACCGCAGTCCCCGAACCCCTGTCCGACAAGGTCGCAGCCATCGCGTCGGGTGGCTACGTCGGCAAGCCGCGCGAGGCCATCAAGGGATCGGGATACTGTGTCGATTCGCTCGAGGCGGCCCTTTGGTGCTTCTTCGGCACCGGGTCGTTCGAGGATGCCGTGCTGGCCGCGGCCAACCTGGGAGACGATGCCGACACCACGGCCGCGATCTGCGGGCAGCTGGCCGGTGCGCACTACGGCGCGTCTTCCATTCCGCCAGCCTGGCTCGAGCGATTGGCCCTGCGCGGCGACATCGAAGGCCTCGCCGATCAACTGCTGGAAGGCGCCGGGCCGTCCTGAGCCGGCCCCGCAGGGCCACTGTCTGCATCCACATGCACTGAAGTGCGCCCCATCGCTCGACATTTGGCGGCCCCGGCCGAGCGTGAATCTCCGCTTTTCACTTCGTGTGGTTTCCCCCAGCGTGGAAATCGCTTTGAAGATGCAACATCGTGCAGCCCTGGCGCGCCGGGGCTCGGGCGGATGAATCTTCATCTGCAGTTTATTTCCAGTCTGGAGACCACGATGGCCGTCAAAAGATCAGGCGCTTCCAAAGCCGCCACTTTCTGCTGCATTGCAGCACTCGTCACGGCCTGCGGAGGCAGCGGTGGCCCTCGCGGCTTTCCCATCGTGGGCGTTCCGCCGGACACCGGCGCACCGCCAGCGCAGAAGCTGGCCTGCGACGACAGCATGAAGACCCGCTTCGCGCCCGATGCGTCGACCACGGTGCTGCTGGTCAAGGCCTTCAAGAAAGGGGAGGCGCTGCTGCTGACGGGCGCCGCATCGCCGAGCACGCCCATCGCGCAGAACGACCTGTGCTTCGTCAAGCTCAATGTCGGCCCGGGCAACCCGGGCGTGGCCGGCGCGCCCTCCACCTCGCCAGGCATCGGCATCGAGATCTGGCTGCCCACGGCGGCCAACTGGAACAGGCGCATCCATGTGAAGGGCGGCGGCGGCTGGGCCGGCGGCACCCATGGAATCCTCACCGGCATCACGCCGGTCTCCGGCAGCGCCGGTTCGGCCAGCGACACCGCGGGCGTGGAGGGTGCCGTTTCCGCCACCACAGACACCGGCCATGCCATCAGCAACGGCTCCTTCGCGATGAACCCCGACGGCACCGTCAACACGATTTTGTGGAAGGACTTCTCGGAGCGCGGCATCCACGAGATGGCCGTCAAGACCAAGGCGCTGGCCAAGGCCTACTACGGCGAAGACGCGAAGTACGCCTACTGGAACGGCTTCTCGACAGGAGGGCGGCAGGGGCTCAAGGAGGCCCAGGCCAACCCCGCCGACTTCGACGGCATCCTGGCCGGCGCGCCCGCCAACAACTGGACCCGGTTCATCACGACCGAGCTCTATCCGCAGATCGTGGTCCAGCGCGACCTGGGCGGCGTGGCGATCACGGCGGACCAGCACACCACGGTCTCGAATGCCGCGATCAACGCCTGCGACATGGTCGGCGGCGTTCACCTGGGCTATGTGCCGGACCCTGCCGCCTGCCGCTACGACCCGACCATCGACGCGGCCGTGATCTGCACCGCCGATGGCGGCAGCAACGCCACCGCAGGCTGCGTGAGCCCGGCCCAGGCGCTCGCGTTCAACAAGTTCTGGTACGGCCAGACGGCCGACGGCTCGGTGCCCAGCCCCGCGGCCGACAACGGCTTCGCGGCCGCCACTGCGCCTGCGCAGAAGTGGTACGGACTGGCGCGCGGCGCCAGCCTCATGGGCCTGGCCGGCGCCACGCCATTCCCCATATCCAGCGACATGGTCGCGCTCGAACTGCAGGATCCGACGATCGCGACGCCCAGCTTCCTCAACGCCACCGGCAATGGCGCCGACCGCTGGAAATCGCTCACGTACGCGCAGCTCGCCAACGCCTGGGACCGCGGCGTGGCGCTGCAAGGCGCGTTCGCCAACATCAACACCGACAGCGCCGACCTGAGCGCGTTCCGCGACCGCAAGGGCAAGCTGATCTCCTATCACGGCCTGGCCGACACCTTGATCCCGCCGCAAGGCACGATCAACTACTACAGCCGCGTCGCCGCGCAGATGGGCGGCGTGGCGGCCACGCAGGGCTTCTACCGGCTCTACCTCGTTCCCGGCATGGGCCACGGCTTCAGCAACGGCACGTCGAATGCCAATGCGAATCCTCCGCTGCCGACCAACGCGCAGCTCTACGAACTGCTGACCGCCTGGGTGGAAAAGGGCATCGAGCCGCCGGCGCGCGTGGAAGTGGCGACGGTGGCCAGCGCCAGCTTTCCGGCCGTGAAGTCGCGCCCGCTGTGCCTCTATCCGCTCAAGGCGAACCACACCTCGGGCGACCCCAACCTGGCCGCGAGCTACAGCTGCTCCTGAGTTGCCCCGTCTCCCCGGGCATTGCGGTTAGCATATTCGGCTGCATACGGCCGGGGCGAGAATCAATGCGGATACTGCTGGTGGAAGACGACAAGGTGCTGGCCGACGCGCTCTCGCGCGCGCTGGTGCAGTCCGCCCACGCGGTGGACATCGTCTCCACCGGCGAAGAGGCCGACCATGCGCTCGCGCTCGGCATCTACGACCTGGCGATCCTCGACATCGGCCTGCCCAAGCTCAGCGGGCTGGACGTGCTGCGGCGGCTGCGCGCCCGCAAGTCCACCATGCCGGTGCTGATGCTGACCGCCTTCGACACCCTGCAGGACCGCGTGCGCGGGCTCGACCTGGGCGCCGACGACTACCTGGCCAAGCCCTTCGACCTGCCGGAGCTGGAAGCACGCGTGCGCGCGCTGCTGCGCCGAAGCACCAATTCCACGCCGTACCTCGAGCACGGCCTGCTGCGCTTCGACACGGTGGGCCGGCGCGTGTTCTACGACAAGAAGCCGCTGGACCTGTCGCCGCGCGAGCTCGCCGTGCTGGAGCTGCTGATGATGCGCGAGGGTCGCGTAGTGGGCAAGGAGCAGATGGTCAACCATCTCTACGGATGGGGCGACGAGGTCGGCGACAACGCGATCGAGGTCAACGTCTACCGGCTGCGCAAGAAGCTCGAGCCGCTCGGATGCGAGATCCGCACCGTGCGCGGCATGGGCTACCTGATGGACCGCGGCGATGCGCAAACCTGAGCCCAGGCTGCAGCGCAAGCTGCTGGCCTGGCTGCTCGGTCCGCTGGCCGTGCTGCTGGTGCTGGACACCGGCGCCGCCTACTGGAACTCGCTGCGTTTTTCCAACCTCGCCTACGACCGCGCGCTGTACGAGATCGGGCGCGAGATCGTGCTGCACGTGAAGCTCGACGGCCTGCAGCCGCGGCTCGACCTGTCCGAGGCCGCGGGCAACATCCTGCTGCTCGACCAGGACGACCTGCTCTTCTACCGCGTGGCCAGCGAGGACGGCAAGGCGCTGGGCGGCGATGAAGAAATGCCGCCGCCGCGCCCCGGCGACCCCGCCAGGCCGCGCTTCTACCGCGACACGGTGCGGGGCGAGCCGGTGCGGATGCTGGTGGCCTCGATGCCCATCGGCGGCAACCCCGAGGCGCCGATGGTGCAGGTGCAGGTGGCCGAAACGCTGCACAAGCGCACCCATCTTGCGTGGGAGATGCTGGCCAACGTGGTGGTGCCGCAGCTGCTGCTGATCGTGATGGCCACGGCGGTGGTCTGGTTCGGCATCTCGCGCGGGCTCGAGCCGCTGCAGCGGCTGCGCCGCGCGGTGTCGGACCGCTCGCACCTGGACCTGAGCCCGATCGACATCCACGACGTGCCGGGCGAGGTGCGGCCGCTGGTGGACGAGGTCAACGAGCTGATGGCGCGGCTCGGCCGCACCTTCGATTTCCAGAACCGCTTCGTGGCCGACGCCGCGCACCAGCTGAAGACGCCCGTGAGCGGCCTGAAGGCGCAGATCGAACTGGCGCTGCGCGAGAGCGACCCCGAGCGCGTGCGCCATTCGCTTGCGCAGCTCTACATCAGCGCCGACCGGCTCTCGCGGCTGGTGCGCCAGCTGCTTTCGCTCGCGCGCAACGAGCCCGGCGCGCTCGACGCCATGCAGCTGCAGCCGCTGGACCTGAACGCCTACGCGCTGGAGGTCAGCATGGACTGGGTGCCGCAGGCGCTCAAGCGCGACATCGACCTGGGTTTCGAAGGCGCCGAGCATCCGCTGGTGATCAACGCCGACCGCGACCGGCTGCGCGAGCTCATCAACAACCTGATCGACAACGCGGTGCGCTACAGCCAGGCGGGCGGCCGCGTGACCGTGCAGGTGGGCCAGAGCGACAGCGACCAGTGCCGCCTGGCCATCAGCGATGACGGTCCCAGCGTGCCGGTGGAGGAGCGCGCGCGCATCTTCGAGCGCTTCCACCGCCTGCTCGGCACGCAGGAGGACGGCAGCGGCCTGGGCCTGGCGATCGTCAGCGAGATCGCCACGCTGCACGGCGCGCGCATCACGCTGGAAGAAGACATCGACGGCGTGGGCAACACCTTCAGCGTCTTCTTCCCGCTGCGCCAAGCCTGAACAGTGCCGCCCAGGCCGGCCCTGTAAGCTGGCTGACAGCTGGGGGACATGTGGCTGACAGCCAGCCGGCAGAAAGGTGACAGCGCCGGCCCGTAGCCTCGAACACGTCGGAACCGCCGTGGTTCCGCGTCCACTTCGAGGAGACACCCCCCATGTCGTTTTTGACCAGTCCGGATTTCTGGATTGCCCTGTCGCAGATCATCCTGATCAACATCGTCCTGAGCGGCGACAACGCCGTCGTCATCGCGATGGCTTCCCGCTCGCTGCCGCCTGCCCAGCAGAAGAAGGCGATCCTGTTCGGCAGCATGGGCGCCATCGTGCTGCGCGTGGTGCTGACCTTCTTTGCGGTCTACCTGCTGACGCTGCCCTACCTCAAGCTGGTGGGCGCCGCGCTGCTGTTCTGGATCGGCATCGGCCTGCTCAAGGGCGATGACGGCGAAGAGAACCTGGAAGGCCATTCGAGCCTGGCTGCGGCCATCAAGACCATCGTGGTCGCCGACCTGGTCATGAGCCTGGACAACGTCGTCGGCGTTGCCGCCGCGGCCAAGGGCAACGTGCCGCTGCTGGTGTTCGGCCTCGTGATCAGCATTCCGCTGATCATCTTCGGCAGCACGCTGATCCTCAAGCTGATGGACCGCTTCCCGATCATCATCACGCTCGGTGCCGCCCTGCTGGGCTGGGTGGCCGGCGAAATGGCGATGTCGGATCCGTCGATCGCCGGCTGGGCCGCGAGCCAGCATGCGCTGCACACGATCGTGCCCGCGATCGGCGCCATCTCCGTCGTGGCGATCGGCAAGTGGCTGACCAGCCGGCAACAGCAGCCGGAACCCGCCAACCAGTCGGCCTGAAGCAGGTGTCGGCGTGAGACGGCGCATTCTGGTCCCCATCGACCCGACCGAGCCGGCCCGCACGCGCGCGGCCATCGAGCAGGTCGTGCGCATCTGCCGGCAGGAGCCGGCGGCTGTGCGGCTCTTGCGGGTGCAACCCGTGGTCTCCGGCCACGTCGCGATGTTCTTCGACCCGCAGGAGCTGCGCGAGCTGCAGCAGAGCGCGGGCGCCGAGGAACTGCAGTTCGCGCAGAACCTGCTCGCGATGTCGGGCGTGTCCTGCAGCAGCACCGTGGCGATCGGCCGCAGCGCCGAGACCATCGTTGCGGCGGCCCGCGACTTCGGCTGCGACCGCATCGTCTTCGGGCGCGACGAGCCCAGCCTTGCGGGGCGCATCTTCGGCTCGCTCGCGCAGCAGGTGCGCCAGCTGCTCGGCGCGAGCGGCGACCTGCAGGTCATCGGCTCCTGACGCATGGCGGCGGCGGCGCCGCGCGCGCCGCCGTCACGTCAGGATGCGTCTTTCTTCGCCATCCTGGTCCAGCGCAGGTCGGTGTGCCGGCCGGCGTATTCGCGGTCGATCTCGTCGATCAGGACATCGGCGTTCTTCGGGTCGACCGCCGCCAGGATCGCATCGATCTTGGCTTCCATGCGGTCGTCGCCTTCCTTGGACTGCGGCGAGCCGACATAGAGCAGGAAGGCCAGGCCGCCGATCTGCCACAGCAGCTGCAGGAACTCCGACTGCCAGTTCTCCAGCGTGTCCCTCGACATCTGGATCAGGTAGCCCGACACCTCCGGCGGCACGCCGAAGTGCTTCTGCTCGTCCACATAGGCGAACCAGCCGAAGACCCAGTGGCCCACCAGCGACACCAGGAAGAAGCCGAGCGTGACCCAGCCATAGCCATACAGTTTCCAGATGGATTTCTTCATGCTTTGCTTTCTGTTGGTTGAGCGCCTTCCTGGGGGGCGCCCCCGTGGCCGCGCCGTGCGCGCTCGCTGCGGGTGCGGTCGAGCGCGGCATGGCTTCTCTTGGCGGCCGCTTCGCATTTCTCGTGCAGCTCGGCCAGCTCCTTGTCAGTGAGCTTCTCGATGCCCATGAACTCGTCGCCGGCGTTCGATGACCGGATCAGCTCGTCGAGCTTGGTCTGAAGTGCCGCCCCGTCGCGGTTCTGCGTGTTCTGGATCAGGAACACCATCAGGAAGGTGACGATGGTGGTGCCGGTGTTGATGGTCAGCTGCCAGTTCTCGGAAAAATGGAAGAAGGGCCCCGCCGCCGCCCAGGCAACGACCAGCGCGACACAGATCAGGAATGCAATCGGACTGCCGGCCGCGCGCGCCGTGGCATTGGCGAAGGATGCGAAGAACTTGTCCATGTCGCGCAGCCTGATGCGTTGCCAACTGCAGAGCGTCATCCAGCGCCGATAAAGAGAGTTTGAATTTTTCCCTTGCGCTTGTGAGACGGCAGCCGGCGAGTAGGAAAGTACCGACCCGCACTGGCGGCACTTGCTTGCGCGGGACCGGTTGCGGCTGCCGCTCAGATGGCGGGGTTCAGGCAATGGAGGTGATCCCATGCATGCAAGAGTCCGTTTCCTTGGCCACTCGGTGCACCAGATGCTGGTGGTGTTTCCGCTCGGGCTGCTCGCCACTGCGGTGGTGTTCGACATCATCTACCTGGCGGGACACAGCCAGGTCATGGCCGCCGTTTCATACTGGCTGATCGCGGCCGGCCTGGTGGGCGGCGTGCTCGCCGCGCCTTTCGGAACCCTCGACTGGCTGGCCATTCCTTCGGGCACCAGGGCCAAGCGCATCGGCGCCATGCACGGCGGGGGCAACGTGCTCGTCCTGCTGCTGTTCGTTGCGAGCTTTCTGCTGCGCGACCGCGACTATGCGCCGCAACTGGGCCAGATGGCCTGGTCCTTCGCAGGCGCGGCCCTTGCCATGGTCACGGCCTGGCTCGGCGGAGAGCTGGTGGACCGGCTGGCATCGGTGTCGACGAAGACGCCGGCATGAACGCTTCGAGCTCGCTGCACAAGCGGCACGTGATCGCGGGCAAGTAGGCTTTCGCGCTGCGCGCCGGCCTCAGGCCCGGCGAAGCGCGGGCACCGGGCGCACGAACTCGGGCCGGAAGCAGCGCTGGCTGCCGTCGGGAAATTCGATCGTCACGGAGACCGCATCGGCGGCCGTGACGCATCCGACCCCATAGCGCGGCACGCGCACCGACGCTCCCCGGGCAAAAGCGGCGGCGTGCTGCGGCGGGTCTGCTTCTTCCTTTGCTGCCGCGTCTCGCGCAGCCGCGCGGCGCTCGCGCTCGTGGCGGGCCAGCCGCACGCAGTTGTCGCAGGCGCCGCAGCGCTGCGCGAGCGCATCGCTTCCAAGGCCCGACAGAAGCACCTGCCAGCGGCACAGGCCGGTCGTCGCATAGAAGGTCATGCGTTCCAGCGCCTCGCGGTCCTGCTCGCGCTTCTCGCGGTGTTCGTCCAGAAGCGCATCGAGTTCGGCGTCTTCGAGGGGCGGCTTCCCGCGCCAGTGCAGCCGTCCCTCGCGGTCGCGCGCCACCCGGTCTTGCTGCCGCAGCAGGCTCAGCAGCACGCGAAGCTTGCCGCGCGGCAGGCGCGCGCGCTGCTGGAGCTGCGCCTCGCTCCAGCCCGGTGCCGCGGCTGCGTTCGGCATCGGCAGCAGCTGCTGCTGCAGCGCACGCAGTTCGGCCAACTCGGGCAGCCAGCCGGCCAGGAAGAACTGCTGCACGGCGCGGTCGCGCCGCAGGTACAGAAGAATGCAGTCGGCGCGCTCGCCGTCGCGGCCGGCGCGGCCCGACTCCTGGTAGTAGGCATCGAGGCTGGAGGGCATCTGGTAGTGCAGCACGAAGCGGATGTCCGGTTTGTCGACCCCCATGCCGAAGGCATTGGTGGCCACCATCACGCGCAGCTTGCCCGCCATGAACGCGTCCTGTGCGGCGCGCCGTTCGCCGGCGCGCCGCCGGCCGTGGTACAGGCCCGCGGACTCGCCGGCGGCCGCCAGTTCGGCGAAGAACGCCTCGGCCGCCTTCACCGTGGCGGTGTAGACGATGCCGCTGCCCTTGAGGCCCGCCACCAGCGCGAGCGCGCGCCGCAGCTTGTCTTCCTCGCGCATCGCCGGCTCGACCGCGTAGTGCAGGTTGGGCCGGTACGCGCCGGTGTCGACGAGGCCGGCGCGCGGAATGCCGAGCTTCTCCATGATCTCCCCGGCCACTTCGCCGTTTGCCGTGGCCGTGAGCGCCAGCACCACCGGATGGTTCAGCGCGCGCACCGCCGCGCCCAGCTCGAGGTAGGCGGGCCGGAAGTCGTGCCCCCACTGCGAGATGCAATGCGCCTCGTCGACCACGAGCAAGGAGGTCGGGTGCCGCTGGAGCAGCGCGAGGAAATCGGCGTCGGCCAGGCGCTCCGGCGTGCTGAAGATCACGCGCGCCGAACCGTCGGCAATGGCGGCCTGTGCGTCGTCGATCTCCTGTGCGGTGCACTGGCTGTTGAGCTGCACGGCGCTCACGCCCGTCGCGTTCAGCTTCTCGCACTGGTCCTTCATGAGCGCGATCAGCGGCGAGACCACCACCGTCTGCCCCGGCGCGAGCACCGCGGGCACCTGGTAGCACAGCGATTTTCCGGCGCCCGTGGGCATGACGGCGAGCGTCGATTCGCCGCCGACCACGCGATCGATCACGCGGCGCTGCCCGGGCCGCAGCCGCCGATGGCCGAACACCTCGTGCAGCACGCGGTCAACGGGTGCTTCAGAGGCGGCGCGGGTGCGTTGCTTGCGGACGGCGGCCCGCGTCGTCGGCTTCGCTTTCTTCGGCGGTGGCTTCTGGTGGTGCTCTGGCATGCGTGAGCGCCAATCTGCCCGCCGGGCGAACGCCGCCCTGTGGGCGCACATCCATGCGCCGCGTCGGCCGGGTCTTAGAAGTCGATGCTGGCCGAGAGGCTCAGCGTGCGCGGCGAACCGACGAACAGGTAGCCCGCGGCCGACGTGCCCCAGTAGTCCTTGTCGAACAGGTTCTCCACGTTCATGCGGAAGGTGACGGGCTTGCCGCCGAGCCGCGTCGCATAGCGCGCGCCGGCATTGAAACGATTCCAGCCGGGGATGTGCAGGGTGTTGGCAGGATCGACGGCGGTCTTGCCCGTGTGGATCATGCGGCCCGTGAGCGTCAGGCCCGGAAGGAACAGCATGTCCCATTCCGCGCCCAGGTTCAACTGCCAGTCCGGCACGCCGATCGCCTTCCTGCCTTCCAGCGCACTCGTGGTCGCCTTGGTGATGATCGCGGCCGATCGCAATGGGTTTTCCCACGGTGCTCCTGCACTAGCGTCACCGCGCGCTCACGCACCTCGGGTGAGAACTTCTTCGACTTCTTCATGGCTCAATCCTCTCCCGAGAGCTTTGAGCCCCACAATCCGGGGCGATTCAAAGAGAGTCAAGGATGGCTTGAGAGGACACGCCTGGGTGCGTGTTGGTATTCAGGCGAGGTCCGCATCTGGTATGGAGAGCGCCAGAAATCGGGTCCTGCCACAGCGGATTGCTTCAGCACTGATCGTACTAACGACGCCATGAGCCCTGGGGCATCTCGAAAGGCCACGCTCACTTTGGACGCAGGTCCGAACCTCGAACAAGCAATTTTCACCAATAGGGTGTTTCAGCGCTTGCTGAAATTAGCTTTGCCGATGAAATTTCTTGACATTTTCACCAAAAAGGCTACTTTCAGCGAATGTTGAAAGCGATCGAGTCGATGAAAGAGGTAGCTTGCCAAGCTGCGGACGCCCTCCGAACGCTGCTCGAACAGGTGTCAGCGATCCAACTGCTGGACATTGAGCACGGGACCCGGGATCCCCACTTCGGGATCAATATCGTGGCGCACATCGACGTGTCGGGCGCGCGGCGTGTCCTGGTTTGCGAAGTGAAGTCGAGTGGGCAGCCGCGCCATGTTCGAATGGCATTGCTTCAGTTGCGCCATTACATCGCTCATCAGGCACCAGACGCCACGCCGGTTTTTATCGCACCGTATCTGACCCCGGAAGCCCAAGCACTCTGTCGCGAGCAGGAAGTCGGGTTTCTCGATTTCGAGGGCAATGCCCGCTTAGTCTTTGACGGCATCTTCATCGAGCGCCAAGTTGCCAGCAAGCCAGTTGCCGAGCGGCGGGAGCTCAAATCGCTGTTCAAGCCGAAGTCAGCACAGGTGCTGCGCGCAATGCTTCGTGATCCCAACCGAGCGTGGCGCGTCACGGAGCTCGCTCAGGTCGCCGATGTCAGCTTGGGCCATGTGAGCAATGTGCGCACCGGCCTGCTCGATCGTGAGTGGGCGCAAATATCCGACGAAGGCATGCACTTGTCTGAGCCCGACGCGCTTTTGGACGAGTGGCGCGACGCCTACGAACCACCGGCTGGCCCGCGAATGAACTTCTACACGACCTTGCACGGTGGTCCGTTGGAGGCGGCTGCGCGGCGGGTTTTGCATGCGGATCGCGAAGCCGGTCGGGCGATATTGGCGTCTTTCTCTGCAGCGCAGTGGCTCGCCCCATATGGCCGCACGGGAATGCAGTATTTCTACGCGGACGATGCGGGCCTTGAACATTTGCTCGCGGGCCTGAAGCTGTCGTCGACTTCGAAAGGCGAGAACGTGACTGTGACTGTGCTCAAGGACCTCGGTGTCTTCCGCGATACAGTGGAGCCAGCACCTGGCGTCATCTGCACCAGCCCGGTCCAGACGTACCTCGATCTCGCTGCGGCCGGGGAGCGAGGGCGGGAAGCAGCCGAGCATCTACGAAAAGAATGGCTGACATGGCCGAAATGACGCAGGGCGAGCCACAGTCCGCCGCCGACTACGACGACCGCACGACAGCGGCCGTCAAAACGGTGCTTGTCGAGATTGGTCAGATCCTTGGGAGCTTCAAGGGCAAGTTCGCCATCGTCGGCGGCGCTGTACCGTGGTTGCTGCTCGATAACCAAGACATGCCGCACGTCGGCACGCTGGATGTGGATCTCGGCCTGGACGCAGGCGCACTAGGCGACGGCGAATATGCCATGCTCATTGAGGCGTTACAGGGCCACGGCTATGAGCAGCGCCGCGAACTCCGACGCTTTCAGCTCGTTCGCGAAGTTCCTACCCAGGACGGCGGTACTCCGATTGACGTCATTGTCGACTTCCTGATGCCCCGTAACGCCGAGATCGTCAAGAACGTGCCGCCTCTGATCAGCGACTTTGCAGTGCAAAGAGCGGACGGTGCCGATCTGGCCCTTCACTTCTATCGGTTGGTGGCGATCACCGGTTCGATGCCGGCTGGCGGGACGAACCGCGTCGAGATCGCCGTCTGCTCGATCCCAGCGCTTCTGGCAATGAAGGGTCATGCAATCGAAGGACGCTACAAACAGAAGGACGCCTACGACATCTATTACTGCGTCCGCAACTACCCGGGAGGCCCAGAGGCGCTCGCCGAGGAGTGCCGCCCGTTGCTCGGTCATGCCAGCGGCGCGGAGGGGTACGGCTTCATTGCGGGTAAGTTCGACACCGTCGAGGGCTTTGGGCCGACATGTGTACGTCGCTTCGTCGAAGAAACGGATGTCCTCGGAGATCGCAGTCCGGAGCAGTGGCAGCAGGATGCTTTCGGTCAGGTCGACGCCTGGCTGCGCGCACTCGGGTTGAGGGAGGCGGCCCCATGACTCACCAACGTTCAGCATCTTCGATGCACTGTCTGCCTGGGGCGAGACGCTACCAGGTTGGCAACATTTCGTTCTGAGCGGGCTCGTGGCGGCGGAGGTGGAATTGCCCGATGAAGCCCTCGATGAGGTTCTTTCCGAGTACCGGATCGATCAGCACCTGGCCGACCCAGATGCAATGCACGTGGACCAAGGCATGACATTGCCGCGGTTTGGGGCAGGCGTGCCGACATTCGCTATGGCTAGTAAGTTGGCCGTGATGTCGTCGGTATCCGAAGTCGATGCACTCGCCGCCAGCGGGCGGGGCTACAGCGAGCAGCTGATCGAGCGCAACCCGCGCCAGACGCGCTCGTCCTCCCTGACCTGGCCGATTCGCCAGGCACCGTCTGGCGAATCTCCGGCACTGCCGCCGGGACATGCTGCGCTGGCGTCTGATGGGCCGTCGCTCGCCGGCGCCGATTCTGCCGGCGCTCCCGGACCGCGACCGTTGGAAGACCTTGCGCGATGTGCACGCTGCCTGGTCCGCCTACGTTCTCCGGCAAGATCATGGCCGCGAACTAACGCACCTGCTGGAACGCCGAGCAGCTGCAGAGCGAACTGGAGAAGACGCGGCGCATGCTGGAGACGCGCGGCGCCCTCGGCGGCAAGGACCAGGCGGGGGACACGGCCGGGCCATAGAAAAAGTCCTGCGGAATTCTTTTCGGCGCCGAATCCTTTTGGCCCTGGAGTGGCCTCCATGCAAGGGTCAACAATCACCGGAGCCCGCACCATGTTTCATCTCAAGCGCAACCTCCCGTCATGGGAGCGCGCAGTTCGGCTGTGTCTCGGCGTCATCGCCGCCCTCGGCGCTTTCTACTTCCTGCCCGCCGGGACGCTTCGCATGCTGGGGTTCGGCACCGCGGGAATGCTCGCGGCCACGGCCATCGTCGGGTTCTGTCCCGCCTGCGCAATGCTCGGCCGGAAGGCCGCGGACCCGGCCCGATGATCGGCGCGTCCGCCGCGCTGATCGAAGCCGCCTGCGCCGGGGACGAGCGGGCGCTGTCGCAATTGCTGCGCGCCTGCCAACCCGACCTCCGGCGATTCGCGCGCCGCACCTGCTCGAACAGCGAGGACGCCGAGGATGCGGTGCAGGTGGCGCTGTGGCAGCTGCACCGCAAGATCGGCACGCTCGGCACCGTGGCGGCCTTTGCCAGCTGGCTGTTCCGCATCGTCGAGCGCGAGTGCTACCGGATCTTCAAGCGCGGTGCCGCCAAGGCGCCCCTTCCAGCGCCGTTGGCAGAGGAACTGGCCGCGCCACCGATTCCCACGGACCTGCGCCTCGACCTTGCGAAAGCGATTGCCGCGCTGCCGGAGGCCTATCGCGTCGCGCTGATCCTGCGCGATGTGGAGGAACTGACCGCCCCCGAAGTCGCGGCAAGCCTGGGCCTGAGCGTGCAGGCCGTGAAGAGCCGGCTGCATCGCGCCCGCGCGATGGTGCGCGAGAACCTGATGAACGGCGGTTACTGGGAGCGGGATGGCGAATCGAGGCCGGGTCCGCGGGCGGACATCGGGTAGCCCTCTTTTTTCACTCGTCCAACGCCGGGTCCTTGCGCGTGCGCGTCAGCAGGCTGCGCACCGAAGATTCGAGCTCGCGCAGCTGGAGCGCAATGCCGTGCAGCTGCTCGGCAAGAGTCGTGAATCCGGCGGGGTCCTCCGTCCTGGCGGCGGCCGGGCTCGCCGGCCGGTGCGAAGCCTCCGGGCTCACGGCGTGCATCAAGGCGGCGACGCTGGCGGCGGCACCGCCGGCTGCACGGCGAAGCGTGTCGATGGCCTGGTCGACCTGCACGTCGCGCCTTGCCATGGCATCTGCCACGCTGCCGCGCCAATCTTCCAGCGCGCGAGGCTCCTTGCCGAACAGGTTGTCGATCTCCTTCATACCCCGATTTTGTCGGAGAACGGGGTTCAGATCACGCATGGCCGTCGGCGGCTCTCGAGCAGCCTTGGCTTAGGATGCGCCGATGCCTCTTTCGCAACTTCCGGCGGATCGCCCCGAAGGGTGCCTTTCTTCATGAGGCCGGCCGGCCCCGTCGCAAGACTGCTCTGGCGCGCGCTGGCGCTGGTGTTCGTCGCCCTCGGCCTGATCGGCGCCTTTCTTCCCGTTCTGCCGACGGTGCCGTTCCTGCTCGCGGCCGCCTGGGCTGCCGGGCGCGGCTGGCCCGCGCTCGAAGACTGGCTGCTCGGGCACCCCCGCTATGGCAAGCACATCCGCCAGTGGCGCCAACGCGGAGCGGTGCCGCGCCGCGCGAAATGGACCGCGACGGCCATGATGGCGCTGAGCTCGGCCGTGCTGCTGGCCGCCGCCGCACCCATCGCCGTGAAGATCGGCGCGCCGGTGCTCATGGCGGCGGTCGCGATCTGGCTGTGGAGCCGGCCCGAAGACTGATCGTCAGACGATCTCGGCCGGACCGGTGAGCACGCGCTGGTACTTGCCCATCGCCTCGGGCTCCACGCCGAGCCAGCGCGCCACCTGATCGAGCGTGGCGCCCCTGCGCAACTGGCGCAGCGCAAAGGTGTGGCGCAGCAGGAAGGAGCCGCCGCCGGCGGCCTCGATGCCCGCATCCTGCAGCACCTGCTTGGCGGCAACGTACTGCGCCTCCTTGCTCCAGGGCTTGCCGGAGCGCGTGGCCGGGAACAGGAACTCGCCCGCGATCAACAGCTCGGCGCGTACCTTGAGCCAGTGCTGCAGCAGTTCGCCGGCCCAGGGAGCGACCGGTGCCTCGCGCGCCGGCGAATTGCCGTTGCCCGGCACCGCCACCTTCCAGGGCCGATCGCGCCGGCCGGCCATCTGCGATGTGGGCGCATCGAGCCGCAGCAGGCGGACGTCTCCGGGCGTGAGCCCCGCGCCCAGCTGCAGGGCAACGGCCGTGCGGTTGCGCAGCGCCTGCCAGCTCAGCGCGGCCTGGGCATGCCGGTCGCCTGCCGCGCCGGGACGTGGCCGGGCGCTCGAGAGAAAGACGATGAGATGCCGGGCCTCGGAGACCGAGAGGAATTCCGGCAGCGGATCGGCCCGCACCGAATCCGCATAGCGAATCTCCGGCTGCGTTGCGATCCAGTCCGCGGCGGCGGTGTTGACGGGAACGTCGTGCGTCTGTGCATGGTGGCGCAGCACCCGGTCGATCAGCCGAAGCAGGCGCAGCGCATAGCGCGGCGACAGCGACAGGTCGTCGCTTTTCATGCCGAAGCGCGCCTGCTGGAACGCCGACAGGTCGCCCTTGTCCAGCGACGCAAGCGTCACCGCGGGCGACTGGCCGAGGCACCAGGCCGTGAAACTGCCCCACATGTCGCGATAGACCGCGATGGAAGAGGGCTGCCGCAAGGCGCCGTTTTCTTGCTGCGCGGCCAGCCAGCTGGCAAACGCCGCCTGATGCGATTCACCGGAGGGTTCGGAGAAGAGGGGAAGCGACGGCATAGGAAATACGCTAACGGCAGGTGTTTCTTTGATGAGCGAAAGGACGGCCGGGCACGGAATGGAGTTCTGATTGAAGGAACGGATTGCCGTTAGTGTATTTGCTTGTCGGATCTCACGGCACTCCCTCGGCGACGCAGCAAATACCACGCAGCCGGAACCACCAGCATGCTCAAGAGCGGCGCGGTGACCATGCCGCCCACCATGGGCGCGGCAATGCGCGTCATCACTTCCGAGCCGGTGCCGCTGCCAAGGAGGATGGGCAGCAGGCCCGCCATGACGACGGCCACCGTCATGGCCTTGGGCCGCACGCGCAGCACGGCGCCTTCGCGGATGGCGGTGCGCAGGGTCTGGTCGTCCATCGGCTCGCCGGCGGCCAGGCGCCGCGCCAGCGCGTTCTTCAGGTAGACCAGCATCACCACGCCAAACTCGGCCGCCACGCCGGCCAGCGCAATGAAGCCCACCGCCGTGGCGACGGAGACCGAGTGGCCCATGGCCCAGACCAGCCAGAAACCGCCGATCAGCGAGAACGGCACGGCCGCCATCACCAGCGCCGCGTCGCCGAACGACCTGAACAGCAAGTAGAGCAGCACGAAGATGACCGCCAGCGTCGCCGGCACGACCAGCTTCAGCCGCTCGGTTGCGCGCTCCAGGTATTCGAACTGCCCGGACCATGACACCGCGTAGCCCGCGGGCATCTTCACGGCGCGGCCGACAGCTGCCTGCATGTCGGTGACGGCGGAGCGCAGGTCGCGCCCGCGCACGTCCACATAGACCCAGCCCGACAGCCGCGCGTTCTCGCTGCGCAGCATCGGCGGACCGTCCTCGATGCGGATGTTGGCGACATCGCCCAGCAGCAGTTGCGCGCCCCTGGCCGTGACGAAGGGCAGCTGCCGCAGGCGCTCGAGCGAGTCGCGGACCTCGCGCGGATAGCGCAGGTTGATCGGATAGCGCTCGCGCCCCTGGATGACTTCGCCCACGTTGTCGCCGCCGATGGCCGTGGACACCACGGCCTGCACGTCCGCCACCGAGAGGCCATGGCGCGCTGCCGCGAGCCGGTCGACATCGACATCGATGTAGCGCCCGCCGGTGAGCCGCTCAGCCAGGGCCGACGACACGCCGGGAACGCCCTTGACCGCGGCTTCGATCTGGGTGGTCAGCGCATCGATGGTGGCCAGATCCGCCCCGGCCACCTTGATGCCGACGGGGCTCTTGATGCCCGTGGCCAGCATGTCGATGCGGTTGCGGATCGGCGGCACCCACACGTTGCTGAGGCCCGGCACCTTGACGGCGCGGTCCAGTTCCTCGACCAGCCTGTCGGCCGTCATGCCCGCGCGCCATTGCGCCCGAGGCTTGAACTGGATGGTGGTCTCGAACATCTCGAGCGGCGCTGGATCGGTGGCCGTGTCCGCGCGTCCCGCCTTGCCGAACACGCGCTCGACCTCGGGCACCGTCTTGATCAGCCGGTCGGTCTGCTGCAGCAGCTGGGACGCCTTCGACACCGAAAGCCCGGGCAGCGCCGACGGCATGTAGAGCAGGTCGCCTTCGTCCAGCGGCGGCATGAACTCGCCGCCGAGCCGCATCATCGGCACCGCGGTGAGGGCCAGCAGCACGGCGGCAACGAAGAGCGTTCCCTTGGGAAAGCGCAGCACCAGCTCCAGCGCGGGCCGGTAGGCCGCCATGAGCAAGCGGTTCACCGGGTTGGCGGCTTCATGCGGAATCCGCCCGCGGACCAGGTAGCCCATGAGCACCGGGATCAGCGTGACCGACAGGCCCGCCGCGGCCGCCATGGCGTAGGTCTTGGTGAAGGCCAGCGGCGAGAACAGCCGCCCCTCCTGCGCCTCGAGCGAGAACACCGGCACGAAGGACAGTGTGATCACCAGCAGCGAGAAGAACAGCGCCGGCCCCACCTCGACGGACGCATCGGCCACCAGCCGCCAGCGCTCGGCCACCGCGGGCGGCCGGCCCTGCGCGGCCTCGAAGGCCTCGATGTGCTTGTGCACGTTCTCCACCATGACGATCGCGCCGTCCACCATCGCGCCGATGGCAATCGCGATGCCGCCCAGCGACATGATGTTGGCGTTGACCCCTTGCCAGTGCATGACCACGAACGCGGCCAGCACGCCGATGGGCAGCGCCACCACAGCGACCAGCGCCGAGCGCAGGTGGAACAGGAACACCGCGCAGACCAGCGCCACCACGACGAACTCCTCGACGAGCTTGGAGCGAAGGTTCTCCACCGCGCGGTCGATCAGCAGCGACCGGTCGTAGGTGGGCACGATCTCCACGCCCGGCGGCAGGCCCGGCTTGAGCGCCTCGAGCTTCGCCTTGACGGCCTCGATGGTCGTGCGCGCGTTCTTGCCCGAGCGCATGACGACCACGCCGCCGGCCACTTCGCCTTCGCCGTCCAGCTCGGCGATGCCGCGGCGCATCTCGGGGCCGATCCGCACGGTGGCCACGTCGCGCAGCAGCACCGGCGTGGCGCCCGTCACTGCGAGCGGGATGGTCCGGAAATCATCGAGCGAGCGCAGGTAGCCGCGCGAGCGCACCATGTACTCCGCCTCGGCAAGCTCCACCACCGAGCCGCCCGAGGCCTGGTTGCCCTTCTGCAGGGCCTCCACCACTGCCGCCTGCGTGATGCCGAGCGCGCGCATGCGGTCGGGGTCGAGCACCACCTGGTACTGCCGCACCATGCCGCCGATGCTGGCCACCTCGGCCACGTCGGGCACGGTCTTGAGCTCGAACTTGAGGAACCAGTCGTTGAGCGCGCGCAGCTGCCCGATGTCGCGCGTGCCCGTGCGGTCGACCAGCGCGTACTCGTAGACCCAGCCCACGCCCGTCGCGTCGGGGCCGAGCGATGCGCTCGCGCCCGCGGGAAGCCTGGCCTGCACCTGGTTGAGGTACTCCACCACGCGCGAGCGCGCCCAGTACGGATCGGTCTTGTCGTCGAACAGCACATAGACGAACGAGTCGCCGAAGAAGGAATAGCCGCGCACGGTTTTGGCGCCGGACACGCTGAGCATGGTGGTGGTGAGCGGATAGGTGACCAGGTCCTCGACCACCTGGGGTGCCTTTCCGGGGTAGGGCGTGCGGATGATGACCTGCGTGTCCGAGAGATCGGGCAGGGCATCGAGCGGCGTATGCGCCACCGACCAACCTCCCGCGGCCACCAGGAACAGGGTCGCGATCAGCACCAGGAAGCGGTTGCCGACCGACCAGCGGATCAGGGCGGCGATCATTTCGTGGCGCCCGATTGCAGTCGCTGGATGGAGACCAGCTCGTAGCCCATGGCGCCGCCTTCCCTGAACTCGAAGCGCACCGGGTCGCCCGGCTTGATCTCGGGGAATGCGCTGGGCGCGGCCTTGCCGAAGCCCATCGTCATCGCGGGCCACTGGAGCGTCGCGACCGGCCCATGCGAAATGGTGATGCCGTCGGGCGCCACGCTCTCGACCTTGCCTTCGGCCTGGTGAGTCACCACGGCCGGTGCCGGGGCGCTTGCGCCCGGTGCGGCCGCGGGTGCCGCCATGTTGCCGAGCACCGAGCGCAGCCGCGCCTCCGAGTCGATCAGGAACTGGCCGCTGGCCACCACCTCTTCGCCCTCGGACAAGCCCGAGACGACCTCGGTGTCGTCGCCCAGGTCCGCGCCCGGCGACACGTCACGCGGCTCGAAGGCACCGTCGGCCTTGCGCACGATGACGACGGCGCGCCGGCCGGTGCGGATCACCGTCTCCGAAGGCACCACCAGCCGGTTGCTCGCGGGCCCCGCCACCTGCAGCCGCAGCAGCATGCCGGGCGCGAGTTTTCCCTTGGTGTTGTCGACCTCGAAGCGGGCCTTCAAGGTGCGGGTGGCGGTGCTGATCTCGGGCAGGATCTCGTCGAGCGCACCGTCGAACGACTGCGATGCGTCGGCCTGCAGAACGGCCTTGGCCTTCTGCCCGCGCGCGAGGCCAAGCGCCTGCGCCTCCGGAATCTCGGCCACCGCCCAGACCTTCTGCAGGCCCGCGATGCGGAACAGCGTCATGCCGGGCGTGACCGCGACGCCTTCGCGCACGCCCAGCTCGGCCACCACGCCATCGACCGGCGCGGTGAGCACGTAGCGCGCCTGCGCTGTGCCGCTTTCCTCGCTGCGCCGGATGAGTTCGGCGGGAATCGACAGCGCCCGCATGCGGGCGCGGGCCGCCGCAACGAGATCGGGCGAAACGCCCGCGCGCCTGAGCGCAAGCCACTCGTTCTGCGGCCCGAGCCAGTCGGGCGCGAAGAGGGTGGCCAGGGCCTGGCCCTTGCGCACGCGCTCCATCGGTGCGCGAACCGACAGGCGCTCGACGTAGCCGGCCACGCGGGTCTGCACCGCGGCATTGAGCCGTTCGTCGAACTGCACGGAACCGATGGCTTCGAACGAGGACGACGCGTCGGTGCGCCGCACCTTCGCATACCGGATGCCGAGGTTCTGCTGCGCGGCGGGGCTGATCTTCACGCCCGCGTCGCCAGCCGCACCGGTGGCGCTGTCGGCATACACGGGCACGAGTTGCATGTCCATGAACGGCGACTTGCCGGGCTTGTCGAAGCGCGGGCCAGGCACCATCGGGTCATGCCAGTAGAGGACCTTGCGGCCATCGGGAGCGGCGGCCGCGATCGAGGCATCCGCGGCCTGGCCCGTCTTGCAGCCCAGGTAGAAGGCACCGGTGGCGAGCAGCAGGGCGGCCAGCAGCAACACGCCCGCGGTGAGTTTTCGGTTCATTGCGCCACCTCGGCAGTGAGCGGCCGGAAGGCCAGTTGGATTTGGGTCCGCGCGAGATCGCGCTGCAGCGCCAGCAGCTTGCGCTGCGCTTCGAGTTCGGCATGCCGCGCCTCGAACGGCGCAGCGAGGCTCGCCTGGTTGGAGCGGTAGGCCGCCATCGCGGCGGCCGTCCTCTGGCCGGCGGGAACGACGACACCGGCGCGATAGCGCTCGATGCGCTGCCGCAGGCGCTCGGCATCGCTCGCGAGTGCGCGGTATTCGGCACCGGCGACGCGGGTGGCCTCGGCCAGATCGGCTTCGGCCTTTTCGACGAGCGCCAGCCTGGCGGCGGTGTCGCGGTCCTGCCGTTCGCCGGGTGCCACGGGCAGCGGAATGCTCACGCCGACCGACACCACGTCGGAATAGCCGGTGCGCTGGCCGTAGGCGAGCTCCCAGGTCCAGTTGGGCTTGCGGTTGGACGCCGTGACCGCCGCCGCCTGCCGGGCCACGTCGACGTCGCGCTGCCGCGCGGCCACCGTGGCGTGCCCGGCCACATAGGCGTCTTCAGCGGGCAAGGGAAGCTCGCCGACGGGCATCAGCTCGTCGGGTTGCACGCCCACCCAGCGTTCGAGCGCCACGCGCGCGGCGTTCTGCTGCTGCCGGATGTCCGCCGCCTCGTCTTCCGAGACGCCCTTTGCACCTGCCATTGCCAGCGCCTCCTGGCTGCTGCCGGCGGCCGACGACAGGCGCGCACGCGAAGCTTCCAGCTCTTCATGCGCGTGGTGTTCCGCCAGCACGGCGAGCTTCAGGCTTTCGCCGGCGTAAAAGGCGTCCAGGTATGCGAGCGCGGTCTGCAGGCGGGTCTCGGCCGCGGCCACCTGCGCCTGCACCCTTTCGCGTCCGACCGCCGCATCGGCAGCGGCCTGGCGCGCCGCGCGCTTGTCGGCGGACAGCCATTCCTGGCTGATGCCGATGCGCTTCATCGTCATCGGTTCGCGCGCGGTGTGGAAGCGGTCCGGCCCGGTCGCGGGCAGGTTGTCGATGCCCACGCGCAGCACGGGATCGGGAAGCTGGGCCGCGGCCTGCGCCGCTTCGGTGGCGCTCCGCACCCCGGCGCGGGCGGCGCGTGCCGTCTCGGAGCGCCGGGCGGCCAGCTCCAGCGCGGCGTCGAGCGACAGGGGCGCGGCCGTCGCAAGGCACGGCAGCAGCACAACCGCCAAGGCGGTTGCGCGGGAAAAGAAAATGGACATGACAACTCCGCGGACGAACGAGGCAATCGCTGGCAAGCGGACGCGCCGCACCAGCACCGGTCAGTCGACGGAGGGGTCAGACGCGAAGTCTGAGAGTCGCAAGAAAAACAGGATCAGGCGGCGGATGCTGCCGCTCGGGCAGTGCCTGGCGCGGGAGCGGCTCGGCCAGCGCTGCCAGCACCAGCGGCACGGCCAATACCTGCACGATGGCAGGCAGCGAAGGCGTGGCGGCCTTCACCGGTTCGAACGACAGCGACATGTCGGCGGCATGCTGGTGGCACAGCAGGGGCTGGGCGGTGTCCATGCCCTCGCAAGGCTCGCCCGGCGCCATCGCCATCCCGGCCGTCGATGCCGTGTCCGCTGCCCCGGGACAGACATAGCTTGCCAGCGCCAGTTGCGAGAACAGCAGCGACAGGACCACGAGGAACGCGGTCGTGCAATGTCGGGGGAGGCGATAGCCGCGCATGGCCGCTCAGTGTATCGCCAGCCACGGCACGTTCCGCGGCCCTCGATCAAAGGGGTCATGGAAAGAACGGACTGTCGGGCTTGGCCGCTCGCCGATAAGATTTTCGAACGGCAACGTCGCCGCGGCCCTTCAGCAAGCACCGACATGAACACAGCGCCCGCAGCCATTCGTCGTTCGAGGTTTGCAGCGCTGTCCTGGCGGCGGCACGGCTTTGGCGCCGCGCTGCTTCTCGCAATGCTCTGGCATGCCGGTGCGCGGGCGATGCCTGCGGACTCCGCGCCGGATGCGCCGCAGGCGAGCACCTTTGCCGACGGGCTGGAGTCGCCCTGGGGCATGGAGTTCATGCCCGATGGCCATCTGCTCGTCACCGAACGACCAGGCAGGCTGCGCATGATCAGCGCCGATGGGCGCGAGATCTCTTCCATCGACGGCGTTCCGCGCGTGGACCATCGCGATCACGGGGGCCTGCTGGACGTCGCCATCGATCCGGCCTTTGCCTCGAACCGCCTCGTGTACCTGAGCTACACCAAAGCCGGCCGCGGGCTGCACGCCGACCGCAACGGCTTGGCGGTGGCACGCGCCCGCCTGAGCGACGACGGATCGCGCATCGATGAATTCAAGGTGCTGTTTCGCCAGACGCCGGGCGCGGTGAACGGGCAGAACCTCGGCGGGCGGCTCGCGCTTTCCGCCGACGGCCATCTCTTCGTCACCATCGGCGACCGCCATGCGCCGCAGGACCGCATGCGCGCCCAGGCGCTCGCCTACTACCAGGGCAAGACCGTGCGCATCCGCACCGATGGCACCGTGCCCGACGACAACCCCTTCGTCGCACGCCAGGGCGCGCGCCCGGAAATATGGAGCCGCGGGCATCGCAATCCGCAGGGCGCATTCGTCCATCCCCGGACCGGGCAGCTCTGGGTTGCCGAGCACGGGCCGCAGGGCGGCGACGAGATCAACATCGTGCGCAAGGGCCTGAACTACGGCTGGCCGGTGGTGACCTTCGGCTGCGAGTACGACACCTGCGCCAAGATCGGCGAGGGAACATCGAAGCGCGGCATGGAAGCGCCGCTGGCCTTCTGGACAACGCCGAAGATCGCACCGAGCAACCTCATCCTCTACACCGGCGACCAGTTTCCCGCGTGGAAGGGAAACGTCTTCGTGGGCACATTGGCCGGCAAGGCCGTATGGCGATTCGAGCTCGCGGGCGAGGACAGCGCACCGCGCGTGGTTCGGCGCGAAGCCCTGTTCTCCGAACTGGGCGAGCGCATCCGCAACTTGAGGCAAGGGCCCGATGGCAGCCTCTACCTGCTCACGGATGGTGCCAAGGCGCGCATCGTGCGCGTGGCGCGGGCAGACTCGATGCTGTAGCAGGTGGCGTTCTTCTCGATCTTCGTTCGCCCCGCAAAAAAATTGCCGAATCGCACCGGGCCTGTAACCCGGGCTTCGCACGCCGCGAACTAGCAAGGGACTGCGCATTGGGCGCGGTTGCAATTTCTCAATCAATCTTCTGGAGTTCATCCATGATCAATCGTTCTTTCGCGATCACCGCTCTTGCACTGGGTGCCCTTGCCGCGGGCTCTGCCATGGCGCAAGACAAACCGATGGCCGACAAGACGGCCGCCATGGAAAAGTGCTACGGCGTCTCGATGGCCGGCAAGAACGACTGCGCCGCCGGCCCCGGCACCACCTGCGCGGGCACCTCCAAGGTCGACTACCAGGGCAACTCGTGGAAGAACGTTCCGGCCGGCACCTGCACCACCATCAAGACACCCAAGGGCATGGGTTCGCTGATCCCGATCAAGTCCTGACCGCTGCACTGCGCACGCTGCCATGTCCGACACCCTCGCGGCCGGCCTCGGCCTCAAGCCGGAGCACTACGAGGCCGCGCTCGGCGCGCGTGCCGAGGGCCTGTGGTTCGAGGTGCACCCCGAGAACTACATGGTGGCGGGCGGCCCGCGCATCGGATGGCTCGATGCGATCCGCGCGCGCCATCCGGTGTCGCTGCATGGCGTCTCGCTCTCGCTCGCAGGCGAGGCAGCGCCCGATGCGGCGCATCTCCAGCGGCTGGCGGCGCTCGCCCGGCGCATCCAGCCTGCGCTGATCTCCGAGCACCTCGCGTGGTCCACATGGAACGGCCAGTACTTTCCGGACCTGCTGCCTTTTCCGCGCAGCACCGCCGCGCTGCATCGCATCGCCGGCAACATCGCGCGCACGCAGGACGCGCTGGGCATGGCGATGGCCATCGAGAACCCGTCCCACTACCTGCACATCGACGGGCATGAATGGGACGAGATCGATTTTCTTGCCGAGCTGTCACGCCGCACCGGCTGCAGGCTGCTGCTCGACATCAACAACGTGTACGTCTCCGCATGCAACCTGGGCTTCTCGGCCGCGGACTGGATCGACCGCTTTCCGCAGGCGCCGGTCGGCGAGATCCACCTTGCGGGCCACAGCGCCGACCCCACCCTCGGCGATGCACTGCTGATCGATTCGCACGATGCGCCCATCGCACCGGAGGTCTGGCAGCTGTACCGGCGCTTCGTCGATCGCGCCGGCGCCCGGCCCACGCTGATCGAGCGCGACGGCAACGTGCCGGCCTTCGGGGAGCTCATGGCGGAGCAGCAACAAGCCGCGGCCGTGCTGCAGCGTGCCGCGCAGGAGGCCATCGCATGAACACGCCGCGCGATCAGTTCCAGCAGGCCTTTGCGCAGGCCCTGTTCGCTCCTTCGGAAGCCGCGCACCCTGCAGTGCGGGCGCTCGCCATGCAGCCCGCCTTCGCGGTGTACCGCAACACCGTGATGAAGGCCTGCATCGATGCGCTGCAGGCCAACTTCCCGACCGTTGCGCAGCTGGTGGGCGAGGAATGGTTTCGCGCCGCCGCCGCACTCTATGTAGCGGCCGATCCGCCGAGCGACGGGCGCCTGCTGCACTACGGCACTGGCTTCCCCGGTTTCCTGCGCGGCTTCGAGCCGGCCGCCGAGCTCGTCTACCTGCCCGGCGTCGCGCAGCTCGACACGCTCTGGCGCGAAGCCCATGCCGCGCACAACGCACCAGCCGCCGACGCCGCATGGATCGCCCGCCGCACGCCGCAGCAGATGGCGGCCCTGGTCCTTGCGCCGCATCCGGCAGCGCGCTGGGCCTGGTTCGACGAGCAACCGGTCTACAGCATCTGGGAGCGCCATCGCCGGCCGAGCGCGGTTGGCGACGAACTGGCCTGGCGAGGCGAGGGCGCTTTGCTGACGCGGCCCGCCGACACGGTGAATTGGCAAGGGATCACCCAGGCCGGCTGCGCCTTCCTCGACGCCTGCGCCAGCGGCGCAAGCCTTGCCGAAGCGGCGGAGCGCGCGCTGGCGGCCGACCCGGCGGCAGACATCTCGGCCATGTTCGCGGCCCTGTTGCGCGCCGGTGCATTCGCCGGCACTTCGGCTTCGCCTGCATCCAACGAAAGAGCACCATGAGCACCCACCTTCAGGCTCCCGCATCGATCGAAAACAGCAATCGCCGCGGTCTTCGCGCGCACTGGAACGCAGTGGCCGAACGCCTCACGCGCATCGTGGCCCACGACGCACTGGCACTGGCCACGCGCGTGGCCGTGGCGGCCATCTTCTTCTACTCGGGCCGCACCAAGGTCGAGGGTTTTCTCACGCTGACCGACAGCGCCTACGAGCTGTTCCGCACCGAATACAAATTGCCCTTCGTGCCGCCCGAGATTGCCGCGCACCTGGCGGCCTACTCGGAGCACCTGTTCCCGCTGCTGCTGGTGCTGGGCCTCTTCACGCGCTTGTCGGCGCTGGCCCTGCTGGGCATGACGCTGGTGATCCAGGTGTTCGTCTATCCGGATGCATGGCCGACGCACCTCTCGTGGGCTGCGCTGCTGCTGTACCTGGCGGGCCGCGGCGCGGGCCGCCTCTCGCTGGACCACGCGCTGCGCATTCGCTGACCGGCCGGCGCGCGGCCCGCGGGCTTCCACCCTGTTGAATCGGGCGCGGCTTGCCTATATTGGGCTGCCATGCCTTCCACCTGGTTTCTCGACACGCCACCTGCGGGCCAGCTGCTGGACGCAGGCGCCGTCGCGCACCTGCTCGACGCGGGCAGCGAGGAGGCGCCCGCGCTCCACATGCTCGACTTCATCAACCACGTGGTGCCGGTCGAATACATCTCGCTCGTGGAGTACATCGACGGCGTTCCGTCGCAGGTCGAAGGGCATGCGATGGGCCGGTGCGACAACATCACGGCCGAGTGCTTCTCCCTCTACAAGAAGCGGTTCCGGCTGGCGGACGACATGACCCGCCTGGCCGCGCGCATGGGTGGAGAGGCGCTGGCCCACGCACCCGTGACCGCCTTGCTGTATGACGCGGCGGACATCCCCGACCCGGCGTGGCGCGAGCAGATCTTCGTCGGCCGGCAATTGACGGGGCGGTTGAGCTTTCTCTACTCGCCCGTGCCGCGCACGATCTTTGCGATCAACCTGTACCGCAACCGGCAGAACGGCCAGTTCGCGCAAGCGGATGTTGCGCAACTGCTCGGCCTTGCGCCCCTGTTGAAGCGCGCGCATCGCAATGCGCTGTTCGCGCAGCTCGCATCGCCCGATACGCCGCTGCGCGTGGCGGGCATCGAGCGCACGCTGCAGCGCACGGCACCGCAACTGTCGCCGCGCGAGCGCGAGGTCTGCGCGCGCATCGCCTGCGGGATCGGCGCCGACGGCATCGCCGCCGACCTGGGCATTGCCGCATCGAGCGTGACGACGCTGCGCAAGCGCGCCTACCTGAAGCTCGCGATCCACGGACGCCAGCAGCTCCTGCGCTTCATTCACTAGGGCCGACCCGGAGCCTTTTGTACCCTTCCGCAGGGACAGACGAAAGCCGCGCGAATTCCTACATTGCCTGGACTCTGGGAGACAGGCATGTGGGTTCGAAACTGCTGGTACGTCATTGCGTGGGATCACGAGATTTCCGACAACGCGCTGTTCACGCGCACGGTGCTCGAGGAGCCGATCCTGGTCTATAGAACCGAGGGCGGCGAGCTCGTGGCGATGCAGGACCGCTGCTGCCACCGGCATGCGCCGCTGTCGCGCGGACGCAGGGAAGGCGACTGCGTGCGCTGCGGCTACCACGGCCTCAAGTTCGCCGCCGACGGCGTTTGCGTGGAGGCACCGGGGCTGGCCAGCATTCCCGTGAAGGCGCGCGTGCGGACCTACCCGGTGGTCTCGCACAACAAGTGGATCTTCGTGTGGATGGGGGACCCGTCGCTTGCGGACCGTGCGCTGCTGCCGGACAACTTCTCGTGCGACCACCCCGACTGGCGCTACAGGCCCGGCTATGTCCACTACGACACGCCCTACCTGCTGGTCTGCGACAACCTGCTGGACTTCTCGCACCTGAGCTATGTGCACGAGGGCACGCTGGGCGGCTCGACGGCCATCGCCCAGGCCGTGCCCAGGATCGAGAAGGTGCCGCGCGGCATCCGCGTGACGCGGCACGTGCCCGACGTGCCCCCGTCTCCCTTCTGGAAGTCGTTCCAGAGCTTCGACCGCAACGTCGACCGCTACTTCATCTACGACTTCCTCCTGCCCGGCACCTTGCTGATGAAATCGGGCGGCGCGCCGGTGGGGCAGGCCGAAGGCGAGCAGCGCGGCGGCGTGCAGCTGCACAGCTGCCAGGCGCTCACGCCCGAGACGGCAACGACCACGCACTACTTCTTCCAGCAGTCGCACCGAAGCAGCATCGCGGACCCCGCGGTCACCGAGACCATCTACCGCGGCCTGGTCACCGCGTTCGAGGAAGACCGCGAAATGATCACCGCGCAGTACCTGAACATCGATCCCGAAGCGCGGATGCTGCCGCTCGCGATGGACGCCGCGCTGGTGCAGTACCGGCGGCTGCTGCAGGAAGAGGTCGAGCGCGAGCAGCGCGCCTCGCAGGCCGGCTGACGCGCCGCCCCACATCCAGAACAACTCCAGGAGACCCCGATGCGCCGCCACTTTCTCACCCTTGGCCTCACCATGCTCGCCGCACTGCCGTTCGCGGGTTTCGCGCAAGGCAACTTCCCGGGCAAGCCGATCCGTGTCGTCGTCACAGCCCAGGCCGGCGGCGCCAACGACTTCGTCGCGCGCCTGATCGGCGAGCATGCCGCGAAGGCACTGGGCCAGTCCTTCGTGGTCGACAACCGCGCCGGCGCCAACGGCGCGGTGGGCCTGGGCGAAGTGGCGCGGGCCGCGCCCGACGGCTACACGATCGCGGTCACGCTCGGCGATTCGCTCATCAACAACGTCGCGCTCTACAAGACGCTGCCCTACGACCCGCAGCGCGACTTCGTCTTCCTGACGCAGGTCGTGCGCAGCCCGGCCATCCTGTCGGCCAACCTCGAGCTCGGCGTGAAGGACATGGAAGGCTTCCGCAAGCTCGCGGCGCGGCCGGGCCAGCAGCTCAGCTATGGCACCTGGGGACCGGGCGGCCTCGGCCACCTGGCGGGCGAGGCGCTCAACCGCAAGCTCGACGCGCACATGGTGCACGTGCCGCAGCGCGGCGAGGCGCCGGTCATGGCCGACCTGCTGAGCAACACCGTGAGCGTCGGCCTCACGTCGGCGGGCCTCGCGCGCCAGCATGTGCAGGCGGGCAAGGTCGTTCCGCTCGCGATCATGGGGCGCGAGCGCTCGGCCGTGCTGCCGCAGGTGCCCACGATGCGCGAACTGGGCTTCGACGATCCGCTGTTCGAGGCGGCGGTATGGATCGCGTTCGTCGCGCCCGCCAGGACGCCGCCCGCGGTGGTCGAGCGGCTGACGGTGGCGCTGCGCAACGCCGCCGCCATGCCCGAGGTCCAGGCGCGGATGGCGGAGCGCGGGCTCGAGATGCTCAACACCACGCCCGAGCAGTTCAATGCGAACTACCGGCGCGACTTCGACGTGATCACCCGGCGCATGCGGGAGTTCGGCATCGAGGCGCAGTAGCCGCCGCAGCGGCATCGAAGTGCGCCGCGCGCCCGCTGCGCCGCGCCGGCGCCTGTCTGGCTCCTTTGCGAAGTCTTGAACGTCCTGGTTGGACCTCTGCGCTGAAAAGCGCGCCCGAAGAGGTGAATTCCTTTATAGTCAACCAATCAGTTCACCATTTTCGATCTTCCACTGGAACAAGACAATGAACACTGCTGCCTCAGCGCGTCCGGCCGACGCGCTCGACTCCAACTGGTCCCTCGTGGCCGCCGGCGCGCTGATGACCTGCGTGGCCATCGGCGTGCTGTTTTCGCTGGCCGTTTTCCTGGAGCCCATGAGCGCGGCCACCGGCTGGTCGCGCGCGGGCATTTCCAGCGCCATGACGCTGGCCTTCCTGAGCATGGGCGTGGCCGGCTTCGGCTGGGGCGCCTTGAGCGACCGCTACGGCCCGCGCGTGGTGGTGCTCGCGGGCACGGTGCTGCTCGGGCTTTCGACGGTGCTGGCCAGCCGCGCATCGACCTTGCTCGAATTCCAGCTCTTCTACGGCGTGATGATGGGCCTTGCGGCCGGCAGCTTCTTCGCGCCGGTGATCGCCACTGCCGCGTCGTGGTTCGACAGGCACCGCAGCCTGGCCGTCTCGCTGGTGTCGGCGGGCATGGGCGTGGCGCCCATGACCATCTCGCCGCTGGCCGCCTGGCTGGTCACGCATTACGACTGGCGCACCGCCCAGCTGATCATCGGCATCGGCGCGTGGGTCGTGCTGCTGCCCGCGGTCTGGCTCATTCGCGCGGCGCCGCGCACCGCCCACGCCGCTCCCGGAGGCGCGGCCCCGGCGCCCGAAATGAAGATCGGACAGGCGCTGCGCTCGCGCGCCTTCCTGGTGCTCGGCATCACGTTCTTCGCCTGCTGCGCCGCGCACTCCGGGCCGATCTTCCACACGGTCAGCTATGCCATCGGCTGCGGCCTGCCGACCTTCGCGGCCGTCACCATCTACAGCATGGAAGGGGCGGCGGGCCTCGGCGGGCGGCTGCTCTTCGGCGTGCTGGCGGACCGGCTGGGCGCTAAGCGGGTGCTCGTGGCCGGCCTGCTGATCCAGGCCTTTGCCGCCGCGAGCTACCTGCTGGTGAACCGTCTCGGCGGCTTCTATGCCGTGGCCATCGTCTTCGGCCTGGCCTATGGCGGCGTGATGCCGCTCTATGCGGTGCTGGCGCGGGACTACTTCGGTCGCCGCATCCTCGGCGCGGTGCTGGGCGCGGCGTCGATGCTGTCCAGCCTGGGCATGGCGCTCGGCCCGGTGCTCGGCGGCTGGCTGTTCGACCGCTACGGCAGCTATGCCTGGATGTACATCGGCTCGATGGCCGTGGGACTTGGCGCCGTGGCCATCGCGCTCACGTTCCCGCGGACCGGTGCTGCCGGCGAGGCGCCGCGGCTACAGCCGGCGGGCTGATTTCTCGGGCGTCGATCAGCGGCACCGCCGCCTCCAAGAAGCGGCGCAGCTACAGTGCTTGCTGGGTTGTATCCTGTAGGCTACAATCCGTTCATGGTCACGGTCATTGAAACCGATGAGTTCTCCGCCTGGCTCGAGGGGCTGAAGGACGGCATGACGCGCATCCGTCTGGTCCGACAAGCCGACCCAGCAGCGCGACATTGAACGAGCCAAGAAGTTGGCTCTGGAGTTGCGAAATGAGCAAGATCAAGACCCGTCCATTTGATATCGCCAACTACCTTGCCAGCGAGGAAGACATGGTGGAGTACCTGCGCCAGGTGATGGATGACAACGACCCCGCCGAATTTGCCGGGGCGCTGGGTGCCATTGCGCGCGCACGAGGCATGGCCCAGCTCGCCAAGGACACGGGCCTCTCCCGCGAGAGCCTGTACAAGAGCCTCTCGGGAGAAAGGGCACCCAGCAGCGATACCCTGTTCAAGGTCATCAACGCGCTGGGCTTCAAGCTGAAGATAGAGCCGGCGCATTCCTGACAGCGGCCGATTCAGTTCGCATTGGCCCGCGCCGTGGCCATCGCGCTCACGTTTCCGCGGACCCGCTGCATGACTCCTTTTGCAGGCCTGGATCGTCCTGGTTCCATCCACAGCACACAACGGAGCCAGGTCATCATGAGCATCATCAAGGACAAGAACATCGTCGTCACCGGCGGAAGCCGCGGCCTGGGGCTGGGGCTGGTCGAAGCGCTGGCCGCGCAAGGCGCCAGGGTGAAGCTGGTCGCGCGCGACGCCGGCGCGCTCGAGGCCGTGCGCGCGCGGCTGGGCGTGGCCACCGTCGCTGCCGACGTGACCGACGAGGCCGCGGCCCACCGCATCCTGGCCGAGGTCCGCCCCGACATCCTCGTGCTGAACGCCGGCACGCCGCCGCGCATGGGCCGGCTGGACCAGCTGAGCTGGGCCGACTTCAGCGCGGCCTGGGAGACCGACGTCAAGGCCGGGCTCTACTGGCTGCAGGCGGCGCTCAGGCTGCCGCTCGCGCCCGGCGCCCGCGTGCTGGTGGGATCGAGCGGCGCGGCGCGCAACGGCTCGCCACTCTCGGGCGGCTATGCCGGCGCCAAGCGCATGCTCTGGTTCATGGCCAAGTACGCCAACGGCATTTCGGAGCAGCAGAAGCTCGGGATCCGCTTCCAGGCGATCGTGCCGATGCAGATGATCGGCGGCACCGGCGTGGGCGACGCGGGGGCCGCCGCCTATGCGCGCGCCATGGGCGTGGCGCCCGGCGAGTTCCTCGCGCGCTTCGGTACGCCGATGCCGCCGCGCGCCTTCGGCGACAAGGTGGTTTCGATGCTGGAGGACCCGGCCTATGCCAAGGGCTTCGCCTTCGGCTTCGGCGGCGACTCGGGCATCACGGTGCTCGAGGAGGCGGCCTCGTGAGTGCAGCACAGGCGCCTTCGCCGAACCGCAGCGGCAAGCAGGCGCAGCTGGCGGCGCTCGCCGAGGCGCTGCGGCCCGAACTGCACCGCTACTGCGCGCGCCTGATGGGCTCGGTCATCGAAGGCGAGGACGTGGTGCAGGACACCTTCGAGCGCGCCTTCGCGGCCGTGCACGCCATGGACGAGGCGACGCCGCTTCGGCCCTGGCTGTTCCGCATCGCCCACAACCGCGCGCTCGATCTGCTGCGCGGCCGGACGATCCGCATGGCCGAGCCGATCGACGCGGCCAACGACCTGGCCGACACGGCCAATCCCGACCCGATGGAGATGCTGATGCGCCAGGAAGCTGTCAAGACCGCGGTGTCGCGCTTCGCGGAACTCCCCATCCACCAGCGCAGCGTGGTGATCCTGAAGGACCTGCTCGGCGAATCGCTGGCGGAGATCGCAGCGGTGCTCGACCTCACGGTCGACGCCGTGAAGGGCCACCTCGCGCGCGGGCGTGCGCGCCTGCGGGAGATCAACGCAGAGCCGCCGGGCCCGCCCGCACCACCGCCGCCGCCGTCCGCCGCGCTCGTGCGCTATGTCGCGCTCTTCAACCAGCGCGACTGGGACGGCCTGCGCGCGCTGCTGGCCGACGACGTGCGGCTGGTCCAGTCGGCGCATCCGGTGCGCGCCGGCCGCGCCGACGTCGGCATGTTCTTCACGCTCTACGCAAAGGTCGATGGCGTATGGCTTGCCCCGGCATGGCTCGAGGGCCGCGAGGTGATCGCGGTGTTCGACCGGCGCGGCGATCCGGAACCGGGCTACATCATGTGGCTCGAGTGGCAGGGCGGCCGCATCAGCCTGATCCGCGACTACCGCCACATCCGCTACGTCACGGCCGATGCGCGGCTGCAGCTGATGGTTTCCGTCTGAGTTTTCGGAGCCAGCGGCCGCCGGCATCGAAGCCGCGGCAGGCGCCCACGGCGATCGCACCGGTGACCGCGAGCATGGCCGCGGTATGAACGCCGACCGCCGCGAGCGCCAGCAAGAGCGAGTCCGACGCGCTGAACGCCGTCGCCGCCCCATCGCCCATGCACAGCGGGATCAGCGCCGGCACTAGCATCAGGCCGGCGCCGTGGGCGGTGGACACCATGAAGGACCAGAGCGCCATCCCCGCATGCCCGGCCGGTGCGCGCGCCGCGCTGGGCGTGCGGCCCCACAGGTGAAGCCCCGCGAAGACGATCACCAGCACGCCCGCCAGCACCTGCAGCAGCGCGCGGTCGAGCGACAGGCCGAAGGCCACCGCGCCGGCCAACAGCGCCACCGAGGCGGCATGGCCGAATGCGATCGGCAGCAGCGCCCGCAGGGCCTGCCTGCGGTCGCGCGAACGCAGGCCCCAGGCGGCCGCCCACATCCAGCCGCTGGCAGGGTTCAGCCCGTGCAGGGCACCGACGCCCGCGACTGCGAGCCACGGCCAGAGGCTTGCCATGATGGTGTGCCTGCCGATTCAGCGCGGTTCAGTCGGGCGCGTGGCAGCACGAACCCGCCGCGGCCGCCGGCTTTGCGGCCGGTGCCGGTTCGTAGCGGTCGTGGTGGCGCACCCAGTCCATCGCGTAGACGGGGTTGGGCTCGTCGCGGCCCTTGGGCGTGAGGTCGAGCAGGCTGTAGGTGCCCATCATTGCTTCGACGCCGCGCTCGTAGGTCGAGTAGGTGTGGAACACCTCGCCCGCATCGCCCTTGTAGAACACGCTGATGCCGGGCGCCTCCTGCGCCGGGAAGGGCCGCACGCCGTAGTTGTAGTAGACCTCGCCCTGGCCCTCGGCCCACTGCTGCGGCGTGAAGCTCACGTTGAAGTCGTAGTTGAAGTCGTTGCCGTGCGCGGAGACCCACCTGAACTCCCAGCCCATGCGCCGGCGGAAGCGCTCGATCTGGTCCAGCGGTGCACGCGAGACGACCAAGAGCGTGACGTGGCGGTTCTCCAGGTGCACCTTCATTCCGCCGAGGTGGTCGGACATGTAGGAACAGCTCGGGCAGCCCTGCTCCCAATCGGGGCCGAGCATGAAGTGCTGCACCAGCAATTGGCGGCGGCCTTCGAACAGGTCGGCCAACGCGCGCGGGCCCTCGGGCGTGTCGAAGACGTAGTTCTTCTCGACGCGAGTCCACGGCATCGCGCGGCGCTCGCGGGCGATCTCGTCGCGCAGGTGCGTGAGTTCCTTTTCGCGCGCCAGCAGCGCCTTGCGCCGGGCGAGCCACTGGTCCTTCGAGACGACGGGGTGGTTTGTCACGGTGCTCTTTTCGGCAATGGCGGTGTTCATGCGTTTCTCCTTGGGCTCGGTGAGCCGATGTGGGTTGGGTCCATGCGCGGCTCCACCCGCCTGGTGGCCGGCGCGCTCGTCTTCGGCAGCAAAGCCGAAAGGGGGTTGTCGCGGTGGGCCGCTCAGGCCCGGGCGGCTTTCGGGCGCCGCACGGCGCGGACCTTGCCGCTGCCGCCGCCACCGCAATAGAAGAGATCGGCGCCGTCGGACTCGAGCCCGCTCACGTTGGCGCCGCGCGGCATCTCCAGCCGCTCGAGCACGGCGCCGCTGTCGGGGTCGACGCGGCGCAGCTCGCTCTCGTCGCCTTCCCAGGTGGCGTGCCACAGCTCGCCGTCGACCCAGGTCACGCCGGTCACGAAGCGGTTGGACTCGATGGTGCGCAGCACCGCGCCGCTGACCGGGTCGATCTGGAGGATCTTGCGGTCGCGGTACTGCCCGATCCAGAGGCTGCCCTCGGCCCATGTCAGGCCCGAGTCGCCGCCGTGGCCGGGCGTGGGGATCGACGCCAGCACCTTGCCGCTGGCCGGATCGATCTTGTCGATGCGCGCCTCGGCAATTTGATAGAAGTAGGTGCCGTCGAAGGCGGTGCCGGCATCGCAGGCGCAGTCGAGGGTGCGCGTGGTCTCGCCGCTCGCGGGATCGAAGGCCACCAGCTGCGCGCCGGTGGCCGCCCAGACGCGCTCGCCGTCGTGGGTCACGCCGGCCACGCTGGCGGCGCCGGCGAAGGGGCCGTACTCGCGCACGATCTCGGCCGTGCGCGGCGCGGCTTCCGTCTTGTCTTTCTTGCTCGCTTTGCTGCTGTTCATCGCTGGCTCCTTGTTGGCGGGCTCCGGGTTCGGCGCCTTGGAGACAACTCTATTCAATCGGCAGCGCGGCGGGGAGTAACAAGATCGTCGTGAATCCCGCCAGCGGCGGCGCCAGCCAGCGCTGCGCCCGCGCCCGGCCGATGGCGCGCACCCGCCCCTCGGCCTCGAGCTCGGCCAGCGCGCGCTGCACCGTGCGCTGGCTCGCGTCCAGCGCCAGTGCCAGCGCCGAGGTCGACCATGCCGCGCCATCGGACAGCAGCGCCACCAGCGAAGCCTGTTCGCCGTCGATGGGCGGCGCAAGCACGACCACCTCGCGCGCATCGCGCGGCCTGAGCGCAAAGCCGCGCGCCGTGGCCTCGATGCCGGCCTCGGCCGCGACCAGCGCGCGCAGGCGGCCGATCTCGACCCGCAGGCGCGCGCGCAGCGTCTCGTCGGGATGGCGGGTGTTGAACGCGTAGGCGATCAGCGCCTCGCGGTCGACGTCGCCGGGCCAGGCCTCGGCGAGCGCACGCGCCAGCGCGAACAGCACCGGCCGGCGCGCCAGCGGCCGCCATGCGCCGCCGGCGCCCACGCCGCGGCGGCAGGCGTCGACCACCAGCGCGTCCGAGGCCCGCAGCGCCGCCACCTCGTCGAGCCGCAACTCCTCTTGCCCGCCGGCAAAGAGCCGCCGTGCCGCGGGACGGTCGAGCGCGGCCCGCGCCTCCGCCACCTCGGCCGAGAGCGCGGGCACGCGTGCGCGGTCGGCCGCCGCCTGCGCACGGGCCAGCGCCGCGCGCGCCGGGCCGACGTGCAGCGAGCGCAGCGCCAATTCCATGGCGGTCAGCTCGGCCACCGCCTCGAGCGCCGGCGGCAGGTCGCGCGCATCGAGCGGCGCCAGCGCGGCCCGGGCCGCCTCGAGCCGGCCGAGCAGCAGCTGCTGGCGCGCCGCGATGAGCCGCGCCTGCAGCGCGTTGGCACGGTCCGCGTGCGCTTCGAGCGTGGCCGCCGCCGCGGCCAGCGCGCGCGGCGAGCCGCCGAGCTCGCGCATGGCCATCGCCACCTCGGCCTCGGCCACCACGCAGCGCGCGCGCGCCAGTTCCTCGTGGGCGCCAAAGCCGCGCGCGGCGCGCCGCAGCAGTTCGCGCGCACGCGGATGCTCGCCGAGCTGCGCCATCGCAATGCCGCGCAGGGCCAGCGCCGGCGGGTCGTCGCGCAGCGCGACCCGCTTGAGCGCGCCAAGCGCGTCGCCGGCGGCCAGGGCGCGGGCGGAGGCGGCAATCAGGGAATCCATGGGGCGAGGCTACACCGGCGCCAACACCGATCTCGGCCTGCAACAGGTCTTTCGAACGCTTGAGGGGATCGCGGTCCGGATATTTCTCCAACGTCAGCTTGACGTCCACGAAATCCATGGGATGCATGGTGTTCATGAGCGCCATCTCACCGGTCGTGGAGACCACATCTGCTGACCGTGGAGAGGCGAGGCCTCGCTTCCTTTCACTGCAAACAGACGATTTCAAAGAACATGGTGAAAGTCCATATAAGTCAACCGTTTAGATAGAAATCTCAAGGTAAGACACTGTGGTTTCTGACGGCCATTGGCTGGCCGTCTCCTCTCAATGAACCTGCTTTATGAAGCCTGACTTCACAAGGCATGCAATATTCGCCACTGTTTCTTTCTGATGCTTCTTCCTACAGTCGCCTCCAGCGCCGACCGGCGCCCCCACCCCACGAAGAAGAACGGACCCCACCATGAGCGCGCTCAATGTCAACGGCCGCGACCACACGGTCGACGCCGATCCCGGCACCCCCATCCTCTGGGCCCTGCGTGACACGCTGGGCATGACGGGCACCAAGTTCGGCTGCGGCGCGGCGCTGTGCGGCGCCTGCACGGTGCACCTGGACGGCCAAGCCATCCGCTCGTGCATCACGCCCATCTCGGCCGCAGAGGGCAAGAAGATCGTCACCATCGAGGCCGCAACGGACGGCAGCGACCCGGTCGGTGCCGCGGTGCATACCGCGTGGGTCAAGCACGACGTGGCGCAGTGCGGCTACTGCCAGAGCGGCCAGATCATGAGCGCCACGGCGTTCCTCAAGTCGCAGCCCCGGGGCAAGCAGCCCACGGCGGCCGAGATCGATGCCGCCATGGCCGGCAACATCTGCCGCTGCGGCACCTACGCCCGCATCCGCGCCGCGGTGGCCGATGCCGCCAAATCCCTGGCCTGAAGGAGCATCCGCCATGTTGCCCACTCACATCGATTCCACCGAACTGCCGCGCATCCTTCAGCGCCTGATGGCCGAAGCAAGCCAATCACAACCCGAGGACACCACCGCATTGCCGCGCCGCAGCTTCCTCAAGCTGGCTGGCGCCGGCGGCCTCGCGCTCGGCGCCTTTCCCCACATGGCCATGGCGCAGGCCACCGGCAAGCAAGCGGCGGCCAGCACCCTCAAGCCGACGCAGCAGCCTTCGGCTTTCGTGCAGATCGCGCCCAACGGCGAAGTCACCGTGACCCACAACCGCCTCGAATTCGGCCAGGGGGTGCAGACCGGCCTGCCGATGATCCTGGCCGAGGAGCTCGATGCCGACTGGAGCCTGGTGCGCAGCAAGAGCGGCACCAATGACGCCGCCTACCACGACCCGGTCTTCGGCATGCACCTGACCGGCGGCTCCAACTCGATCAAGAACAGCTTCACGCAGTACCGCGAGCTCGGCGCGCGCGCCCGCGCCATGCTGCTGTCGGCCGCGGCGGCGCGCTGGAACGTCGACGTATCCACGCTGCGCACGCAGGCCGGCACCGTGCTGGGCCCGAACGGCCGCAAGCTGGGCTACGGCGAACTGGCCGAGGCCGCCATGGCGCTGCCGGTGCCCGAGAAGGTCAGGCTGAAGGACCCCAAGGACTTCAAGCTCATCGGCCGACCGACCACGCGGCTGGATGCGCGCGCCAAGAGCAGCGGCCGGCAGGACTACGGCATCGACGTCAAGCATGCCGGCCAGCTCACGGCCGTGGTGGCGCATCCGCCGGTGTTCGGCGCGCGCCTGGCTTCGGTGGACGACAGCGCCGCGCGCGCCGTCAAGGGCGTGAAGGCCGTGCTGCGCGTGCCGCTGGACCGTGGCGCCGAGGGCGTGGCCGTGGTGGCCGACGGCTACTGGCCGGCCAAGCTGGGCCGCGACGCGCTCAAGCTGCAGTGGGATACGGCCGCCGTCGAAAAGGTCGACAGCGGCAGGCAACTGGTCCAGTACCGCGAACTGGCCAAACAGCCCGGCGCGCGCAAGTTCGACGCCGACATGGCGCCGCTGGCCAAGGCGCCGCGGCAGCTGGAAGCCGAGTTCGTGTTCCCCTACCTCGCCCATGCGCCGATGGAGCCGCTGAACTGCACTGTCCAGCTGTCGGGCGACAGCGCCGAGCTGTGGGTCGGCACCCAGTGCGCGGGGCTCGACGGTGCCGCGGCGGCGCGCGCGCTCGGCCTCAAGCCCGAGCAGGTGCGCGTGAACGTGCAGATGGCGGGCGGCGGCTTCGGCCGGCGCTTCGTGAGCACCAGCGACGTGATCGTGGAGGCCTGCGAGATCGCCAAGGCCGCGCGCGCCGCCGGGCTCAACGCGCCGGTGCGCCTGCTGTGGAGCCGCGAGGACGACATCAAGGGCGGCTACTACCGCCCCATGCACCTGCACCGCGCGCGCATCGGCTTCGACGAGCGCGGCAAGGTGCTGGCCTGGGACCACGTCATCGTGGGCCAGTCGATCACCGCCGGCTCCGTGTTCGAGCCCTTCCAGGTGAAGAACGGCATCGACGCCACGGCCACCGAGGGCATGCGCGATCCTTACCCGCTGCCGATGCGCCTGACCGTGCACCACCCCAAGGTCAACGTGCCGGTGCTGTGGTGGCGCAGCGTGGGCTCCACCCACACCGCCTTCGTGATGGAGACCCTGCTCGACGAGATCGCGCGCAGCACAAAGCAGGACCCGGTGGCCTACCGCATGCAGCTCTTCGGCGACAAGCACCCGCGCCACCGCGCCGCGCTGCAGCTCGCCGTCGACCGCAGCGGCTATGGCAAGAAGCAGCTGCCCGCCGGCCGCGCCTGGGGCGTGGCGGTGCACGAGTCCTTCGAGTCGGTGGTGGCCTATGTGGTGGAGGCTTCGGTGAAGGACGGCCAGCCGGTGCTGCACCGCGCCACCGCCGGCGTGCACTGCAACCTGGCCGTCAATCCGCGCAGCGTGGAAGCGCAGGTGCAGGGCGCCGCGGTCATGGGCCTGTCGATGTGCCTGCCGGGCGGCGCCATCACGCTGAAGGACGGCGAAGTGCAGCAGGGCAACTTCGGCGACTTCACCGTGCCGCGCATCACCGACATGCCCGAGTTCGCCGTGCACATCGTGCCGAGCGCGGAACCGCCCAAGGGCATCGGCGAGCCGGGCCTGCCGCCGCTGGCGCCGGCTTTTGCGAACGCGATCGCGCAACTGACGGGCAAGCCGCTGCGGCAGCTGCCGTTCGACCTGGCTGACACAAAACCGGCATGAGCCGCACCCCGACGCGCATGCACTGAGCCGGGCGGGCACGGAACGGTGTGCGCCCTAACGGCGCAGCGCCGGCGAAGCTTCGGCCTCCTCGATGTGCCCACCCAAAGCGGCATTCGGGCTCGGCTCCGCAGGCCGCCGAAGCGTTGCTTCCTGGGCCAGCCGCGTGGCGATCGCCTGTTCGACGGCCCGGCGCGGCGCAAGCTGTATGCGGCCGCACTGGGCGCAGCGATAAAGCCGCAGCGAAGGGAACAGGCGCATCCACAGCCGCCGCTGGAGCCGTTTCATGTGGGCAAAGCCGCACGTGCAACTTGAAAACAGGTTGTGCAAGACAAGCTCCAAAGGGTTCACGGCACCGAGCTTGTCTGTCGCTGGAACCTCTCAGCTCCAGGCAGCTACGTTGCGTAATTGTTTGTCTAAATTTCGCGCCATTGTGTTGAGATTGGTAACTGTTAACACTCCCACAAAGTGGTGAGTGGCTGCGCGGACCGTTGGGGTATGCCGATGCCTCCGGCATGGGATGCACGGGGCTCAGGGCGTGCTTTCCGGCCGCGGCACGCCCAGCTTGCGCAGCGTCCGGTGGAAGTTGCTGCGGTCGATGCCGGCCTCGCGCGCCGCATTGGCCACGTGCCCGCGGTGCCGCGCCAGCGCATCGGCGAGCCAGGCGCGCTGGAAGGCCTCGGTGGCTTCGCGCAGCGTGGCGCCGCCACTGGCAACGCCCGCGTGCTGGCCTGCCGGCGCCGGTGCAGGTGGCGCAGGCGACGCTGCCGGACCGCCGGCCGCCGCAGCCTCCAGCGCCAGGTGATGCGGCTCGATCGCCGTCCAGCGCGCGCCGCGGCGCTGCTCCCTGAAGGCGCGCAGCGACGCGCGGCTGATCACATGCTCCAGCTCGCGCACGTTGCCGGGCCAGCCGTGCGCGAGCAGGGCGGCCTTGGCGGCCGGCGACAGCCGCAGGTTGCGCGCGCCCAGGCGATGCTGGTTCTCTTCAAGGAAGCCGCCCGCGAGCGCCACCACGTCGCGCCCGCGCTCGCGCAGCGGCGGCACGACCAGCGGATAGACCGAGAGCCGGTGGTAGAGGTCGGCCCGGAAGCGGCCCTGCGCGATCGCCGCGGGCAGGTCGCGGTTGGTGGCCGCGATCACGCGCACGTCGACCTTCAGCGTGCGGTCGCTGCCGGGCCGCTGCAGCTCGCCGCTCTGCAGCACGCGCAGCAGCTTGGCCTGCACCGTCAGCGGCAGTTCGCCGACCTCGTCGAGAAAGAGCGTGCCGCCATCGGCGATCTCGAACTTGCCGTTGCGGTCCTGCACCGCGCCGGTGAAGGCGCCGCGCTTGTGGCCGAAGAGCTCGCTGTCGGCCAGCGTCTCGGGCAACGCCGCGCAGTTCACCTGCACCAGCGGCTGGTCGCTGCGGCGCGAGCGCGCATGCAGGCGCTGCGCCACCAGGTCCTTGCCCACGCCGGTCTCGCCGAGCAGCAGCACCGTGAGGTCGGACACCGCGACCGTGTCGATCTCGCTGCACAGCTGCTTCATCGCGGGGCTGCTGCCAAGGAGCTCGCGCGTGGCGCCGCGGCCCGAGCGCAGGGCCTGGGCCACGGCCTGCTCGCGCATGGCGCGCGCTTCCATTTCCTGGATCGTGTGGGCAGCCTCGATGCCGGTTTCGACCAGCGCCACCAGCGCGTCGAGCTGTGCCGGGCCCACGGCCTCGAAGGTGCCGGCGTCGAGCGCGTCCAGTGTCAGCAAGCCCCAGGTGGCACCGCGCAGGCGCAGCGGCGCGCCCATGCAGTCGTGCACGGGCAGGATGCCCGGCTGGCCCGCGACGAGGCCGTCGTACGGGTCAGGCAGGCCGCAGTCGTGCGGGAAGCGCAGGCCCCGCCCGCTCTCGAGCAGGCGGGCAAAGCGCGGGTGCGAGGCCACGGGGAACTGCCGCCCCAGGGTTTCGTCGCTCAGGCCGTCCACGGCCAGCGGCCGCAGCACGTCGCCGTCGAGCCGCAGCAGCGCGGCGGCATCGCATCGCACGAGGCCGCGCGCAGCGGCAAGGAGCGAGCGGTAGCGCTGCGCCTCGGTGGCCGCGGCCGCTTCGCCCGTGGTCGAATTGACACTGTTTGTGGTCATAAATACAACATGGATCCTGTTGCGAATTTGACCACGTATCGCAAATCCCCAGCGGCGGCGGGCACTTGCGGGGGGCCAGGAGCTGGCACGGATCGTGAGAAGGAAAAGCATCCCAACTGCCGACCCCGAAAGCCACAGATGACCCCGCAAAACATCGCCATCGTCAAAGCCACCGTTCCCGCGCTCCAGGCGCACGGAGAGGCCATCACCAGCCACTTCTACCGGATCATGTTCGAGAGCCATCCGGAGGTGAAGGCCTTCTTCAACGAGGCGCACCAGGCCGCCGGCAGCCAGGCCCGCGCACTGGCGGGCGCGGTGCTGGCCTATGCCACGCACATCGACCGGCTCGAAGAGATTGCAGGCGCGCTGCCGCGCATCATCCAGAAGCACGCCGCGCTGGGCGTGCTGCCCGAGCACTACCCGATCGTCGGCGGCTGCCTGCTGCAGGCCATCAAGGACGTGCTCGGCGAAGCCGCCACCGACGAGATCATCGCGGCCTGGGGCGAGGCCTACCAATCTTTGGCGGCGCTGCTGATTGCCGCAGAGGAAGAGGTCTACCGCGCCAATGCCGCGCAGACCGGCGGCTGGCGCGGCGAGCGCGAGTTCCGCGTGGCGCGCCGCGAGCAGGAGAGCGACGTCATCACCTCCTTCTACCTGGAGCCGACCGACGGCGGCCCGCTGCTCGCGTTCTCGCCCGGCCAGTACCTCACGCTGGTGCTGAACATCGACGGCGAGCCGCTGCGGCGCAACTATTCGCTGTCCGATGCGCCGGGCAAGCCCTTCTACCGCATCAGCGTCAAGCAGGAAGAGGGCGGCCGCGCCTCCAACTGGCTGCACGAGAAGGCCGGGGTCGGCACCGTCTTGCGTGTGCAGGCGCCTTGCGGCGACTTCGTGCTGCAGCCCGCCGGCGAGCGCGTGCGGCCGCTGGTGCTGGTGACAGGCGGCGTGGGCATCACGCCGGCCATGAGCATGCTCGAGTCGATGGCGCACACCGGCCGGCCGGTGCACTTCATCCACGCCGCGCGGCATGGCGGCGCCCATGCGTTCCGCTCGCGCGTCGATGCGCTGGCCGCCCGGCATGCCAACGTGAAGCCGCTCTACGTCTACGACGCGCCGCGCGAATCCGACCGGCCGCATGCGACCGGCTTCGTCACGCGCGAGCTGCTCGCGCAGCAACTGCCGGCCGACCGCGACGTCGACCTCTACTTCCTCGGCCCCAAGCCCTTCATGAAGGCGGTGTATGCGAGCGGCCTGGCGCTGGGCGTGCCCAAGCAGCAGCTGCGCTACGAATTCTTCGGTCCGCTGGAGGCGCTGGAGGCATGAGGCGGGCTACCCCATCTTGTCGACGCTTCGGCTTCACGGGTATAGGATGAAAGTGCACTCACGAGGAGATCCCAAATGCCCGCCCTGAACGCCCCCGAGAGCAGCAGCAGCCGCGCCGTCGAACGCGCGCTGGACGAAAGCAAGCAGGTGAAGAAAACGGTGGAAGAAGCCGCCGACGAGCTCGCCGTCGTTCACGTGGTGCTGGACAAGGGCGTCTCCGAGGACACGCGCACCGACGACCTCGACCGCGCGATCGAGCAGACCGGCCAGATCGAGAAGAAGCTGTCGAAATCGGTCGATCTGCTCGAGAAGGTCGCCGAAGCGCTGGAGACCGAAAGCAACCGCAAGGCGTCCTGAGCAAGCCCCGGCGCGCGCTTCGGCGGCGCGCTTCCTGGGCACCGTCTCCAAGTCGAGAAGCTTGCCTACAAGGACGAGCAGGGCCGGGCCGTACAAAGACCGCATTGGTGGTTGCGTTCCGATGTCCCAAGAGCCTCCAGACGCCGAAAGCGTATGCATGCCGCTCACTACGATCCTTGTCGAGGACAGCCGGACGATCCGGGACAACCTGATTCCCGCACTCGAAGAGCTGGCCGGCGCCCGTGTGGTGGCCACCGCCGAGACGGCCCAGGCCGCCATCGATGCGCTTGCGCAGCATGGCACCTGGCAACTCGCGGTCATCGATCTCTTCCTCAAGGAAGGTTCCGGCCTCACGGTCATCCGCTCCTGCCAGGGCCGCGCGAGCAACCAGCACGTCATCGTCCTCACCAACTATCCAAGCGCTGAGATGCGCCGCCGCTGCCTGGCGCTCGGCGCCGATGCGGTGTTCGACAAGTCCACCGAGCTCGACGCCTTTTTCGAGCACTGCCTGGGCTACCAGGCCCCCTGAGCCTGCGTGCGGACAGCCGTCCATGAAGAACTCTCCCGCCAGAGGCCTGGGCCGTGCCCGCTGGGTTCCGGGCAACCGGGTCTCGCTGCTGGAGAACGGAGAGGAGTTCTTTCCGCGCGTGTTCGAGGCGGTGCGGCGCGCGCAGCGCGAGGTGCTCATCGAGACCTTCATCCTGTATGAAGACAAGGTCGGCACGCAACTGCATGCCTGCCTGTGCGAGGCGGCCAGGCGCGGCGTCCGGATCGACCTGCTGGTCGACGGCTTCGGTTCACCGGATCTCTCCGAGGCCTTCATCCAAGAGATGGCTGCGGCCGGCGTCCGGCTCCGGGTGTTCGATCCGGGCCACAGCATCCTGGGGCAGCGGCTGAACCTGCTGCGCCGGATGCATCGCAAGATCGTGGTGGTCGACGATGCCTGCGCCTTCGTGGGCGGCATCAACTTCTCCGCCGATCAGCTGCTCGACTTCGGCGCCACGGCAAAGCAGGACTATGCGGTGGAACTGAACGGGCCGATCGTGCAGCTGATCCATCGCTTCGCCGCGCGTGCGGTTGCCGCCGACAAGAAGAAGGCGCAGCAAGGCGCGCGCAGCCATCGGCCCGCGCCGCCGGAGCGCCAGCAGGAAGGCAGCGGCCACGCCACCGGCCATGCGCGCGCCGGCGAAGCCGAAGTGTGCCTGGTCACCCGCGACAACTGGCGCCACACGAACGACATCGAGCGCCACTACCGCGTGGCCATCCGCAGCGCACGGCAGCGCGTGGTCATCGCCAATGCCTACTTCTTTCCCGGCTACCGCCTCATCCAGGACATGCGCAACGCGGCGCGGCGCGGCGTCGACGTGCGCCTCATCCTGCAGGGCGAGCCGGACATCCCGATCGTCAGGATCGGGGCCCGCATGCTGTACCACCACCTGCTGCTGGCGGGCGTGAGCATCTTCGAATACTGCGAACGGCCGATGCATGCCAAGGTGGCGCTCACCGACGACTGCTGGAGCACCGTGGGCTCGAGCAACCTGGACCCGCTGAGCCTGGCGCTCAATCTCGAGGCCAACGTGGTCGTGCACGACCCGGCGTTCAATCGCGCGCTGTCCGAGCGGCTCGAGCACATGAACCGCAACTGCAAGCGGATCGGGGCCGCGGACCTGGACAAGTGGAGCAGCTGGCGGCTGGTGCGCAGCTTCGTCGTCTTTCACCTGCTGCGGTGGTATCCCTCATGGATCGCATGGCTGCCGCGCCATGCGCCCCGCGTGACCCCGCTGGGCCGCTGAGCGCTGCGTTCACTGATGCCCGGCCTGAGCCACCCACACCGTCTTGATGTTCACGAACTCCTTGATGCCGTAGCCCGACAGCTCGCGGCCGTAGCCGCTGTCCTTCACGCCGCCGAAGGGCAGCCGCGGATCGGAGCGGACGGCCTCGTTGACGAACACGCAGCCCGCCTCGATCGACTCGGCCGCGATGCGCTCGGCGCGGGCCAGGTCGCGCGTGATGACGGCGGCGCCCAGGCCGAACGACGAGTCGTTGGCGACGGCGATGGCCTCTTCCTCGCCCCGCACCGGAATGACCGCGGCCACGGGGCCGAACAGCTCTTCGTCGTATGCGGGCATTCCCTTGGCGACGTCGGTCAGCACGGTCGGCGGGTAGTAGGCGCCCGGGCCTTCGGGAACCTGCCCGCCGAGCAGGCAGCGCGCGCCGCGCTGCACGCTCTGCGCGACCTGCCGGTGCAGCGCGTCGCGCAGGTCGTGCCGGGCGAGCGGGCCGATTTCCGTCGCCATGTCCAGCGGATCGCCTTGCCGCGCCGCCTTCATCTTCTGCACGAAGCGCTGCTCGAATTCGCGCCGCACCGGCTCGACGACGATGAAGCGCTTGGCGGCGATGCAGCTCTGGCCGCCGTTGACCAGCCGGCCCTTGGTGCACACGCTGGCGGCCAGGTCGAGGTCGGCGTCCTCCAGCACCAGGTAGGGATCGCTGCCGCCGAGTTCGAGCACCGTCTTCTTCAGCATCTCGCCGGCCTTGCGCGCCACCGCGCTTCCGGCCGGGCCGCTGCCGGTCAGCGTGACCGCGCGCACCAGCGGATGCCCGATGGCCGCATCGACCTGCGCATTGCCGATCAGCAGCGTGCGGAACAGGTGCTCGGGCATGCCGGCCTCGCGCAGGATCTGCTCGATCGCGAGCGCGCAGCCCGGCACGTTCGACGCATGCTTGAGGACCGCCGCATTGCCGGCCATCAGCGCAGGCGCGGCGAACCGGAACACCTGCCAGAACGGGAAGTTCCAGGGCATCACGGCCAGCACCACGCCCAGTGGATTGAAGGTGACGAAACTCGTGCGCGCCTCGGTATCGGCCGGCTCGCGCGCCAGCAGCCGCGCCGCGTTGTCGGCGAAGAATTCGCAGCACGCCGCGCACTTCTGCGCCTCGGCAATGCCGTCGCGCAGCGGCTTGCCCATTTCGTGCGCCATCAGCCGGCCCCAGGTGTCGGACTTCGCGCGCAGGATCTTCGCCGCCTCGCGCAGGTGCTGCGCGCGCTGCTCGAACGAGGTGCCGCGCCAGGCCAGGAAGGCCTCGTGCGTCTTGCCGATGATGTCGTCGACCGCGGCACGCGGCATTTCCGCATGGGCCTCGAGCTTCTCGCCGGTCGCGGGGTTGATGGATTCGATGGTCATCTTGCTGCCTGTCCTCACTTGGCGGCCTTGTGCGCGGCCCGCGTGCGCGCTGCCTTGCGGGCGGCATGCGAACGCTCGGCGGGACTCTTGGTACGCGCCGCCTTGCGCGCCGCTGCCGAGCGCTCTGCCGCGGTGCGCTCCTTGGACGCCGCCTTGGCATGCCGGGCCAGCGCCGGCCTGGACGCCGCGGCCTGGCTTTCGTGCTGCAGGGCGCCGATGGTCGCGCGCGAGCGCTTGCGCGACACCTTGGCAGCCGGCTTGTCGCCGGCCTCCAGCGCCTGCTGTGCGCTGCGCCGCGTCTTCTCGGAGACCGTGCCCTTCTTGGGCACGGGCAGGTCGACGCCCGCGCGGCGCGCCTTCGACAAGCCGATTGCAATGGCCTGCTCGGGCGAACGCGCCCCGTGGCGGCCTTCGCGGATGTGCTCGATTTCCTCGCGCACGAACTCGCCGGCCTGCGTGGTCGGCGCCTTGCCTTCGCGCTTGTCGCGCTCGGCGCGTTCGATGGTTTTCTTCTCGGGCATGGTGGATCTCCCGCAGTTGAAATTTCACTCTAGGCCGCTGGCGCGCCGCGGGTGTAGGGCGCCGCGACCTCGTCGATGTAGGCCTTCGACGATGCAGGCGATCACGCGCGTGGGGCGCCGAGTCCTACAGAGGGGAGGCGGCAATTTTTCGCAAAGTGTTCACGAGGCCCCGGCGCCGGCCGCCTCGGCCGGACCCGCCGCGTGGCCTTTCAACCGAAGAGGAGATTTCTCATGCACACGATCAAGGATGTGATGAGCCGGGACGTGCAAGTCATCAGTCCCGATGCGAGCATTGCAGAGGCCGCGCGGCAGATGCGCGACGGCGACTTCGGCATGATGCCGGTCGGCGCGAACGACCGGATGATCGGCTCCATCTCGGACCGCGACATTGCCGTGCGCGCGGTGGCCGAAGGCCGCGGCGCCGACACCAAGGTGCGCGAGGTGATGTCCGACCGGATCCGCTGGGCCTATGAGGACGAACCGGTCGAACGCGCTGTCGCGATCATGGGCGAGTACCAGATCCGCCGGCTGCCGATCGTCAGCCGCGACAAGCGCCTGGTGGGCATCGTGGCGCTGGGCGACCTTGCAGTCAGGGAAACCGAGTCCGAACCCGCGGCCGAAGCGCTGTGCGAGATCTCGGAGCCCGCCTGAGCACTGGCGCCCGCGCCGAGGTTGGCGATTTCCTACAGCGCTTCCGCATCCCTCTGACAGAAGTGGGCGATGCGGCGGCGCAGTCTGGAGTTGGATGTGGTGCGCCCCTCCGGGGCTCCGACGGTGCTCATGTGGAATCGAGCGAGCACGACGAGAACGGGGCCGGACAGGCCGGCGCAAACGCCAATGAGCGTGGCTCGTGGGCAAGGCGCATGGCATGAAAGGCGCACCACGTCCCCCTTTGAAGCGCAGCGGCCGGCCGCTGCCTTTCTTTCTCTTTCTCTCTCTTGCAAACACGGCCGAAAGGATTTCCCCAATGAGCAAGACCCAACTCGATGGCGCCAAGGTCGCCATTCTCGTGGCCGACGGCTTCGAGCAAGCCGAGATGACGGAGCCGCGCAAGGCGCTCGATGCGGCCGGCGCCGCCACCAAGATCGTCTCGCCGAAGGACAACACCGTGCGCGGCTGGAAGCACCACAAGCCAGCCGATGAATTCAACGTCGACATACCGCTGCCGCAGGCCGCCGCGCACGAGTTCGATGCGCTCGTGCTGCCCGGCGGAGTCATGAACCCCGATGTGCTGCGCATCAACGAGGAGGCCATCGCCTTCGTGCGCGATTTCTTCAAGGCCGGCAAGCCGGTGGCCGCGATCTGCCACGGACCGTGGACGCTGATCGAGGCCGACGCGGTGCGCGGCCGCACGATGACCTCGTGGCCCTCGCTGCGCAGCGACCTCACGAATGCCGGCGCCAAGTGGGTGGACCGCGAAGTGGTGGTCGACGGCAACCTCATCACCAGCCGCAAGCCGCAGGACCTGCCGGCCTTCGACCGCGAGATGGTCCGGCTGTTCGCGGATGCGCGGGCCCACGCCTGAGACGGCTCAATGCAGCGGGCGCCCGGCGGGCTCGGTGCGGCCCTGCAACTCGGAGATTCCCTCGGCCGTGTCGTGGCAGCTGAGTTCGTTGGTCACCGCCTGCACGCCCCGCATCTGCTTCAGCTCGTAGAGCAGGTCGTCCAGCTCCCGGGTCAGGATGTGGCCCCGCAGGTGGACGCTGCCCCGGTCGACTTCCACCTCGATCGACCTCGGATGGCTCACGACCCGTCCGAGCCGTGCGCGGATGCGCTCGTGCAGTTGGGAGTCGGTCTCGGGTTCGCCGCCTCCGGTGCGATCGAGCCGGCCGGTGGCCATGTATCCCTTCAGGTGGTCCGCCGCTCTCTTGCCTGCGGATTCGGCCATGTCCGCGGCCTCATGCCCGGCCGCAATGGCCTTGTCGCGCGCGAGCGCCCGGCGCCGCGGGCCGCTCTGGTGATCGAGGTAGTACATGGCCACAGTGCCTGCAGCCACGCCGGCTGCGAAGGAAACGAAATCGCGCATGGTGGTGCTCCTGTTCCTAGTGTGTGGATGGACGACTTTTCACTACTTTGCGCGGGCCGCAAGGGCCGTCTGTCGGACATCGTCGATGGATGGCAGCCGCGGCAACTGTCGTTGCGGCGCGCCCGAATTCCTTCGCACGCGGCAGGGGTTTGCCAACGGCCGAACATAGGCTTGGAGCGTCGCCGTGCCTGCGCGGAGGCGACGTGTTTCGCCACCACACTTGACGGGAGATCATCATCATGAATGCCCTGACCCGCATGGAACGAATAGCGGCTTCACGCTCGGCAGCGAGGTGGACGACAAGACCGCCGTCGCCAGGCTGGAGGACGGCGTGCTGAAGATCGAGCAGGCCTTCGCATGACCATTCAATGGGACGAGCTCCGCACTGCATACGATGCCTGGCGCGCGGAGCGCGACAAGTTCGACCGCTGGATGACGGCCATTGCCGCCGGCGAGCCGTACGACAAGGCCGAACTGCAACGAGACATCGAAGAGCTCGACGCGAGGCACCAGGTCTTCCTGGAGAAGGCCAGGCCGTTCGTGCAGTCGGCCGCCTAGCTCGACGGGCTTGCCATGGGCACGAGGATCGTTCAGTTCCTGGCCATTGCGATCGGCGCTCTCGCGCTGATTCCCTCGGGCGCCCACCTGGCGGCGCTCCCGAACAAGATCGGCCTCGGCCAGCCGGAGTATTTTCTGGTGCAGGGCATCTACCGCGGCTGGGCCGTGCTCGGCTCGCTGTGGGTGGCGGCGCTGGTGGTGAACATCGCCCTTGCGGTCGTCGTCCGCTCGCAGCCCCTGCCGTTCTGGCTCGCGCTCGGTGCCGCGGCCTGCATCGCGGCAATGTTCGCGATCTTCGTGGCATGGACCTTGCCGGGCAACCAGGCCACGCACAACTGGACCAGCGTCCCGGCCAACTGGGAGATCCTGCGGCGCCACTGGGAGTACTCGCATGCGGTGAACGCGGCCATCGTGTTCCTCGCGCTCTGCCTGGTCACGGCGTCGGCGTTGTCCTGGCGGCGGGCGTGACTGCCGCGGCATCCGTGGGCAGCATCGAGCCCACGGCGCGCCACACCATGTGCTCGGCCAGCGTGTCGTACAGCGGCCGGCTGATCATGCGCGAGACCAGGCTGGACAGCATGGCAGCCGCCATCAGGCTCAGCACCATCGAATGGCCATCGACCATTTCCATCACGATGATGAAGGCGGTGAGCGGCGCCTGCGTGACCGCAGCCAGGAAGCCGGCCATGCCCATCGCGATCAGCGCAGGGCCGAGATCGCGGCTGGCCAGCGCGGCCACCGCGTCGCCGATGCCCGCGCCGATGGACAGCGAAGGCGCGAAGATGCCGCCCGGCACGCCGCTCCAGGCCGTGAGCCAGGTGGCGACGAACTTGAGCACGGTGTTGAGCGGCGTGAGTTCGTCATGCCCCTGCAGCATCTGCTTCACGGCCTCCGACCCGGCGCCGAAGGTGACACCGCCGGTGACGAGCCCGATGATGGCCACGGCCAGGCCGCAGGCAGCCGCGAAGCGCACCGGAAAGCGCGCGCGCCAGCGGTTGAGGCGCCCCGGCGCGCCCGTGAGCGAGGCGATCAGCAGGCGCGCGAACAGGCCGCCCGCCGCGCCGCTGAGCAAGGTGACCAAGAGGCCCGGCCCGAGCGCATCCCACCCGAGCCGCGGCACGCGGATCACGCCGAAATAGCTGCTGTTGCCGAACACCGAGACGGCCACCAGGCCCGCCAGCACGATGGCGGTGATGATCAGGCCGCTGGAACGCGCCTCCAGGCGGCCCGAGAGCTCCTCGATCGCGAACACCACGCCCGCGAGCGGCGCATTGAAGGCGGCCGCGATGCCCGCCGCGCCGCCGGCCACCAGCAGCGCGCGCCCGTCGATGGTGGTGCGCGGCGACAGCCAGCGCCGCGCATGCTGCATCACCCCGGCCGCCACCTGCACCGAAGGCCCTTCGCGCCCGATCGAAAGCCCCGCCGCGAAGCCCGCCGCGCCGAGCCCGATCTTGGCGACCGTGAGGCGCAGCGATGCGAAGCTGAAGCGCCGTTCCTCCGGCAGCGTGGCGTGCAGCGCCGCCTTGATCTGCGGAATGCCCGAGCCTCCAGCGCCCGGGAAGAAGCGCAGCGTGAACCACGCGATGGCGGCGGTGAGCAGCGGCGTGGTCAGCAGCACGGCCCAGGGCCACGCGCGGTGGAAGCGCTGGAACGCGCCGAACACCCAATCGCTCGCAAGCGTGAAGCCCACCACGAAGAGCCCGGCCGCAATCGCATAGCCCAGCACGATGGCGCGGTCGAGCCAGGTGCGGCCGCTCGAGAGTTCGGCCCGCAGATGTTCGAGGAAGTCTGGCTCGCGGTTCATGGGTGCGGGCCAGTTTACGCAACCTTCGTGCCGCCTCAGGCCGCCGGCTGCTCCAGCAGTTGCTCGCCGCGCGCCGGGTAGTCGTTCTTGATGACGAAGTCCAGCGCCTGCACCATCTCGGCGAAGTTGGGCCGCACGAAGGGCATCGATTGCACGGACAGGTAGTAGACCGTGTTGTCGGGCCTGATGAGGAACAGGCCGGGCTCGGAAAACAGCGCCGGCTCGTCGATGCCGATGGAGGTCTTGCCCCGGCTCGCCGAGATGTACAGGCCCCACTTCCCGGCGTCCGCGAGCGACAGGCCATGGCCGATGCGCAGCTTGGCCGCGCCGATCTTGTCGGCCATGGCGCGGGCACGCGCCTCATCGTCGGAACTGATCGCGATGGTGGCCACGCCGCGCTCAGCGAAGGCCGGCGTCAGCCGCTCGAGTTCCTTCAGGTAGCTGGCGCAGATCGGGCAATGCAGCCCACGGTAGAAGCACACCAGCGTCATGCGCTCGGGCTTTTCGTCGATCAGCCGGAAGCGGCCGGCGCCGAGGGTGTCGACGCTCAGGTCCGGGGCTTGTTGGCGTGGAATCAGCATGGGGGTTGCTCCTTGAATAAAGCGGAGGGTTGCAAACAAGGCCCAAAGATCTCATGCTCGGCGCCATGAAACGTCCGACTTTCATGACTCAAAGTCCGAATCCACCCAAGATGGACCGGCTCGCCGCCTTCGTCGAGGTGTTCAAGCTGCGCGTGGCGGTGCTTGCACCGGGCGAGCCCGGCACGCCGGCCCTGCTGCTCGCGGGCCCGGAAGACGGCAGCGCAGGCCGGGTGGTCTTCCGGCCCGGCGGCTTTTCCGAACTGCCGCCCGATGCGCGCATCGCGGCCAGCGTCGATTTCGACAACGAGGCCAATCCGCTGATGAGCGCGATGCCCGAGGAGGTCTCGGTGCCGCTGGACGGCTCGCCGTCGCTGCAGGCCACCGCCGCAGCCTTCATGGCGGAAGCGGCGGGGAGCCGCTGCGGCCGCAGCGCGGCGCTGAACCGGCTCGCCGAGGTGCTGGTGCTGATGGCGCTCCGGAGCGCGATCGATGCGGGCACGCAGAAGCCGGGCCTGTTCGCCGCGCTCGCGCATCCTTCGCTGCACCGGGCCGTGGTGTCGATCCACGACATGCCGTCGCGGCAGTGGACCGTCGACGACCTGGCGAGCCGGTCGGCCATGTCCAGGAGCACCTTCATGTCGACCTTCCGCACGATCGTCGGCACCACGCCCATGGCCTACCTTGGCGCATGGCGCCTGACGCTGGCGCGCCGCTATCTGATGGCCGGCGACCCGGTCAAGCTCGCGGCCCGCCGCACCGGGTTCGGCAGCGCCGAGGCTTTCTCCAGAGCCTTTTCAAAAGCGTACGGCCACGCACCCGCGGCCCTGAAACCGGCGCGGGTCGGCCAGCCGAAGATGTGGTGAGGCGAACGCGCCCGTTGCCGCGATGCCGTCAGCGGCGCTGCGCACGCACGGCGTCGACCACCGACAGCACGGCGTCCACCACCGCCTGCGGCTCGTCGAACTGGATGTCGTGCCCGGCGCCCGCCACCAGCAGCTGCCTGCCGCGCGAGGACCACGCCGCCATTTCCCCGTGCATGTGCTGCCAGATGGCCTGGACCTGCCGGCCCTGCTCGGGCGTGAGCTTCATTCCGCGCAGTTCCGCGGCGGTGTATGGCGCCATTGCGGTCAGCACCACCAGCGGACGATCGCCCAGGTGCTGGAAGTCCATGGCTTCGGCCAGCGAGGCGTCGACCGCATCGCTTTCGGCGAGCTGCGTGCGCAGCGACTTGGGCGCGAAGGCGCGGACCGCCTGCATGTCCTGTGCGCTGTGGTGCGGGCTCTCCGGCAGCAGCACCGGCGCGGCCGCGCGCAGCACGCCGAACGGTGCCAGCGCAATGCCGATGCGCGAGCGCATCGAGCGCGATTCGGTCATGAAATGCGCCACGCGCTCGACCTGCTCCGGATGCGACGGATCGACCAGCACCAGCCCCGCGACCTCGGCGCCGAAGCGATGCGTGAAGCCCAGCGCGTAGAGCCCGCCCAGCGATTGGCCGGCCAGCACGAAGGGGCCGCGTTCGCCCGACTTGGCCAGCACGGCATGCAGGTCGTGCACCGCCTGCGCTGCGCCCGGCGGCGTGTTCGAAGGATCGCTCCACATCAGCCCCGCACGGCTGTAGGCGCATGTGCGCGTGTGCGCCGCGACCTTCGGCTGCACGGCCGACCAGCTCAGCGATCCGTCCACGCTCAGGCCCGCTTCGAACACCACGGTGGGCGAGCCGGTGCCGCGGCAGTCGAGCTGGATGCGGCGTCCGGCGCCGACGTCGACCATCTTCCCGGGCGCCGGGAAGTCTCGTACCGCGCGGTAACGACCGATCTGCTCGTAGGCAATGCCGGCCAGAGCCGCCAGCACGGCGAGCGCCGCAACCGCGGCAAGGCCGGCGCGCAGCGTGCTGTGTCTTGAAGTTCTCACTGTGCGGCTTTATGGCATGAAGACGCCGCTCGCGCCATGGGTTGATTTTATATAAGTTACCTATATCGTAGGCAGACTACGATCTGGACAGATATTTCAAGTTTGCCATTACTTGAAAAAAGTGCTTGAATCGCAGTATGGCTACGATTGGAAAGAGCAAACTAAACGCGCTCTATACCCGCCTGGTCCCTGGAATTCCACTGACCTCAGAAGACTTGGCGGCCCTGGGGATCTCCGCGGACCTGGCCGTGCACTATGTGCGCGCCGGCTGGCTCACGCGTCTGACACGCGGCGTGTTCTGTCGTCCCAACGACACCCTGGCCCTGCATCCGAGCCTCCTTCTGCTGCAGCGACAGCTGGCGGGCTTGCACGTGGGCGGCAAGTCGGCGCTGGACTGGTACGGCGTGCGCCAGTATGTGGCGCAGCAGCCAGTACTTCAGCTTTATGGTTGGGCGGCGGGGCACCTGCCGGACTGGTTCACTGGGCGCTTTCCGGCCGAGTACCACCGCAAGCGGCTGTTCGACGAACAACCGGGCGCCTTGCTGCACGCCGGCCCTTTCGAGAAGCGCGACGGGGCGGCGCAGGTGGCTGAACCGGAGCGCGCCTTGTTGGAGTTGCTGAGCGAGGTAGGCGTACGCCAGCCGCTGCAGGAAGCCCGCGAACTTGTGGAGAGCACCTACAGCCTGCGCGCCAATGTGCTGGGCGAGCTGCTGCGGCGGTGCACGAGCGTCAAGACCGTACGGTTGTGCCTGCAGCTCGGCCGCGAGGCCTCTGTGCCCTGGGCGGCCAAGCTCGATCCAGCCACGCTGCCAACGGGCAGCGGCCGGCCCTGGGTGTCCCGTTCGGCCGACGGCCTGTTGGTGCTCAAGCCATGAACCCCGCCTATCTGGAGACCGCGCGCCTGTTGATACAGGTGGCGCCGCTCGTCTTTGCGGACGACACCTTCGCCCTGAAGGGTGGCACCGCGATCAATCTGTTCGTGCGCGACATGCCGCGCCTGTCGGTGGACCTGGATCTGGTATTCCCCGATCACACGCTGCCGCGCGACGCGGCGCTGGCGCGCTTCAACGAAGCTATTCGCCAAGCGTCTGAGCGCTTGAAGAGGCGAGGCTTCCAGACGCACGCCCCGGCAGCGCTGGCAGGCGAAACCAAGCTGCTGGTGCGCCGCGGCTCGGTTCAGGTGAAGATCGAAGTCAACTTCGTGATGCGGGGCACCGTGCGGCCGGTGCGCCGAGCCGCGCTCACGCCGGCCGCGCGTGACATCTTGATGGCTGACCTGGAGATTCCGGTGGTGTCGCTGGAGGACGTGTACGGCGGCAAGCTGGTGGCGACGCTGGACCGCCAGCATCCGCGCGACCTGTTCGACGTGATGCAGCTCTTTGCGCATGAAGGCATCACACCCGGCATCCGCCGCGCCTTCGTGGTCTACCTGGCCAGCAGCAACCGGCCGGTGCACGAAGTGCTGTTTCCGCCGCTGCGCGACATCCGGCACGACTTCGAGCACAACTTCCAGGGCATGACGGCCGAGCCGGTGCCGCTCGACGCACTGCTCGCGGCCCGGGAGCGCCTCACGCGTGAGATCCAGCAGGGGCTCGACGACGATGAGCGGCGCTTCCTGCGATCGCTGGTCGCCGGCGCACCCGAGTGCGCGCTGCCAGGCATCGGGCATCTGGAAGATCTCCCGGGCGTGCGATGGAAGCTCCACAACCTGGCGCAGCTGCAAAAGACAAACCCGAAGAAGTTTGCCGAACAGGCCGAGACGCTGACCGCTCGGCTGGCCACCGTGGCTTCGAGTGCGAGTGTCCCGCTGTCTTCAAGGAAGGAATGAGCATGGACATCCGTCAGCTGCGCTATTTCGTCAAGGTCGTCGAGCTCAAGAACATCACGACCGCGGCGGAGGCGCTTTTCATCGCCCAGCCTTCCTTGAGCCAGCACATGGCCAATCTGGAGTCGGAGCTCGGCGTCACCTTGCTGGAACGCAGTGTTCACGGCACGCGGGCCACGGCCATCGGCGAGCTGCTCTATCGCCATGCGAAGACGATCCTGCGGCAGTTCGAAGACACCCGCTCGGCCATCCGGCAGGAGAGCGAATCGCCTTCGGGCCGGGTGGCCATCGGGTTCCCGACCAGCACCTCGCGCATCCTGGCCGCGCCGCTGCTGGCGCGGCTGCAGGAGCGCTATCCGCTGATCGAACTGGAAATGGTGGAGGCCTCCAGCGGGGACTTGACGGGGCAGGTGGCGGCCGACCGGCTGGCGCTGGCGGTCACGATGGATGCCCGGGCCGATTCGCGCCTGCGCATCGAGCCGATCCTGGAGGAAGAACTGTTCGTGGTGGTGGCCTCGTCGCAAAAAGCACCGCGCGCCTTCGGCATCGAGGCCTTTGCCAAGCTGCCGCTGCTGCTGCCCACGCATCCGAATTCGGTGCGCGTGGCCACCGAGCGGCTGCTGCGCGATCGCCAACTGAAATTCCGCCTGGTGGCCGAAACCAGCGCAGTGGAAATCCTGATCCTGGCCGTCGAGCGCGGGCTCGGTGCCACGGTGCTGCCGACCGCGGCCTTTGCGCTGGCGCAGCAGCATGGCCGCGTGCGCGGCGTTCCCATCAAGGGACGGCCGCTGCTGCGCGAGCTGTCGCTGAGCCTGTCGGCCCCGGCGGCGCACAGTCCCGCCGTGCAATGCGTGCGCGAACTGCTGCTGCAAGTGATCGACGAGGAGATCGCAAGCAAGCGCTGGAAGGGCGTGCGGCGGTTCAGCGACGCAGGCTAGGGCGGTGCGCTCCTTCGCGAGCACCTCATGCTCATTCCACGCGGATGTTGTTCCTGGTGATGAAGGCACTCCAGAAAGCCTGGTCATCGATCGCGCGGCGGCGGATATCCGCTTCGCCGCCGCTCATGGCCGGCAGCGAGAGGTCGGCCAGCCGGGCCTTGACGGCCGGATCCGCCATCACCTTCTGCAGCGCGGCGTTGAAGGTGGCAACGACCTTCGGATCCAGGCGCGCCGGGCCGGCAATCGCGTACCAGCCGGGCATCGGCGGCACGTTCAGTCCCGCCTCCTTCACCGTCGGCACCTGGGGCCACTGCGGCACGCGGCTGGCGCCGAGCACCGCCACCGCCTGCACCTTGCCCGACTGCACCTGCGGCAGCGCCGGGCCGACGACGCTCACCATGGCGTCGACCTCGCCCGCCAGCACGCCCGTGAGCGCCGCGGCCGAGCCCTTGTAGGGCACGTGCATCAGCTTGACGCCCGCGGTCGCGGCGATCAGTTCCATCGCGATGTGGGTGGAGTTGCCGATGCCGGCGCTGCCGAAGGTCAGTTCGCCGTTCTTCGTCTTCGCCTGCTCGAGAAACTGCGCGAAGGTCTTGATGCCGCTCTTGTTGCTCGTCACCAGCACGAAGGGCGTATCGGCCACGGGCGCAAGAAAGGTGAAGTCCTTCAGCGGATCGTAGGGCAGGCTCTTGTACAGGGCTGGGTTGAAGGCGATCTGCGACACGCCCGCGAGCACCAGCGTGTAGCCGTCGGCGGGCGCCTTGGCCACGGCGCCCAGGGCCACGAGGCCGTTGGCCGCCGGATTGTTCTCCACCACCACCGCCTGGCCCAGCTGCTGGGCGAGCCGGTCGCTGAGCAGGCGCGCGATCACGTCCGATCCCGAACCCGCGCCCTGCGGCACCACGAGCTTGACCGGCCGTACGGGCCAGGGCGATTGGGCCTGCGCCGCGAGAGGCACGGATAGGAGCGGCGTGCCGGCCAGTGCCAGCATGGAAACGAACGAGCGACGGGTGACGGGGGGCATGGCGTGCCTCTCTCTTGGCATGTTGAAGGAAGAACGGGAGAGCGAAGTGCTTAGCGCAGCGCGCCGCGCAGCGGAAGATCGAACCAGCTGGCGTCGGCGCCGCGAAGGATCTCCAGGCGCGGCGGCCGCCCGTGCGGCACCTGCGGGCCGTGGCCTTCGTCGCTGCCGCCGATCGACAGCCGTATGCGGCTGCCCGCCGCAAAAGTCCACGAGACCGGCAGCAGCGCGAAGTTCAGGCGCGCGGGCTCGTGGGGCACCAGCAGCCGGGCCGAGGCACGGTCGCAGGTGTTCACGGGCCAGCTCGCCACGTAGTCCGGCGAATGCGACAGGCCTTCGCGGTGCAAGGCCCGCAGCAGGCCTTCGGTGACGTAGCGGCAGCTGCCGTCGGCCAGCACTTCGCTCAGATAGACGTAGACGGCCGCGTCGGTCTCCGACGATGCGAGCAGCAGGCTCGCGCTCACATGGCCCGTCAATTCGGCGGATGCAGCCAGCGGTGCGCTGGTGTAGTGCAGGTATCGCGCCTGGCGCTCGGTCCAGTCGGGGTAGTAGTGCTCGATGCCGACGGCACCCAGCCGTTCCAGCCGCGTCTGGCGGCCGGTCGAGACGGAGAAGTCGACCTGGTAGCTGTCGCGGCCCGGGGCGGGTGCGTGCAGCGCCAGCACGCCGTTCGCATCGGGATGGACGCGGCAGGTTCCCGCGACTGGCGGCCATGCATCGGCGGCCTGCCACTTCTCGTCGTGGATGGTGAAGTAGTGCACCGGCTGCTCCCTGTCGAGCCCGGTATCGATGCCGCGCAGGTGATGGTCGAAGAAGCGCAGCACTTCGGCCAGCAGCGGAAAGTCCGAGCCGGTCTGCTCGCGCCAGGGCGAGACGTTGCTGCGCGCACCATGGTCCCAGGGGCCGAGCAGCAGGCGGTGCTGGTGCCTGGGCAGCGTCAGGAAGCGCGTGATCGCCGAGTTGCTGTAGCCGGCACCGTCGTACCAGCCCGAGACGGAGTAGATCGCCACGTCCTCGGGAATCTGGCGCGCGTAGTGGCCGGGGCTGCACACGTCCAGCGTCAATGCGGGGTCGTGCAGCGTTGCGTCGTGCCGGAACGGAAGCTCGCGCGCCATGTCGTTCAGCCGGCAGTTGCTGCGGTGCTGGTGCAGCGCCTGGGCCAGCAGCCGGCCATCGGCATCGGCGTCCACCGGCTGCGGCCCCGCGAACAGCGGGTTGCCGTAGTACGCGAACTTGGCAAGGGCCGGGCGGTCGTCCTGGTCGAGCGCGACCATCAGTTCGTCGTAGCGGCCGGTCCAGATGGTCGAGAGCACGCCGCCCACGTAGAGCTGGTCGGTGTAGATGTCGGTCACGGCGAACAGCGGTGCGATGGCCTTGACGGCGGGGTGCCGCGTGCTTGCGAGGAACACCGCCGCCGCGCCCAGGTACGAAATGCCGGTCGAGCCGATGCGCCCGTCGCTCCAGGGCTGCTGCACGATCCACTCGGCGATCTCGTGGTAGTCGTCGCGCTCCTTCGGCGAGCGCAATGCGTCGCGCGTGCCAAAACTCGCGCCGGTGCCCCGCACGTCCACCACCACCACCGCGTAGCCATGCGGCACGAAGAAGTCGCGGTAGCGGCCGCAGTTGGGGCTGGCCTCCACCGTGGGGTCGGTGGTCACGAAGCGCCGGTAGTAGGGCGTGAAGATGACGATGGTGGGCAGGCGGGCGGGCGGCTGCGCGCCGTTGCTCGCCTGGGGCAGGTAGTAGTCGAGCGCAATGCGGCAGCCGTCGCGCATCGTGACGTAGAGCGACTCCGGCCGCCCGGGCAGGCCGAAGGCGGGCTTGCGCCCGGCGAGGTAGGCGCTGGGCGGCAGGTGCCAGGCGCCTGGCGTGCTATCGCGGTCCGACATGAGCGGGGTACTTTTCCTGAAGACAGAGGGATGGTGTTGCCACCGTTCCGCCATTCTGGGAATGCGAGCCCGCGTTGAAAAATGCGAAATCCCGATTGATCCATAGGTTGAGCCTATGGAAGGAGGCGATGCTCCACCGCGGCCGAGCAACCTGCCGACACATCAGAACCCGACAGTCGTTCTCAAGGCTTTCTCAGCCGCTGTCCCGGGACGCTCCGTCGGCCTGGAAGAACCCGGCGTCCTGCAGGCTGCGCAGCACGATGTCCAGGATGCGCGCCGTCGTGTCGCTGCGGTGGTGCGCCAGGTACGAAAAGTAGTAGGGCACGTTCGGCACCGCCGGCTTGGCGCGCAAAATTTGCAGGGATTTTTCGGCGACCTGCCGGCGCGTGATCGATGCTGGCAGCATGGCAATCGCATGGCCGGAGGCGACCAACGCCACCATGAGCGAGAGCGAGTTGCAACTGCTGTACTCCTCGAACGAATAGCCGTCCGAGGCCAGCCAGCGCGATGCCGATTCATGCAGGGTCGACGGCGGCGCATTGCAGACGATGCGGTGGTTCAAGGCGTGGGCCGGCAAAAAGTCTTCGTCGGGCATCATCAGGTCGTGGGCCGCCACCCACTGGTGTTCGGTCAGTCCGATGAACTGGCTTGTCACGTCGGGCTGGCTGCTTTGCCCCGTGTGCAGCGCCATGTCCAGTTCGTGGTTGTTGATCTTCTGAAGCAGCTGGGCGCCTCCGCCCACCGTCAGGTCCACGCGAAGCGCCGGATAACAGTCCTTGATGTCCTTGAGGATCTGCGGCATCCCGATGATCGCGCAGGACTCGTCCACTCCCATGCGCACCAGGCCGGTGATGGTGCGCCGCAGATCGAGCCGCGCCATGTCCTGCGCCGACGCCAGCACGCGCTCCGCATAGACCAGCACGTTGCGTCCCAGCTCTGTCACCAGCAGGCGCTGGCTCTGGCGTTCGAACAGCTGGATACCCAGTTCCTCCTCCAGGTCGCGGATGCGGTGCGAGATCGCCGGCTGGGTGAGATGCAGGTGGCGCGCCGCTGCATGCACCGTGCCGAGACGCGCGGTCCACACGAAAGCTTCCAGCTGGTGGAGGGTGAACCTCGTTGATAAAGAACTCGAATCAACCATCGTGAGAATTGATCAGTATCGGTGCCGGGAGCGGCTGCCTACGATTGCCGTCATTCACAACGACGATATCCGAAATGACTGCCATCGAACGAGGAGAGTTGCCGCCGCCATGCACGCTGCAACTGCTGGCCCTGCTGAAGGAGGCCGAGCCGGCCACCATCGGCCACTTTCATGATCGCGGCTTCCTGCATGGGCGGATCAAGGCCATGGCTGCGGTGGCGCGCAGCGTCGGCACTGCCGTCACCGTGCGTTGCGAGGGCTCGGACGGATCCATCCTGCATCACGCGCTGGGACAACTGCGGGCCGGCGATTTCCTGTTCGTCGACCGCGCGGGCGACGAGACGATCGCGTGCATGGGAGGCGCCAGCATGCTCGCGGCGCGCCTTCGCGGTGTCGCAGGCGTGGTGGTCGATGGCTGCGTCACGGACATTGCGGAGCTGCGCGAGCTCGGCGTGCCGGTGTGGGCCCGCGGCCTGAGCGCCCGCACCACCCGCGCCAGCGGGCACGCGGGCAGCTTCTGCCGGCCAGTGGACTGCGGGGGCGTGCGCGTGCATCCCGGCGATGCCGTGCTGGCTGACGAAAACGGCGTTCTGGTGATGCGGCCCGACGAGGCGTGGGCCTTGGCCCGGAAGGCGATCTTGCTGCAACAGGCGGAGCAGCAGACGCTGTCACGGCTGCGCGCCGGCGAGTCCTATTCCGACGTGCTGGACACGCGCCTTGTTTTCCAGGAGGCAGCGGCATGACGAGCGCCCATCAGACCAGGCCGCCCGCCTTCGCACCGATGGCGGAACTGTCCCGTGCCTTGCGAACCGGAGAGACGAGTTCGGTGATCCTCACGCGGGAGTGCCTTCGCCGCATCGCAGCGCACGACGCTGTCTTCAAGAGCTTCCTGGCGGTCTACGAAGAAGAGGCCTTGGCGGCGGCGGCCCTCGCAGACGAGGAACTTCGCGCAGGCCACGACCGCGGCCTGCTGCACGGCATTCCGTTGGCGCTGAAGGACCTGGTGAACATCCAGGGCAAGCCCACGACGGCGGGCTCACCGCTGCTGTCGGCCAACATCGCGCAACAGGACGCAGCCATCGTTCGGCGCATTGCCGACGCCGGCGGCGTCATCGTCGGCAAGACCCACATGGTGCAGTTCGCGCTGGGCGCCTGGGGCACCAATACGCACATGGGCACGCCACGCAATCCGGCCGGCCGCGCCATGGACACGCTGGTGGCAGGCGGCTCCAGCAGCGGATCGGCCGTGGCCGTGGCAGCCCACCTGGTGCCGTGGGCGATCGGCTCCGACACCGGCGGCTCGGTTCGCGTACCCGCGGCCTTCTGCGGCATCGTGGGCTTCAAGCCCACCATCGATGCGCTGCCGCGCGAGGGCGTCTATGCGCTCAGCGAGAGCCTGGACAGCGTGGGCCTGCTCGCGTCGTCGGTGCAGGATGCCCGGCTGTGCTTCGAGGCGCTCGCCGGCGCGCCCGGTTCGGGCGCGGACGCCCGCCAGCGGATCGGCGTCCTGGAGGCGGATGAACTCGCGCCGCTCGCGCCGGCCGTCGCGCGATGCCAGGCACAGTGCCTGCAAAGGCTCGAGCAGGCGGGTTTCAGCCTGGTGCCATTCCGGTTTCCGGCGCCGCTGGCGGCGTTCAAGGAACCCACCAATGCCATCATGATCGCCGAAGGCGCCTGGGTGAACAACCGGTTCCTGGACGACCCGGACGCACCGATGGATCCGTCGGTGCGGTCGCGGCTTGTCGCCGCCCGGGCGACCACGGCCGTGCAGTACCTGCAGGCCCAAACCACCGCGTCGCGCTGGCAGCAGGAGTTCGCCGGCGAGATGGACAGGCTCGGGCTGTCCGCCGTCGCCATGCCCGTCACGGCGATGACCGCGCCGCGCCTCGAGGACGTCGACCACAACGTGGCGCCGGTCCACTTCACCCGCCCGGTCAACCTGCTCGCGCTGTGCGGTATCTCGCTTCCCGCGGGTGAGGACGACGACGCACGGCCCATCGGGCTGCAACTGGTCGGGCGCGCGGGATGCGATCACGCACTGCTGGGTGTCGCTGCCGATGTCGCCGCCGCACTGCATCCGTCTCGAATTCCGTCGCAGGAGGTGCGCAATGCTTAGCAAGCTGGCTGCCGTCCTGCTGGCATTCGTCGTTCCGTGCGCGGCCGCCCAGGACTACCCGCACAAGCCGGTGCGCCTGATCGTCCCGTTTCCTCCGGGCGGCAGCGTGGATCTGGTCGCGCGCCTGGTCGGCAAGAGCCTGCAGGACGCGCTGAAGCAGCCCTTCGTGGTCGACAACAAGCCGGGTGCCTCCGGCAACGTCGGTGCCGCCTACGTCGCCAAGGCGCCGCCGGATGGCTACACGCTGCTGGTCGGCAGCGCCGGTGTCTTTGCCGCCAACCAGTTCCTGTATGCCAATCCGCCATTCGATCCGCTGCAGGCCTTTGCGCCCATCATGCGGATCGTCGATCAGCCCAACATCCTGGTCGTGGGCCAGCAGTCGCCCGTGCGCAGCGTCAACGAGTTGATCGCGCTGGCCAAGGCACGCCCGGGAAAGCTGAGCTTCGGCAGCGCGAGCGTCGGTTCCGCCCAGCACTTCTCTACCGAGATCTTCATGCAGCAGGCCGGCGTGGAGCTCCTGCACGTTCCCTACAAGGGAGGCGCGCCGGCGCTCGTGGATCTGATGGGCGGGCAGATCGACATGCTGTTCGACACCTCGCCGACGGCCTTGCCTTACGCCAGGAGCGGCAAGCTGCGTGCGCTGGCCATCACCAGCCGACAGCGCTCGCCGCTGCTTCCGGACGTTCCCACGATGAAGGAAGCGGGGCTGCCCGACTTCGAGGTCGTCACCTGGACCGGCATTGCCGCGCCGGCCGGCACACCCCAGGCCGTGATCGACAGGCTCAACGCCGCGATCAAGACCGCGCTGCGCGGCGAGTTGCGTAGGCAGCTCGAGGAGACCTCCCTCATTCCGGTCGGGGACTCGCCCGAAGCCTTCCGGGAGTTCATGCGCAAGGACGCGGACAGCTACGCGCGCCTCGTGAAGGCCGCCAAGATCACGCCCCAGTGATCTTGCAGGGCGGTCCGGACGACGAATTTTTCACTCTCTTGATTGGATGCTGACATGAAGATTGCCTTGATACGTGTTGCGTGTGCCCTCTCACTGGCAATGGCAGGGCCGGCGTTCGCAGGGGACTACCCGGACAAGCCCATCCGCATCGTGGTTCCCTATCCGCCGGGCGGCGCGTCCGACACGGTGTCGCGCCTGATCGGGCAGCAGCTGTCGCAACGCCTCAAGCAGCCCGTGGTCGTCGAGAACAAGCCGGGTGCCACCGAACAGATCGCGGCCAGCTTCGTCGCCAAGGCGAACCCGGACGGCTACACGATCCTGCTGGCCTCCACCGCGGGACTTTCGGTCAATCCGACCCTCTACAAGGGACGCCTCGCCTACGACCCGGAAAAGGACCTCGCGCCGATCGTGCTGGCCGTGACCCTGCCCAGCGTGGTCATGGTTCATCCTTCGATGCCGGTCAATTCGTTCGACGAGCTCACGGCGTTCGCGCGGTCTTCGGCGACACCGATCAACTACGCTTCCAGCGGCGCCGGCAACCCCAGCCACCTGGGCATGGAGCTGTACAAGCGCGCGGCGTCCATCGACATGACGCATGTGCCTTACAAGGGTGGCGCGCCCGCGCTCCAGGATCTGATGTCCGGCCAGGTGTCCGTGATGATGGCCATCGGTCCGGAGTCGATGCCGATGGCCAAGGCCGGCCGGATGAAGGCGCTTGCAGTGACGACAGCGAAACGCTCGCCCGCCTATCCCGGACTGCCCGCAGTCTCCGAGACCAAGGGCTTTGCCAACTTCGAGCTGCTGCACTGGTTTGCACTGCTGGCACCCGCCCGGACGCCCGACGCCGTCATTGCGCTGCTGAACAAGAACGTGAACGACATCCTGAAGGACCCGGAGGTGAAGAACAAGCTTCTCGAGATGGGAATGGAGCTCGAAGGCGGCTCGCCGCAGCGGCTGGCCGAAACGATCAAGCGGGACCGCCTCAAGTGGGAGAAGGTGATCATCGAATCGAACATCCGGATCGATTGATCCGCACCGACCCACATCATCATCCGAAAGAGAGAACCGACATGGTCTTTGCTGGCGAAGGCATCCTGATTTCATCGATGGAAGTGCTCCCCGAGGAGGAGGCCGACTTCAACGAGTGGTTCGACCGTGAGCACCTGGCCGAGAGAGTGGCAATTCCCGGTTTTCTCGAGGCGAGACGGTATGAATCCGTCGGCGCGCCGACGCGCTACCTGCAGATCTACAACACCACGCGGTTCGATGTGCTGGACAGTGCGCCTTACCGGGCAGCCCTGGCGAGCCAGACCGAGTGGTCGAATCACCACATTTCACGATTCATCGCGCCGACGCGCGTGGTCGGACGCCTGGTGCACAGCGCGGGGGTCGCGCGAGGCGTCGCAGTCGCACTTATGCGACTTCGGCCGTCCGGTGATCCGGCCATGATGCCGGCGCTTGCGGGCGTTCTGGAAGTGCTCGACCAACCGGGCACGGCTTCGATCCACTTTGTCGAGGCCGATGCTGGCCTTTCCAGGCCGGTGACGGCGGATTCGGGCTACGTGGGCAGCGAGGACTGTTATGTGCTTATCGAGTGCACCAGCGAGGCCGCCGCCGGGAAAATCATCGCCCGACTGGGAGCGCCAGTGCAGAAGTATGGAGAACTCATCGACGCGCGAGTTTTCCGGTATCGCATGGATATCAGCGCGTAAGACGACCTCCAGCGCGGGTTCCGCCGTGCAGGCGCTCGCTTCTCCCGCTCATCCAGGCTTCAGTTGGCGCAGCGCGCTTCGAGCGCGTCGATGAAGGCGCGGTCCCATCGGCCTTCCTTCATGGCCCGGATGGTCTCCGCCTCCGTTGCGAGGTGCGCGCGTGCCTTCTCGATCAGCAACTCGGCCTCGTCTGGCGCGAAGGCCATCAGCCCGTCCTGGTCGCCGACCACGATGTCGCCGGGATTGACGACCATCCCGCCGACGGACACCGGCACGTTGATCTCGCCGGGGCCGTCCTTGTAGGGACCGCGGTGGGTGACGCCGCGCGCATACACCGGGAACTCGCGCGCACGGACCTCGGCCACGTCGCGGATCGCGCCATCGACCACCACGCCCAGGATGCCGATGTGCGCGGCGTAGAACGAGAGGATGCCGCCGACCACCGCGTTGTTGAGGTCGCCGCCGGCATCGATCACCAGCACGTCGCCGGGCCGGCAGAATTCGAGCGCGCGCAGGTACGTGAGGTTGTCGCCTCCGCGCGAGCGTGCCGTGACGGCCGTGCCCGCCATGGTCCGCGCCGTTGGGCGGTGGTAGGGATGCAGGCCGATGCTGCCGATGTTGCGGTGCATGTTGTCACTGAGCGCCGCGACGGGCATCTCGCGCAGTGCGGCGAGGATCTCGGGCGCCACCGGTGCGGCCGACGGGTTCTTGCGGATGGCTTTGTAGGGCATGGTGTTGTCCTCGGAAATTCAGTCAGGCGCGCGTCAGCGCAGGGCGGCCACGGCCCGTGCGATGCGCGCGCAGCCTTCCTCCAGCGTCTCGATCGACGTGGCAATGGAAAGGCGGAAGTAGGGCGACAGGCCGTAGGCGGTGCCCGCGACCACGGCCACGCCTTCGCTCTCGAGCAGGTACATCACCACGTCGCCGTCCTGGTCCAGCCGCTTGCTCTCTGGCGTGGTCTTGCCGATCAGGCCGCCGCAGTGGATGTACAGGTAGAAGGCGCCCGGCGGCGGGCTGCAGTGCAGGCCGGGGATGTCGTTGATCAGCGCCAGGGTGCGGTCGCGGCGCTGCTTGTAGATGGCCACGCTCTCGGCCACGAAGTCCTGGTTGCCGTCGAGCGCCGCCGCGGCGGCCGCCTGGCTCACCGAGCAGCAGTTGCCGGTGGACTGCGACAGCAGTGTGTTCATCGCCTGGACCAGATCCGCCGGGCCGGCCGCGTAGCCGATGCGCCAGCCGGTCATCGCATAGGTCTTGGAGACGCCGTTGATCACCAGCGTGCGCTCGCGCAGCGCAGGCGCAACCGCAAGCAGGTGCGGCGTCGCCTGGCCGTCGAAGCGGATGTGCTCGTAGATGTCGTCGGTCATCACCATCACTTGGCGGTGGCGCTGCAGCACCTCGGCCAGCGCGCGATATTCGTCGGCGGTGTAGCTGGCGCCGGTCGGGTTGCTCGGCGAGTTGATCAGCAGCCAGCGCGTGCGCGGCGTGATCGCGGCCTCCAGCTGCGCTGGCGTCAGCTTGAAGCCGTTGGCCTCGGGGCAGGCCACGGTGACCGGCGTGCCTTCGCAGGCCAGCACCATGTCGGGATACGACACCCAGTAGGGCGCGGGAATGATCACCTCGTCGCCCGGCTCCAGCGTGACGGCGAGCGCGTTGTAGATCGCGCTCTTGGCGCCGCTGGTGGCGATGATCTCGTTCATCGCGTAGTGCAGGCCGTTCTCGCGCTCCAGCTTGGCGGCGATGGCTTGGCGCAGCTCCACCGTGCCGGCCATCAGGGTGTAGCGCGTCGCGCCTTTCTCGATGGCGGCGGCGGCGGCCTGCCGGATGTGGGGCGGCGTGTCGAAGTCGGGCTCGCCCACCACGAGGTTCACGATCGACTTGCCCTGGCGGCGCAGTTCGTTGGCGCGGTCGGCGGCCGAAGTGCTGGGCGAGGGCTTGATGCGCCGCACGCGGGCGGCAATGCGGGAGGGCGTCACTTGTCTTCCTGGGTTGGCGATGGCATGGACCGAACGGTACGCACATCGATCGCGCGAGGCCAAGACGAGATTGCACTGGTTGTATAGGCAGAGCTTATGGTGGGCCCCGATGGCCGCTGCGCGAGGGCGGTGCTAGGCTCGGCTTTTGCTTGGGGACACGGCGTGAACCTGCGACGCCTCAAATATTTCGTGAAGATCGTGGACATCGGCAGCCTGACGCAGGCGGCCGAGGTTCTTTTCATCGCCCAGCCCGCGCTGAGCCAGCAACTGGCCACGCTCGAGGGCGAGGTGCGCCAGCAGCTGCTGGTGCGCACCAAGCGCGGCGTCACGCCCACCGAGGCCGGCAAGGTGCTGTACCGGCATGCGCAGATCATCCTGCGCCAGTGCGAGCAGGCCCGCGTGGACATGGAAGCGGCCGGCGAAGGGCTGTCGGGCCAGGTGTCGGTGGGGCTTGCGCCCGGCACGGCGGCCTCGGCGCTCTCGCTGCCGCTCTTGCGCACGGTGCGTGCGCGCCACCCCGGCATCCTGCTCTACCTGAACGAAAACTACGGCACCACGCTGAGCGAGCTCATCATGAACGGCCGCATGGACCTGGCCGTGCTCTATGGCGACAAGGCGATCCACGGCCTCTCGTTCCTGCCGCTGCTCAAGGAGCCGCTGTTCCTGGTCGGGCCGGCCGCCATGCCGGCGCCGGCGCAGCCGGTGAAGCTGGCCGACCTGCGCGACATCGAGCTCTTCCTGCCGCGCCCCTACAACGTGGTTCGCAAGCTGGTCGACGCGGCCTTCGTGCGCGCGGGCATGGTGCCGCGCGTGGTGGCCGAGATCGAGTCGGCCTTCACGCTGACGGCCGCCATTGCCGACGGGCTGGGCGCCACCATCCTGCCGGCGTCGATGGCGCGCGAAGTGGTGGCGGCCTGCGGGGCCTGGCAGTTCCAGATCGTCGATCCGGTCATCGAGGCGCCGCTCGCGCTGTGCCAGTCCGACCACCTGCCGCTCTCGGAGCCGGCGCAGGCGGTGAAGAGCATCCTGCTCGAACTCGTGGTCGACCTGGCCGGCACCTTCGCGGCCACGCCCGAACCCGAACTGGCTGCGCTGTCGTAGCGTGCCGTCATAAGCCGGCCTTATCCCGGCACAGCCATTCCGTCTTGGGCTTTGTGCCCGCGGGCCGCTACCGTTCATGCCTGCCGTCACGCGTTCGCGGAATGCGTCGGCCACCAAGGATGTTCTGTCGCCACAGGCAGCCCCGGCATGAAGCAGGAACAGATCAAGACGCTCATCGACGCACTCGCGGCCTCGGACCTCGCGGAGCTGGAGTACAGCGAAGACGGCAGCACATTGCGGCTGGTGAAGCAATCGGCGCTGGCGGCCGTGCCCGCAGCCGCGCGGCGCCCGGCTGCTGCTGCGCGCAAGGCGCCCACCGCGGAGTCTGCGCAGCAGGCACCGCCGCCAGCCGCCGCGGCCGAATGCCTTGCGCCGCTCTACGGCGTGGTGCACCTGCAGTCCGCGCCGGGCGAGCCGCCCTTCGTGCAGCCGGGGCAGGCCGTCGAGGCCGGCCAGATGCTCTGCGTGATCGAGGCCATGAAGATGTTCAACGAAGTCCGCGCCGACGCTGCCGCCACCGTGCAGGCCGTGCTGGTGCGTTCGGGCCAGGAAGTGGAAGCAGGCGAGCCCCTGTTCCGCTTCGGTTGAGGAAAGCTGCGCGATGTTCGACACCGTCCTCATTGCCAACCGCGGCGAGATCGCCCTGCGCATCCTGCGCGCCTGCCACGGCCTGGGCCTCAAGACCGTGGTCGCGCATTCCGAGGCCGACAGCGAAGCCAGCTACGTCGCGCAGGCCGACCAAGCGCTGTGCATCGGGCCCTCCGCGCCGGGGCAGAGCTACCTGAACCAGTCCGCCATTCTGTTTGCCGCCGAACTCAGCGGCGCGCAGGCCATCCACCCGGGCTACGGCTTCCTGTCGGAGAACGCGGGCTTTGCCGCGCGCGTGGAGCAGGCCGGCCTCGTCTTCATCGGCCCCAGCGCCGCCTGCATCCGCACCATGGGCGACAAGGTCTCGGCCAAGCGCGCGATGCGCAAGGCTGGTGTGCCGTGTGTGCCGGGGCCCGACGAGCCGCTGCCGGACGACCCGGCCGCCGTGCAGGCCATCGCGCGCGAGATCGGCTATCCGGTGATCGTCAAGGCGGCGGGTGGTGGCGGCGGGCGCGGCATGCGCGTGGTACAGGGCGAAGCGGCGCTGCTCGATGCGATGGCGCTCACGCGCGAGGAAGCGCGCCAGGCCTTCGGCAACCCCGAGGTCTACATCGAGAAGTTCCTGCTGCACCCGCGCCACGTCGAGATCCAGGTGCTGGCCGACAGCCACGGCAACGCCATCTGGCTGGGCAGCCGCGACTGCTCGCTGCAGCGCCGCCACCAGAAGGTGATCGAGGAAGCGCCCGCGCCCGGCATCGATGAGGCGCTGATGGCCGAGGTGGGCGAGCGCTGCGCGGCCGCCTGCCGGCAGATCGGCTACTGCGGCGTGGGCACCTTCGAGTTCCTCTACGAGAAGGGCGCCTTCTATTTCATCGAGATGAACACCCGCCTGCAGGTCGAACACCCGGTGACTGAGATGACCGCGGGCATCGACATCGTGCAGCAGCAGTTGCGCATGGCGCGCGGCGAGCGCCTTGCGCTGGTGCAGCACGAGGTGCGCTGCCAGGGCCATGCGATCGAGTGCCGCATCAACGCCGAGAACCCGGACACCTTCGCGCCTTCGCCCGGGCGCATCACCGGCTGGCAGGTGCCGGGCGGCTTCGGCGTGCGGGTCGATTCGCACGCCAACGCCGGCTACCGCGTGCCGCCGTACTACGACTCGATGATTGCCAAGCTGATCGTGCACGGCAGCACGCGCACCGATGCGCTCGACCGCATGCGCCTGGCGCTCGCCGAGATGCGCATCGACGGCATCGCGACCAACGTGCCGCTGCACCGCGAGCTGCTGCGCGACGAGGGCTTTGCCGCCGGCGGCGTCGACATCCACCACCTCGAGCGCTGGCTGCAGCAAAGGAGCGCGGCATGACCGTGCAGCGGCCATCGATCAGCCTGCTGGGCACGACCGCGCTGATCTTCGAGGCGCCCGGCGAGATGAACCTCGACTCGCAGCAGCGCATCTGGGCGCTGGCGCACGAGACCCAGGCCTGGCCGGAGATCCGCGAAGCCGTGCCGGGCATGAACAACCTGATGCTGACCTTCCTGCACCCGCCGCGCGGCGCCGGCGCGCTCCAAGCCCTGGAGGCGCGCCTGCACGATGCGTGGGACGCGGCCGTCGCACGACCGCGCGAAGGCCGGGTGGTCGAGCTGCCCGTGGTCTACGGCGGCGCGGGCGGCCCGCACATGGCCGACGTGGTGGCGCACACGGGCCTCAGCATCGAGCGCATCGTCGAGCTGCACAGCGCGCCGCTCTACCCGGTGTATGCGCTCGGCAGCCATCCGGGCTACTGCTACCTGGGCGGCATGGACGCGCGCATTGCCACGCCGCGCCGCAAGGTGCCGGTGCTGAGCATCCCGGGCGGGGCGGTGTCGATCGGCGGGGCGCAGACCGGTGTCTCGGCCTCGGCCGGGCCCAGCGGCTGGAACACCATCGGCAGCACCTCGATGTGCTTCTTCGATCCCGCGCAGGACCCGCCCGCGGCGCTGCAGCCGGGCGACATGATCCGTTTTCGCGTGGAGGGCATCGTCCGATGATCGAAGTGCTTTCCTCGGCCGCGCTCGCCACCGTGCAGGACCAGGGGCGCACCGGCAGCCTGCGCTGGGGCGTGGGCACCTCGGGCGCCATGGACAACCTGGCGCTCGCGGCCGGCAACCTGCTGCTGGGTAATGCGCTGGATGCAGCCGCCATCGAAGTGCCGGTGTTTCCCTTCAAGGTGCGTTTCGGCGAGGACTGCGCCTTCGCGCTGACCGGCGCCGATTGCGCGGCCCGGCTGGACGAGCAGCCGCTGCTGCCCTGGTGGGTTCACCAGGCGCGGGCCGGGCAGGTGCTGGCGCTGGGCCTGCCGCAAGGCGGCGCGCATCAGCGCGGCAGCCGCGCCATGCTGTGCCTGGCCGGCGGGGTCGAGGTGCCCGAAGTGCTGGGCTCGCGCAGCACGCAGCTGCGTGGCGCCTTTGGCGGCCACGAAGGGCGTGCGCTGCGCCGGGGCGACGTGCTGCGCGCCGCCGCAGCGGGCGCTGCGTGCAAGACCGGCTTCGGCCTCGTGCCGCCCGCGCTCGCATTGCCGCTGCAGCAGGGCGGCGTGGCAGCCGTGCGCGTACTGCCCGCGGCCGAGTACATGGCGTTCGAGCCCGCGTCGCGCGACGCCTTCTGGGCCGGCGAATGGAAGATCACTGCGCAGAGCGACCGCTACGGCTACCGATTGGAGGGCGAGGCACTGCGCCCCATCGCACCGATGGAGCTGCGCTCGCACGGCATCGTGCCCGGCGTGATCCAGGTGCCGCACAGCGGGCAGCCGATCATCCAGATGCGTGACGCCCAGCCTTCGGGCGGCTACCCGAAGTTCGGCACGGTGATCGAGGCCGACATGTGGCGCCTCGGCCAGGCGCCGATCGGCAGCCGCGTGCGCTTCATCGAAACCACCTGGGACGAAGCGCTGGCCGCGCTCGACGAAGTGCGCGCCTGGCTCGACAAGGTGGCACGCATGGTGGAACTGCATCGCGGTGCGCCTGTTTCCGTAGCGAGGCAACCGGGATGACGCCTTGTTTTTTTATTCGCCGTGTCGTGTTTGGAGCGTGCTGTTCAGGGCGCGCTCCTGCCGACGGGGTACCTTGCTCCGCGAATGTCCCCCGCCTTCGGCTCCTCCTTTATTTCGCTGCGCAAGGCACCCCATCGACAGGAACGTTATGCGCAGCGGCGGTTGATCAGCGGTACACCACGAGCGTGCCCAAGTGCACAGGGCATCGGGTGCTCCCCGCAGCGAAATCAAGGAGGAGGCCGCAGGCCGGGGGACATTCGCGGAGGGGAGTACCCGGTGGCCTGTGCACGCGTCCCGAACAGAAGCGCCCCGAACAACAGCACCCCAAGAAAAGCTGACATGCAGGACATCGCACTGCGCACCTCGCAGCTGGCCGCCTGGCTGGCCGGCACCGACATCGGCCTGCTCGAACTGCGCACGCCAGAAGGCACGCTGCGCCTCGGACGGCAGGGCGACAACATCGTTGAACTGCCGGCGGAAGAAGCCGAACCAGAGCACTCGCCGATCCACGCCCCCTCCGTCGGCGTGTTCCTGCACAGCCATCCGCTGGCCGCGGCGCCGCTGGTGCGCATCGGCCAGCGCGTCGAAGCCGGCCAGACCCTCGGCCTGCTGAAGATCGGCCCGCTGCTGCTGCCCGTCACCGCGCCGCAGGCCGGCATCGTCGACGGCCTCCGCGCGGCCGACGGCCTTGCAGTCGGCTTCGGCGCGCCGCTGCTCGACCTGCTCCCCCTCTGACGAACGAGAGAGAAAAAGGACTCCCATGGACATCGACCTGAACGCAGACCTCGGCGAAGGCTTCGGACCCTGGCGCATGGGCGAGGACGAGGCGCTGCTCGACATCGTTTCTTCCGCCAACGTGGCCTGCGGCTTCCATGCGGGCGATCCGGTCATCATGGACCGCACCGTGCGCCTGGCGCTGGCGCGGGGCGTTGACGTGGGCGCGCACGTGGGCTTTCCCGACCTGCTCGGGTTCGGCCGCCGGCCGATGCAGATCGAGCCGAAGGAACTCGTCGCCTACGTGCTCTACCAGCTGAGCGCGCTGGACGGCATGGCGCGCACCGCCGGCCACCGCATGACGCACATGAGCTTTCACGGCGCGCTCGGCAACATGGCCGCGGCCGACGCCGCGCTGGCCGAGCCGCTGGTGCGCGCGGTGGCGGATTTCGATCCGATGCTCATCGTCAGCACTTCCGCCAGCCGCGCCATCGAGGACGCGGCCGCGCGCTGCGGCCTGCGCGTGCGCACCACCTTCCTGGCCGACCGCGCCTGCGGCGACGACGGCCTGCTGGTGCCGCGCAAGCTGCCCGGTTCGGTGATCCACGACCAGGGCGCGGTGCTGGCGCGCGTGCGCCAGCTGCTGGAGGAGGGCACGGTCACCAGCCACAGCGGCAAGAAGATCCCGATGCGCGCGCATTCGATCCTGCTGCACGGCGACACGCCCGGTGCGGTGGAGCTGGCGCGCGCGGTGCGCAGCGTGGTCGAGCAGGCGGGGCGCGTGGTGCCGATCTCGAAGCAGCCGGACTAGCAGGTCTGCAGCCCGGACATGGTGCTTACCCTAGGCCGTATGCACGAACACGGGGCAACATAAGGGCGGCTTATCGCTCCACAGCCAATCCGTCTTGGCGCCGCGAAGAAGCGCTCGATACAGTGAATTCAACGCAGCGATCTCCAGTTCCACGAAAGAAACAAAGATGCCCTTCTCCGACTACAAGACCGCGCTGGTGACGGGGGCCTCCTCGGGCATCGGTGCCGCCGTCGTCGAGCGCCTCTGCAAGGAAGGCCTCCAGGTCCACGCGCTGGCGCGCAGCGCCGGCAAGCTGGCCGAACTGGCCGCGCGCACCGGCTGCATCCCGCATGCCATCGACGTGAGCGACCTCGCCGGCATCACCCGCCTCACGCAGGAGGTGGCATTCGACGTGCTGGTCAACAACGCCGGCGTCGACCGCCCCGGCTCCATCCTCAAGGCCGATGCCGAGGGCATCGACCTGCTGGTCGACGTGAACCTGCGCGCCGTGCTGCACCTGTGCCGGCTCGTGGTGCCCGGCATGGCCGCGCGCGACCGGGGCCACGTGATCAACATCAGCTCCATTGCCGCGGCCTACAACTTCGGCGGCAACAGCACCTACCACGCGACCAAGGCGGCCGTAAGCATGCTGTCGCGCCAGCTGCGCATCGACGTCTTCGGCAAGCGCGTGCGCGTGACCGAGATCTGCCCGGGGCGCGTGGCCACCGACATCTTCGCGCACGTGCACGGCGACTCCGAAGAAACCCACAAGCGCTTCGTCGAAGGCTACGAGCTGCCGCAGGCCGAGGACATCGCCAATGCCATCGCCTTCGCGATTGCGGCGCCCATCGCGGTCAACGTGGGCCACATGGAAATCACGCCCACGCTGCAGGTGCCCGGCGGACTCTCGACCGCGCGCCCGGAAGCGCCGCAGGCCTGAACGCCCCGCACGGCCACGCCAAGGAGCAGCACATGAAGGACTTCGACCTGCTCGCGATCCTGCTGAAGCCGGAGTTCGGCGCGATGCTGCTGCACGGCCTGCAGGAAACGCTGAAGATCGCGGCCGGCTCCTGGCTGCTGGCCATGGCCATGGCGGTCGTGCTGCTGGTCGTGCGCCTCATGCCGAGCCGGCTGGCCGAGCGTGTGGTGATGGGCTATGTCTCGTACCACCGCAACGTGCCCACGCTGGTGCAGCTCATGCTCTGGTACTTCGGCATCTTCAGCCTGCTGCCCGATGCGCTGCAGGGCTGGCTGTCGGTGCACAACGCGGAGACGATTCTCTCGATCGTCGCGCTCGGGCTCTGCCAGGCCGCCTACTTCAGCGAGGACATGCGCTCGGGCCTGCGCTCCATCCCGCCCGGCCAGGCCGAGGCCGCGCGCGCGCTCGGCCACGGCTACATCGGTTCGATGCGCCACGTGATGCTGCCGCAGGCCATCCGCAACGCGGTGCCGGCACTGGTGAACCACAGCGTGTCGCTGTTCAAGAACAGCAGCCTGGCGATGGCCATCGGCGTGGCCGAGCTGACCCACGCGGTGAAGGAGATCGAGAGCCAGAGCTTCCGCACCTTCGAGGCCTACAGCATGGCGACGGTGCTGTACCTCGTGTGCTCGCTGCTCATCATGGCCGTCGGCGGCTGGCTGTCGCGGCGCTACCGCATCGCCCAAGCGAGGTAAGAGGCCATGTTCAGCGTCTTTGAAATCCTGCGCGACAACTGGCTGCTGCTGCTCGTCGGCCAGTACCCCAGCGGGCCGCTCGGCGGCATCGTCGCCACGCTGATCCTGTCGGTGCTGGGCATCGTGCTGGCGTTTCCGCTGTCTGTGCTGCTGGCGCTCGCGCGGCTGTCGCCCTGGCGCCTGCTGCGCTGGCCGGCCACGGTGCTGGTCTACGTGGTGCGCGGCGTGCCGCTTCTCATGGTGATCCTGTGGGTCTACTTCCTGGTGCCGATCCTGATCGGGCGCGATGTGTCGGGCTTCACCACCATGCTGTGCACGCTGGTGATCTACGAGGGCGCCTACCTGTCGGAGGTGGTGCGCGCCGGCATCCAGGCGCTGCCCAAGGGCCAGGCCGAAGCGGCGCGCGCGCTCGGCCACAGCCACCTGGGCACGATGTGGTTCGTGATCCTGCCGCAGGCGCTCTACAACATGCTGCCGAGCATGCTGAGCCAGTTCATCTCCACCATCAAGGAGACCACGCTGGGCTACGTCATCAACGTGCAGGAGCTGACCTTCGCGGCCAACCAGATCAACAACCAGCTGCTGACCAAGCCGTTCCAGGTGTTCTTCATCCTGGCGATGACGTACTACGTCGTCTGCTTCAGCCTGACGCAGCTCGCGCAGTGGCTGGAGCGGCGCATTGCCCACAAGCGGCTCGGTGCAGCTTCCGTGAAGACATCCGAAGACGGTGTTTCGCTGCCGCCGCCGGTGGCAGCAAACCCGTGAGGCCGCGCTCGACGGCCATCGACCACAAGACCAGGAGACAGCGCCATGAACCCCGTTCCACACCCCGCAGGGGATGACACCATGATCCTGTTCTCCAACATCAACAAGTGGTATGGCGACTACCAGGCGCTCGCCGACGTCAACGCCGAGGTCAAGAAGGGCGAGGTGGTGGTGGTCTGCGGCCCTTCGGGCTCCGGCAAGTCCACGCTGATCCGCACCGTCAACCGGCTGGAGGAAGTGAAGTCGGGCCAACTGCTGTTCGACGGCCACGACATCCACGCGCCCATGAGCAGCGCGGCGCTCAACAAGCTGCGCAGCCGCATCGGCTTCGTGTTCCAGAGCTTCAACCTGTTTCCGCATCTCTCGGTGCTGGAGAACATCATGCTGTCGCCCATGCGGGTGCTGGGCGTGAAGCGGTCCGACGCAAAGGCGAGGGCGGCGCAGCTGCTCGAGCGCGTGGGCCTGTCGAACAAGGCAGGCGCCTACCCGGCGCAGCTGTCGGGCGGACAGCAGCAGCGCGTGGCGATTGCGCGCGCGCTGGCCATGGAGCCGCCTGCGATGCTGTTCGACGAGCCCACCAGCGCGCTCGACCCCGAGATGGTGGGCGAAGTGCTGTCGGTGATGCGCGGCCTGGCCCACGACGGCATGACCATGATGTGCGTCACGCACGAGATGAACTTCGCCCGCGAGGTGGCCGACCGCGTCTGGTTCATGGACGCGGGCCGCATCCTCGAGAAGGCCGACCCCGAGGCCTTCTTCAAGAGTCCGCAGCATCCGCGTGCGCAGCGCTTCTTGTCGGACCTGCGCGCGCACTGATTTTTTTCTTCCCCCAGCATCTCCTCAGGAGCTCACCATGTCGAACAGAAACGTCTTCCGCCTCACCACGATCGGAACCTGTCTTTGCGCCGCCTCTCTGCTGGCGCATGCCGACCAGTGGAGCGACATCAGCGCGCGCAAGGAGCTGCGCTGCGGCACCTTCGCCGACGTTCCGCCCTTCGCCGCGCCGGATCCGAAGACGCGCGAGATGGTGGGCCACGACGTCGACCTGTGCCACGCGCTGGCCAAGGAACTCGGCTTGACGGCCAAGGTCACGCCGCTCTCGGTGGAAGCGCGCGTGCCCGAGGTCAAGCTCGGGCGCGTCGACGTGACCATTGCCAACCTGGCCTACACCAAGAGCCGCGGCGAGCAGATCCAGTTCAGCGACCCGTACTACGTGGCCAAGGAAATGCTCGCGGTGAAAGCCTCCGACCCGGGTGCCGCCAAGGCCGACTTCAAGGGCAAGCGCCTGAGTTCGACCAAGGGATCGACCTCGGAGCTGTCGATCAAGATGAACGGCTCGGAGCCCGTGACCTTCCAGGACACCGGTTCGGCCTTCATGGCGGTGCAGCAGAACAAGTCGGTCGGCATGGTCGCGAACACCATGACCATCACCAAACTGGTCAATCAATCGAAGACCGAGGGCGTGGCGCTCAAGATGATCAAGGAGCCGATGGTGCTGCAGCCCATCGGCATCGGCATGAAGAAGGACGAGCCGGTGCTGTTGGCCAAGGTGAACGGCGCGCTCTACGCGCTCGAGAAGTCGGGCGAGCTCGACAAGATCTGGGCCAAGTGGCTCGGCCCGAACACCGAATACAAGATGGTGCGCGAAGAAAAGGTCACGCCGCTGGCCGACCTCAAGTTCGAACTCCTGCCCTGAGAGCATCCACCTTGCCGCCAGCGCACCCAACTAGTTATAAGAACTAATTATTAAAACGAAACTGCGTATTGTTTTTGCGCGTTTCTTGGGCATCATTTCCGCATGGAGAAGACAAAGGCCCTGGTGACCGTGATCGAGATGGCGCGCGCCGGCCTCGGCTTTACGCCTGCCGACGCCCTCGACCACATCGCCGCTCTCATCGCCCAGGAGGATGCACAAAGCCCGTTCCACGACCGCCGGGTCGAGGAACTGCTTCGCCTCGGGGCCTGCATCTGGAGCCTGCGGCGGGACCTCGTGACGCCGCGCTGAGCTTTGCTTCGCCCCGCCGCCTCGCGCGCACGGGCTATGCCGTGTGGCCAGATGCAGGAAAGGGTACTTAAGGCTACATTTTCCAGACCAAGAAAAGCCGGCATTCTTTGGGTCGAACAAACGCCGGCAATCGGAGGACTGAATGCCGCTCTTGTTCCTGCTGAGGCTCCAGCACACGCTGCTGCCTGTCCGAGTCGCGCTTCCGGAGGAAGTGCGGATCGTCTCGGTGCTCGTGGCCACGGGCTTGATCGAGGCCGAGTTCGCACCCGTGAGGCCCGCTGGCCGGGATGCCGCATCGCGCATTGCGACGGTGAGGCGCATCACCGAGGAAGGCCTCGCCGAGCTCGCGCAGATGAGCGACGCCCCCAAGTTCGTGAAGACCTCGATGCAGTTCGCGCGCGGATTGCGATTGATGTAGGGCTTGCAGGATCAGGCCTGCCACGGCAGCCCGCGCATCCGCTCGCGCTTTTCTTCCTCGTCGAAGTGCGCGAGCGAAGGCTTGATCAGGTCGCTGCGCGCCACGATGCCCACCAGCACCAGCGACTGCGCGTCCTTCACCACGGGCAGCCGCTCGAGCCGATGGCGCGCGAGCCGCGTGGCCACCGCGCGGCAGTTCTCGCCCGGCAGCGCAAAGAACAGCGGCACGTCGGCGCATGCGTCGCCCACGGTGGCAATGGGATCGCGCGTGCCGCACGCGGCCAGCATCGCGCGGTCCGCCACGCCGATCACCGCGCCGTTGCGCACCACGGGGAACGCACGGTGGGCCTGGCCGTCGCCGAAATGCTCGAACAGCGCCCGCGCCACCGGCAGGGCCGCGTCGATGCTGCGCACCTCGCGCGTCATGACCTCTTCCACCGAGTGCCGCTCGAGCGGATCGACGCCGTATTCGCGGTAGATGTGATAGCCGCGGCGCGCGATCTTCTCGGTGAGGATCGAGCGGCGCATGGTCAGCACCGTGAAGCCATAGGCCACGGCGGAGGTGGTCAGCAGCGGCAGCAGCGCATTGCTGTCGTGCGTGAGCCCGAAGGCGAAGATGGTGGCGGTGAGCGGTGCGCGCATCACGCCGCCCAGCGTGGCGGCCATGCAGACCAGCGGCCACAGCATCGGGTCGTTGCCGGGCAGCACGTGCGAGAGCACCACGCCCAGGCCCGCGCCCATCATCAGGAGCGGCGCAAGCACGCCGCCCGAAGTGCCCGAGCCCAGCGAGATGACCCAGATCACCGCCTTCACCGCGAGCAGCGCGGCCACCACGCCGAGCGCCAGGTGGTTGTGCAGCAGATCGCCGATCACGTCGTAGCCCACGCCCAATGCACGCGGCTCGAAGTAGCCGCCGATGCCCACCGCCAGGCCGCCGATCGCCGGCCACCACATCCAGTGGATCGGCAGCTTACCGAACAGGTCTTCGACCTTGTAGAGCGAGATCGAGAGCGAGGCCGACAATGCGCCGCACAGAAGCCCCGCGGCCACGCACGAGAGCATCGCGAGCGGGCCGGGCACCGCGGTCTGCAGCGGAAACAGCGGGCCGGCATCCATCAGCAGCGGACGTGTGAACCCCGCCACCGCGCAGGCCACGGCCACCGGCAGCAGGCTGCGCGGCCGGAGCTCGAACAGCAGCAGTTCCACCGCCAGCAGCACGGCCGCCACCGGCGTGCCGAACACCGCCGTCATGCCCGCGGTGGCGCCGGCCACCAGCAGCGCCTTGCGCTCGGCGGCCGTGAGATGGAAGTGCTGCGCGATCAGCGAGCCGATGGCGCCGCCGGTCATGATGATCGGCCCTTCGGCGCCGAACGGGCCGCCGCTGCCGATCACGATGCCCGAGGACAGCGGCTTGAGCAGCGCCACCTTCGGCGACATCTTGCTCTTGCCGAACAGGATCGCCTCGATCGCCTCGGGAATGCCGTGGCCGCGGATCTTGTCGGAACCGTAGCGTGCGACCAGCCCCACGATCAGCCCGCCGATCACCGGCACCGCAATGACCCAGGCGCCCAGCGTGTGCCCGGCCGGCGAGCGGTCCGCCAGCGAGAAGGTCTGGAAGAAGAACAGGTTGGTGAAGAAGCGGATCAGGTCGAGCAGCACGCGCGCGGCCACGGTGCTGACCGCCCCGACCACGATGGCCATGACGGTGATGCGCAGCAGGCGCGCATTGAGGGCGAAGTCGCCGCGGGGCGGGTGGGGGACTGGAGTCATGGCTGTTCGGGAAGAGTCGATCTGCCTCATCCGAGGCCAGCCCTCGAATATATCATTTCATGACATATTCGGTTCGCCCCCTGCGTTGAGAAACCCGCAGCGGCCTGCTAGGCGCCGCCCTTGCTGGCGAGCGCCACCACCTTGGCCAGTTCGGCCACCTGGTCCGCGTGCAGCACCGCGAGCCGTTCCAGCTTCCTGCGTCCCGCGGCCAGCAGATGGACCTCGACCTGGCGCCGGTCCGCATGGCTGGGCTTGCGCTTGACCAGGCCGGCCTCCTCGCAGCGCGACACCAGGGCGACCACGCCGTGGTGCTGGGCCTGCAGTCGCTCGGCGATCTCGCTGATGGTGGCCCACTCGCGGCCGGGAAAGCCCTGGGTGTGGAGCATCAACTGGTATTGAAGGACGGTGATGCCTTCCTCCCGCGCCGCGTCTTCGCTGAAGCGAAGGAAGCTGCGCAGCCTGAATCTGAAGTCGGACAGTGCCTCGAAGTGCTGCTTCTCGATGGATCCCCGTTGGCTGGCCATGAACTTTCCAAGAATGATTGTGCGAACGGAAAGCAATGTAGCAGCCGGCCCGATTCCGACGCAGGGTAATTACTCACAATGTGATGCAATAAACCTCATAACATGATGCATCTGACTTGAACCTGACCTGTGCGATGCCGGCTGCCTTCTCGGCATGCCGCGCGCACTTCCCCGTTGTCCGCTGCCGTTGCCCGTGCATCAGTGCGGGTTGCCGTATCCATTCCATTCGAGAGAGAGAAAGATTGCGTATGCAGATCAAGAGCCAGAAGACCTTCTTCTCGGGCATCATGTTCACCTGCGTCGGCGCGGCGTTCGCGCTGGGCGCCGCCAACTACAACGTCGGGAGTGCGGCCCGCATGGGGCCGGGCTACTTCCCGCTGATCGTGGGCGTGCTGCTGACCCTGCTGGGCCTGGTGGTGATTGCCACCGCGTTCACGGGCCCCACGTCCGACGGCGAGCCGGTCGGAAAGATCGCATGGAAGCCGCTCGGCTTCATCATCGGCGCCAACCTGCTGTTCGGCATCCTGCTGGCGGGCCTGCGCAGCATCGGCCTGCCGGCCATGGGCCTGATCCTCGCCATCTATGCGCTGGTGATCGTGGCCTGCATGGCCGGTGCCAACTTCTCGATGAAGCTGTCGCTGGTGCTGGCAACCGTGCTGGCCATCGGCAGCTACCTGACCTTCATCGTGGGACTCAAGCTGCAGTTCCAGGTGTGGCCCACCTTCATCACCGGCTGAGCGCGAGGCACCACCCATGATGGATCTGATCAACCACCTGTCGCTCGGCTTTTCCACCGCGGTGACGCTGCAGAACCTGGTCTATGCGTTCATCGGCTGCCTGCTGGGCACGCTGATCGGCGTGCTGCCGGGCATCGGCCCGACGGCCACCATTGCCATGCTGCTGCCGGCCACCTACGCGCTGCCGCCCGTGGCCGCGCTCATCATGCTCGCGGGCATCTACTACGGCTCGCAATATGGCGGCTCGACCACCGCCATCCTGGTCAACCTGCCGGGCGAATCGTCGTCCGTGGTGACGGTGATCGACGGCCACCAGATGGCCAAGCGGGGGCGCGGCGGACCGGCGCTCGCGGCCGCGGGCCTGGGCTCGTTCTTCGCGGGCTGCGTGGGCACGCTGATCCTTGCCGCGTTCGCGCCGCCGCTGACCGAGATCGCCTTCAAGTTCGGCCCGGCCGAGTATTTCTCGCTCATGGTGCTGGGCCTGATCGGCGCGGTGGTGATGGCCTCGGGCTCGCTGCTCAAGGCCATCTGCATGATCATGGTGGGCCTGCTGCTGGGCCTGGTCGGCACCGACGTGAATTCGGGCGTGGCGCGCTACAGCTTCGACATTCCGGAACTGACCGACGGCCTGGGCTTCATCGCGATCGCCATGGGCGTGTTCGGCTACGGCGAGATCATTGCCAACCTGGCCCGGCCCGAGGACGAGCGCGAGGTCTTCACGGCCAGCGTCACGGGCCTCATGCCCACCAAGGAAGACTTCAAGCGCATGTTTCCGGCCGTGCTGCGCGGCACCGCGCTGGGCTCGTCGCTGGGCATCCTGCCGGGCGGCGGCGCCACGCTGTCGGCCTTTGCGGCCTACACGCTCGAAAAGAAGATCAAGCTCAAGGCGGGCGAAGTGCCCTTCGGCAAGGGCAACATCCGCGGCGTGGCCGGGCCCGAAGCCGCAAACAACGCGGGTGCGCAGACCTCCTTCATTCCAATGCTGACGCTGGGCATTCCGCCCAACCCGGTCATGGCGCTGATGGTCGGCGCCATGACGATCCACAACATCCAGCCGGGCCCGCAGGTGATGACCAGCAACCCGGAGCTGTTCTGGGGGCTGATCGCCTCGATGTGGATCGGCAACCTGATGCTGGTGATCCTGAACCTGCCGCTCATCGGCCTGTGGATCAAGCTGCTGACCATTCCCTACCGGTGGCTGTTCCCGGCGATCGTGCTGTTCTGCGCGATTGGCGTGTACTCGACCAACAACAACGTGTTCGACATCTGGCTGGTGGCGATCTTCGGTGTCGTGGGCTACACCTTCATCAAGCTCGGATGCGAGCCGGCGCCGCTGCTGCTCGGCCTCATCCTGGGGCCGATGATGGAAGAGAACCTGCGGCGCGCGCTGCTGCTCTCGCGCGGCGACTGGAGCGTGTTCGTCTCGCGGCCGATTTCCGCGGGGCTGCTGGCGGGCGCGGTCGCGCTGCTGCTGATCGTGCTCCTGCCCTCGATCAGATCGAAGCGCGAAGAGGCGTTTGTCGAGGAAGCAGGTTAGCCAAGGCAAGACAAGGAGCCGCCCATGTCCAGTTCCCGCCAGGCTTCGGCGCCCGAATCCGCCGCGGCGCTGCACCGGCCGGTGTGCGAGCTGCTCAAGTGCAGCCTCCCGCTGGTGCTGGCCGGCGCGGCCGACCCCGAACTGGTCGCGGCCGTGACGCAGGCCGGCGGCTTCGGCTTTCTCGGCACGTCGGAGGCGCCGCCTGCGCGCCTCCGCGAAGAGGTGCTGGCGGTGCGGGCGCACACGGACCGGCACTTCGGCGCTGAATTGAATCCGGCCGCCACGGAGCCGGCGCTGCTCGACGCGCAGATTGCTGCCTGCATCGAACTGCGCGTGCCGGTGGCCGGGCTGCTCGGCGCGCTGTCCAGGACCGCCGTGCGGCAGCTTCGCGAAGCCGGGGTGGTGGTGGCCTGCCAGGTGTCATCGGTCAGCGGCGCGTGCGAAGCAGAAGGCGCCGGGGCGCAGATCCTGATCGTGCAGGGCCGGGAGGCCGGCGACGCCGTGCGCGGTGCGCAGCCGCTGGCTGCCATTCTTGCGGATGTGCTGGTGCTGGCGTCGGTTCCGGTGCTCGCCGCGGGCGGTATTGCCGATGGGGCGGACATTGCCGCCGCGCTGGCTGCGGGCGCGCAGGGCGCCGTTCTGGGTGCCGCGGCCCTGCAGGCGCGCGAGGGCGAAGGTGAGGCCGAAGGCACGGCACCGCTGGAGAAGATCGCCAGCGCCAGCAGGCGCCTGCACCAGCTCGCATCGGACGCGGCGGCCTCGCTGCGGGGCCGGGCACTGCGCTTTCCTGAACGCGTGATGCTGTCCTCGCCGGTCTGCTATGCCGACGAACTCGCGCCATCGAGCAAAAATAATTGAAACGCGGCGCGGGGCTGCTTCATCCAATGGGAAAGAGAAGCACACATGTCCCACGCCGCCCCCTCCCCAGTTGCCGCATCGGCGAGCCCCGCACAGGGCTCCGACCGCGAACTCGCGGCGCGCGCCGCGCAAGGCGATGCGCCGGCCTTCGAGTGCATCATGCGGCGCCACAACCAGCTGCTGTTCCGCACGGCGCGCAGCATCCTCAAGAGCGACGAAGAAACCGAGGACGCGCTGCAGGACGCCTACCTGCGCGCCTGGCGCGCCATCGGCAGCTTCCGCGACGATGCGCAGCTCTCGACCTGGCTGGTCCGCATCGTGATCAACGAGGCCCTCGGGCGCCTGCGGCGCCGCGGTGCGCAGGTGATTCCGCTCGACGGCGCCGCCGCGCCCGGCTTCGATGAAGACGAGCCCGAATCGGCCGCCGCCGACGATCCCGACAAACAACCGGAACGCCACGCCATGCGGGAAGAACTTCGGCGGCTGATGGAGCGCCGCATCGATCGCCTGCCCGATGCCTACCGCACCGTCTTCATGCTGCGGGCGGTCGAGGAAATGAGCGTCGAGGAAACGGCCGCGGCCCTGGCGCTGCCCGAAGCCACCGTGCGCACCCGCTTCTTCCGCGCGCGCAGCCTTTTGCGCGAAGGCCTGTCCCGCGACATCGACGTGGCGGTGGGCGATGCATTTTCATTCGACGGCGCGCGCTGCGATCGCATCGTGGCGCGTGTGCTGGCGAGCCTGGCCGACGGGCGGGAATCACCCCGCCCCTGAAGCTCTTACCCACGATCACTACGAGGAAAACAACCATGTCCTTCTTTCAAATGACTTCTCCCGTCGCCGCGCGGCGCATGTTCCTCGGCCAGTCGGGGCTGGTGCTGTCCGGTGCCGCGGTCGCGCTGCTGGCCGGCCGCGATGCCCTGGCCGCCAAGACCGGCGGCGCCACCGGCAACGACGTGCAGATCCTCAACACCGCGCTTGCCGCCGAACTCGAGGCCATTGCGGCCTACCAGGCCGGGGCCGAGAGCAAGCTGCTCGAGAAGCCCGTGCTCGACCTGGCGCTGAGCTTCCAGGGCCACCACAAGGCGCATGCGGACCTGCTCGCCAAGACGGTCGCCAAGCTCGGCGGCCATGCCGTGGCGGCCAAGGCCAGCTACGGCTTTCCGCTGGAGCAGCTGAAGTCGCAGGCCGACGTGCTGCGCTTTGCGGCCAAGCTGGAGCAGGGTGCCGTGAGCGCGTACCTGGGTGCCGTGCCGCTGTTCGGCAATCGCGACCTGTCGAAGGCGGCTGCGAGCATTCTTGGCGACGAGGCGATGCACTGGGCCGTGCTGCGGCAGGCACTCGGCGAAACGCCCGTGCCTTCGGCCTTCATGTCATGAGCTCAGGCCGGTGGCTCCTTGCGGCCGCCGCACTGGCCGCGGCCGCGCACGCGTGGGCAGTGCCCGACGCGGTGCGCGGCGAGCAGGTCTACGCGCGCTGCCTGGCCTGCCATGCGCTGGCGGTCGACCGCGTCGGGCCCCGGCACTGCGGGCTGTTCGGCCGGCTGGCCGGCAGCGTGCCCGGCTTCGCCTACTCGGAGGCCATGAAGAAATCGAAGATCGTCTGGAACGACAAGACGCTCGACCGCTTCCTGGCCAAGCCGCTGGCCATGGTGCCCGGCACCGCCATGACCTACGACGGCGTGCCCGACGCCGCAGAGCGCGCGGACCTGATCGCCTACCTCAAGCATGCCAACGAAGCGCCGCCATGCAGCGGCCGCGCACGCGAGTGAGCCATCAGCCGCCGCCCGCCGCATTCTGCTTCGGCTGCTTGATCGTCCACAGCGCTGCCGCCATCAGCGCGACACCCGTAAGCTGGACCCCGTTCAAGCGGCGCCCGTACACACCCCAGTCCACCAGCACCGCAGTCAATGGGTACACGAACTGCAGCACGGCGATCCTGCCGAGCGAAAGCCGGGCCATGCCCGCAAAGAGAAGGGCGTAGGCCAGCCCGGTGTGCAACACGCCCAGGCCCGCGAGCCACGCCCAGGCGGGCGCCGAATCCGGCCAGCCGAACACAAGAGGCACCCACGCCAGGACAACAACGCCGATCAGGCACTGCCACCAGGCCAGCGCGTAGGACGTGATGGCTTTTTCCGTATTGGCGAGGATGGTCACCGCGGCATAGCAGAGCGATCCGCCCAGGCACATGAGCAGGCCGAGCGTGTAGCCGCTGCCCCATGAGGCCACCGATGCCATGTTGCCGAAAAGCCCGGTCGTCAGCGCGAGGCCGCACAGTGCGGCCAGTGTGGCGGCCCACTGGCGCGGCGACACGGCTTCGCGCAGGACCAGTGCGCCGAAGAGAATGATCCACACCGGCTGGATGTGAAAAACAATGGTGGCCACCGCAATCGAGATGCGCGGGATCGCCGCGAAGAACAGCGCCCAGTTCAGCACCATCAGGCAGCCCGTCGCGCAGGCGATCCATCCGCTCTTGCCGCGCAGCCGCAGCTCGTTCGTTCGGCCGGTTGCCAAGCCCCATGCGAGCAGCGCCAATGCACCGAAGGCGCAGCGAAACAGCACCGTGACCAGCGGATGCTGGTGCGCCTCTTCCACGAAGACGCCGATCGTGCCGAGCAGCACGCCGCCGGCAATCAGCAGCCATTGCCCCGTGCTCTCCCGTTTCGATTGCCGGCGCGTCGCCGCGAACGCGGGGTGCACCTGGACTGCCTTCTTTTGCATGAAGGCGATCGTCCGCCCATGCGACAGCGGCGTAAAGCGCATAGTTCGAAGGCCTATCATTCGAACATCGAATGAGAAGCGCGACGATGAAATATCCCGATCTCCAGATCGACTGGCTGCGCGCCCTGGTGGCGGTGGTGGATGCCGGCTCGCTCTCTGCCGCGGCACCGCTGGTCCACCGCTCGCAGTCGGCGGTGAGCATGCAGATCAAGAAGCTGGAGAACGCGCTCGGCCAGGCCGTGCTGCTGCGAGGCCCGCGGCACCTGGAAGTGACGCCGGCGGGCGCGCAGCTGCTGGGCTATGCGCGCCGCATGCTCGAACTGCAGTCGGAAACGCAGAACGCCATGTTCGGACCGGAGCTCGCGGGCCGCGTGCGGCTCGGCGTGCCGGACGACTACGCCTCCACCTACCTGACGCCGGTGCTGCGCAGCTTTGCCGGCCGCTACAAGGGCGTGGAAATCGAGCTGACCTGCGAGCAGTCGACCTCCCTCATTCCCAAGATCGCGCGGGGCGAGCTCGACCTGGCGCTGGTCTCTCGCGACAAGCCGCAACGCGGACAGCTCCTGTTCCACGAACCGCTGGTGTGGGTGGGCACGGCGCAGCATGAAGCCTGGCGCCGCAATCCGTTGCCGATCGCCGTCTACGAGGCGGGCAGCATGGCCCGAACTGCCGCGCTCTCAAGCCTGGCCGCCAGGCGGCGCGCCTATCGCATCGTCTATCACAGCTCCAGCCTCGCCGGCCAGCTCGCGGCCGTGGAGAGCGGCCTGGCCGTCGCCGTGTTCACGCGCTGCAGCGTTCCGGCCCACCTGCAGATATTGCAGAACCTGCCCAGCGGCTTCGACCTGCCCAGGCTCAAGTCGATGGATGTGGCGGCGCTGCGCAGCAAGGTGTCGCTGCGCTCGCCCGCGGTGGATGCGATGTACGAGCAGATGGTGCGGACCTTGAGCCCCGCATAGGCGAGGGCACCGGCGCGATCAACTGCCTCCGCCCTGCGGCCGCGCCAGGGTCTCGGCAAGCTCCCACAGCGAGCCCATCTGGCCTGAATGAAAAAGCAGGGGTGGCACATCGGTCCGCGAGAAGCGCTCCACGCGGCCGAGGATGATGGTGTGGTCACCTTCCTGGTGGCGCGAGTAGGTCGAGCACTCGAAGGTCGCGACGCTCTCGACGAGCCGAGCGCATCCGTTGGACCCGATCTCGAAGGCTTCGGCGAAGCGCTCGAACTTGTCGGCCGCGGGCTTGGCGAAATGCCAGGCCAGCTCGCGCTGCCCGGCGGTCAGCACGCTGAGGTTGAACGGCCGCGTCGCCAGGAATGCATCGGCGCTGCGCGTGTCGTCGCGGATGCTCCACAGGATCAGCGGCGGGTCGAGCGACACCGATGCGAAGGAGTTGATCGTCATGCCTTCGCGCTTGCCGTCCGGCGTGGTGGTGGTCACGAGGCACACCCCCGTGGGAAAGGCGCCGAGCGCCTGCCGCAGCTGGCGCGCATCGACCGTCTCGGCCGCGTCGCCCGTGATGAGAGCCCAGGAGTACATGGCCGGTGCCTCGGTCAGTACTGGCCCTTCGGCTCCAGGCCGAGCAGGTACTGGCCCACCATCGAGGAGACCGCGTCCCAGTTGAGGCTGATGTGGCGCGAGATCGCATTCGTGTCGCGCCACATGCGCTGGATCGGCTGGTTCAGCGACAGGCCCGCGCCTCCGACGCTCGCGAACACCGCCTCGACGGCATCGCGCGAGAGCCGCGCGGCAAAGGCATGGTCGCGCCGGTTGCGGATCCGCTGCTCGATGCTGATGACGTGGCCGTCCACGGCCATCTGCTCCACCTGCGCGGTGTCGCGATAGAGCAGCAGCCGCGCCGCATCGACGCTGGCCGAGGCTTCGGCCAGGCGCGACTGCACGGGAAAGAATTCGCTGAGCCGGCTGCCGCCGCCGGCCACGGCGCCCCGGGTGACGCGCGTGCCGGCCAGTGCGATCAGTTCGTCGACCGCGCCTTGCGCGGTGCCGACGATCGGCGACACCAGGCAGACCGGCACCGCCGACAGAAAGGGGATGCGGTAGATCGGATTCGCGTTGACCTTGGCGCCCGGCGGATTGTTGGAGGATGCCTCCGCGAAGGTCAGCTTGCGGTGCCCCGGAATGAACACCGGCTTGTCGATGACGATCGCCTTGGACCCGGTGCCTGCCTGGCCGGCCACGTGCCAGTTGTCCTCGATGGCCCAGTCCGAGCGCGGCGCGAGCAAAAAGCCGGCTGTCGGCGGGGCGCCTTTTTCTTCAGGCGGAAACTGCACGCCCAGCAAGGCCCACTGCGAGTTGTCCACGTTCGAGGCAAAGAGCCACTTGCCTTGCACCCGATAGCCGCCGTCGACCTTCTCGGCCATGGTCGCGGGCGCATACGAGCCGCAGACGATCGCGCGCGGGTCCTTGCGCCAGACGTCGTCCTGCGCCTCTTCCGGAAAGATCGCGACCAGCCACTGGTGGATGGCGCCGAGCGAGCAGCCCCACGATGACGAGGTGCAGCCCCGCGCCAACTCGCTGACCACGTCGATGAACGCAGTGAACCCGTACTCGTAGCCGCCGTAGCGCGCGGGCTGCATCAGCCTGAAGAAGCCCGCGTCGTGGAAGGCCTGCGTGGTGGCCTCGGAAACGCGGCGGTCCTGTTCGGTTTGCTGCGCCCGCTCGCGCAGCATCGGCACCAGATTGCTTGCAGATGCAGCTATTGTTTCGATCGAAGGCGCGTCCGTCACGGGCGACTTTCGGCCCGGAGCGGGGAGGTCTACGCGGTCCAGTTGGGCAAAGGGGTTGGCGGCTTCAGTCATTGGTGGTCTCCGGATGGTGGGTGGGAACTCGACGGTGGCAAGGCTTCGATTGAAGCGCATGAAATTTGCAAATGCAAATAATAAATGCTTGGGGTTTACGCTATATCGATGCCGGCAATCGCCTGTAGCATTCGGTATGGCCACCAGAAAACAGACCGCAGCGAAGTCGACGCAGCCACGCAAGGCGCGCACCGAGGCACCTCCAAAATTGAATGCAAACGCAGATAAATTAACGGACCATGACCTCGAGCGGGCCATTCCGTACCTGCTTGCCCGCGCAGGCATGCGCATGGGGCAGTCGTTCAGCAAGGAGCTCAAGCAGTTCAAGCTCTCGCTGACCGAGTGGCGGGTGTGCGTGGCGCTGCACCACAAGGCGCATCAGCGCCTCTCGGATCTGGCGCTGCACACGTCGACGGACGCTTCCACGCTCTCGCGGGTGGTCGATGGCCTCCTGCAGCGCGGCGTGCTGGTGCGCGACCGGTCGGACGAGGATGCGCGCGCGCTCGCGCTGAGCCTGACCGAGGCGGGCCGCGACCTCACGCTGCGGATCATTCCGCTGGCCCAGGTCTACGAGCGTGTCTCGCTGGCCGGCTTGACTACCACGCAGGCCGAATCGCTTCGGGACATGCTCCGGATGGTCTACGACAACCTGGCCGTGCTGGACAACGAATGACCGTTCGGTGAAGGAGGCGGCGCCATGAACATCAACTCCATCGACCTGAACCTTTTCCTGGTGTTCCAGGCGATCTACGCCACGCGCAGCGTCACGCTCGCGGGCGACCGCCTCGGCATGACGCAGTCCGCGGTGAGCAATGCCCTCAAGCGCATGCGCGAACGCTTCAACGACGCGCTGTTCGTGCGCTCGGCCGACGGCATGGTGCCCACGCCGGTCGCCGAGCGGCTCATCGCGCCCATCGAGGAAGGCATCGCGTGCCTGGTGCAGGCGGTCGACCAGGGCCGGACCTTCGAGCCCGAGACCTCCAGCCGCACGTTCCGGATCGCCGTCAACGACATCGGGCAACTGGTCATGGTGCCCGAGCTGCTTTCGGTCGCGCGCGGCATCGCGCCGGGGGTTCGTTTCGAAACCGTGGATGTCTCCGTGGCCGAGGCCCGGCAGCGCATGCTCCACGGGCAGATCGACGTCGCCCTGGGCAGCTGGGAAGCGATGGGGCCATCGTTCTACCAGCAGCGGCTGTTCGACGAGACCTTCGTCGTGCTGATGTCGAAGGCGTCGCCGCTGGGCGCGCGCGAGCGCATCGAGCTCGACGACTACCTTGCGGCCGAGCACATTGCCTACCGGCCCCAGGGCACCACCGACTTGCAGCTCCAGCAAACCCTGGAGAGGGCCGGCGCGCTCGACCGGCGGCGGGTCGTGCTTACCGCCGCCCATTCGCTCGGCCTGACGTCGATCGTCGCCACGTCGGGGTTGCTGCTGACCGCGCCGGCACGCCTTGCCAAGGCCATGGTGGCGTCGCGCGCGGACCTGCACAGCGTCGACGCGCCGTTCGAGGTCAGGCCCTTCGAGATCCGCCAGCAGTGGCACGAGCGCTTTCACCAGGACAGCGGCAACCGCTGGCTGCGCGAGCTGATCTTCGGGCTCTTCCATGAACGGTCGAGCCGCGAGCCTGCGCCGCAGGCGCGAGCCACCTGATCAGGCTTGCGGCGGCGCGCCCTCCCATGCGCGGCCGAGCAGGGCGCGCAGCGCCGCCTTCTCGAGCGGCCGCGGATTCGGATACTGGTTGGAGACTGCCAGATCGGCTGCATGCTCAAGACCGGCGGCCGGCATGCCGATAGCCTTCAGCGACACGGCAGCGCCGTGCGTTCTTGCGAGTTCGAAGAACCCCATGGCCGCCTCCGCGGTTCCCAGGGCTCTTGCAATGCGCGCCATGGCCTCTGGCGCCGCGCTCGCGTTGTACGCAAGCGCATGCGGAAGAACCACGGTGTGCACCTGCGCATGCGGCAAATCGAAGGTGCCGCCCAGCGTGTGGCACAGCTTGTGGTGCAGGCCCATCGACACGGCACCGAGCACCGTGCCGCACAGCCAGGCGCCGTAGAGGGCCTGGCTGCGTGCGGGCAGGTCGCGCGGGTTGTCCCGCAGCGGTTGCAGCGACGCCGCGCAGGCGCGGATGCCTTCTTCTGCCATCAATGAGATCACCGGGTTGCCGTCGTGCGCATACAGGCCTTCCGCCGCGTGCGCCATCGCATTGATCGCGCTCGTGACCGTCAGGTCCAGGGGCAGCGACAGCGTGAGCCTGGGGTCGTAGATGACGACACGCGGAAGCACGCGTGCATCGCGTCCGGTCTTCTTCAGCCCCGCTTCCGTGATGCCGTAGATGGGCGTCGCTTCGCTGCCCGCATAGGTCGTCGGCACCGCGATGATCGGCAGGCCGGACTCCAGCGCAATCGCCTTGCCGAGCCCGATGGTGGAGCCACCACCCACCGCCAGCGCGCAATCCGCCTTCAGCTCCGAAGCCAGTGCGCGTGCCTTGCGCGCGGTCTCGATCGGCACGTGCATGGCTGCTTCATCGAAGATCCCTGCGATGCGGCCCGGCAGCCGGTCGGCAATGGCTTGCGCCTGCTCGCGCTGGTTGGGCGTGCACAGGACGAGGGCGCGCGTCGCGCCCAGGCGCTCGATCTCCGCTGGCAGCTGGTCGATGCTGTCCGCACCGAAGACGATGCGCGAAGGGCTCGCGGTGTAGACGAAGCGCTCCATGCCCCTAGTCCCTGGATGCGTTGTTCAGGACGAAGTCGTAGTCGAGCGTGTGGAACGGCACCTTCATGTGCGTTCCGTCGGGCGCGATGCCGGGCTCGTGGCGCTTCCAGTCGGCGATGAGGGAAGAGCGCACGCCGAACACGGCGTCCGAGCCCAGGTAGCTGCCGCCCGAGCGGAACACGTGGGTGATGAGCGGCTCGTAGCCCGGCGCCTTGATCATGAAGTGCAGGTGCGCGGGACGCCACGGGTGGCGGCCGAGCTGCTCCAGCAGCTGGCCCACCGGGCCGTCGTGCGGAATGGCGTAGGGCACGGCCACGATGGACTTGAAGTGGTAGCGCCCGTCCTCGAGGCTCTTCAGGTGGCCGCGTCCCTGCGCATGGTCCAGCCCGGGGCGCTGCACGTCGTACCAGCCTTCATCATCGGACTGCCACACGTCGATGCTCGCATCGCCGATCGGCTCGCCACCGATGCCCCGGATGGTGCCGGCGACGAAGCAGGGCTCGCCGCTCGCGCCGTTGGAGATGTCGTCGCCATTCTCGTACTGCGGCGCATCGGGCACGTAGAAGGGCCCGAACACCGTCGCCTCGGTGCATCCCGTCGGGCGCCGGTTGCACTGCGCGGTGACCAGCGTCGAAAGCCCCAGCACGTCGGACAGCAGGATGAACTCCTGGCGCTTGTCGTCCGTGATCTTTCCGACCCGCGTGAGAAAGTCGATGCCGCAGGCCCACTCGGCCTCGGTGAGCTGCACCTCGCGCGCAAAGTCGTGCAGATGCCGCACCAGGCTGTCCATCACGGCCTTCAGGCGCGGGCTGGGCGTGGCGGCCTGCGCCTTCAGGGCCGCGCTGGTGATGGTCCATTCGTCGATGTCGATCATGGGTGCCTGTGCCTTGTCGATGAGCGCCTTGGGATCAGGCCAGCTTGAACAGCGACATCGCGTTCGTCCGGCCGATCTTCTTGCGGTCGGCCTCGCTGATGCTCGTGTCGTTGAACCAGTTCGAGGCATGGTCGATGTTCTCGAACGGCCAGTCGGTCGAGAACAGGATGCGGTCCGATCCAACCTCCAGCATCGCATCGATCAGCGTCTGGGTGCGGAAGTTGCCGGAGGTCGTGAGATAGAAGTTTTCCTGGAAGTACTCGCAGAGCTTGCGCTTGGCCGGATAGCCCTTGGGCGCCTTGACCCAGGCGTTGCGGTGATCGACGCGCCACATGTTGTAGGGCAGGCCCTCGCCCAGGTGGCCGAGGATGATCTTGAGCCCCGGATGGCGATCGAAGAGGCCGCTTGCCATGAGCCGCAGCGCATGAACCGCGGTCTCCTGCGCAAAGGCCCAGGTGGGGCCGAGCAGCCAGGGGTGGCCTTCGTAGATCTGCGCCCAGCTCGCGATGGGGTTGCGCGGATGCAGGTAGAACGGCGCATCGAGCCGCTCCGCGGCGGCCCAGAAGGGCGCGTACTGCGGCGCATCGTAGTAGGCGACGTTGTCGGGCGTGCCCACCTGCGAGAAGCCATTGACCAGCGCGCCGCGAAAGCCGAGCACGGTCATGCAGCGCTCGAGTTCCTGCGTGGCCTTCTCGGGGTCCTGCATCGGCAAGGCGGCAAAGGCCTGGAAGCGGTCGGGCCTCTTCGCCACCTGCTCCGCGAGAAAGTCGTTGGCGCGCACCGCGAGCTCGTACGCCTTCACCGGATCGGCCACCGCCTGGACCGCGGGCGCGTTGAGCGAGAGGATCATCATCTCCATGCCGTGCTCATCCATCTGGCGCAGGCGCCCGTCATGGATGTCGAGCAGGCGGCTGCTGAGCTCCTTCCAATAGACGCCGGGCACGAAGCCCGCTGAATCCTGCAGCGTCTGTGGAATTGCGAAATGTTCTTCGAGACCGATCTTTCCTTGCATGCCTATCTCCTGTGTGCGGGCGGATGGGCCAATCTATGGGCGGCGGCAGGCACGGTCCAACAAAAATCGGTGATAGCGCGCATTCGAAGATCGCATGCAGGGGCAGGGTGGCCGCAACCCATGGGTAGACCCGCCCCAACATTCACAGGCTGCATAGAGGACATCCGGAAAATGCGTTGGACCCTCGAAACCGGCACGCCCATGATCGCTGCCACTGCCAGCCATGCCTGGCCGCGATCTTTGCCATTCGAAGGAGACAAGAGCCATGCGCCAAATCGATCTTCACAAGCTGGCCGACGATGCCCGCTTCAACCGCTTCCACGGCCTCGTGCTGTTCTGGTGCGCGCTGATCATCGTGTTCGACGGCTACGACCTGTCGGTCGTGGGCATCGCATTGCCCTCGATCATGAAGAAGATGGGCGTCGACGCCACCAACGCGGGCTTCATGGTCAGCTCCGCGCTTTTCGGAATGATGTTCGGCGCCATCTTCATGGGGACCATTGCCGACCGGATCGGCCGCCGCTGGGCGATCGCCATCTGCGTGGGCCTCTTCAGCGTGTTCACGGCCTGCGCCGGGCTGGCGGAGGACGCCATTGCGTTCAGCGCCATGCGCTTTCTTGCCGGGCTCGGCATCGGCGGCGTGATGCCGAACGTCGTCGCGCAGATGACCGAGTACTCGCCGAAGAAGATCCGTGCGACCCTCGTCACGCTGATGTTCAGCGGCTATGCGGTCGGGGGAATGATCGCGGCGATCCTCGGCAAGGGGCTCATCGAAAGCTACGGTTGGCAATCGGTGTTCTTCGCGGCCGGCCTGCCGGTCTTGCTGATTCCCTTCATCCTCAAGTCGGTTCCGGAATCGATGCCCTTCCTGCTGGCCCAGGGCCGTACGGAAGAGCTGAAGAAGATCGCCTCACGGCTCGACCCCAGCTACACGCCGCAGGCGACCGACCGCTTCGCGGTGCCGGCCAAGGACCGGGCCGACAGCGCGCCGATCAAGCACCTCTTCTTCGATGGCCGCGGCTTCAGCACCGTGATGTTCTGGATCGCGTTCTTCATGTGCCTGTTCATGGTCTTCGCGCTGAGCTCATGGCTCACCAAGCTCATGGCAAGCGCGGGCTACAGCCTGGGCTCGGCCCTGACCTTCGTGCTGGTGCTGAACGCGGGTGCGATGGTCGGCGCCATCGCGGGCGGCTGGCTCGCCGACCGGTTCCACATCAAGTACGTGCTCGCCGGGATGTATGCGCTGGCCGCGGTGTCGCTCACGCTGCTGGGCTACAAGATGCCGACACCGGTGCTGTTCATCCTGATCGGGCTGGCCGGCGCATCGACGATCGGCACGCAGATCGTGGCCAACGCCTACACCGGCCAGTACTACCCGATGGCCGTGCGCGCCACCGGCCTGGGTTGGGCATTGGGCGTGGGCCGCAGCGGCGCGATCCTGGCGCCGATCGTCATCGGCATGCTGGTCGGCATGAACCTGCCGCTGCACCAGAACTTCATTGCGATTGCCATTCCGGCGGTCATCGGCATGGTCGCGGTGCTGCTCATCCAGCACGACCGCTCGGCCTCGGTGCTGAAGGCGGAGGCCGCGCCTGCGCTGGGCAAGGTGGCGGCGGGCGTCTCCGGAACCGCCGGGAGCTGACCGGGCAGCGCAGGCCGCCCGCACCTGTCCCGCACCTATCCGTGCGGATCGGCTTCCGCAAGCGGACGCGTCAATGCCGCCGCCGTGTCGAGCAGGACGACGGCGCGGTCCGGGTCATGGCCCATGTAGGGGCTGACCAGCAGCTGGCCGATGAGCCGGTCGAAGCCGTGCCGCACCTTGGCCGGCTCTGGGTGCGCCGCATACATGGCGCGCAGCATCGACACCACCGCACTGAACTGCGTTCCCAGGACCTCCATGGCGCCCAGGCGGCCGCTCGCCTCGAAGACTGCTTGTGGATCGGTGGTGGTCATGCGGGGCTCCCGTCTCGGTGTTGAGGCGCCAGAACGTAAAAAGAGGCCTAATGGATTACATCTCAATCCAAAATCCCCAAAGCTGGTGACATTGCCGCCGAAGAGCGTGAGATTTGTCACGGTGGCCGCGGCCTGCCTGGGCGCCATTGCCATCGCGGTTCGATATCGCGCTCGGTCCCACCGTGCCAATCGCCGCCGTTGGGTGTGGGCTGATGTCCCGAGCTTGCAGCGAGGGTTTGGATCTTGTTGTCCCGCATATCCAAAGGCCAAAGGCCCGGCCGGATTGCAGGCTGTGTTACGCGGTACGCGCTCCCCCGCGTAACGTAGCAACAGCCAAAAGCTTGGGTGCCTGTGACGAACGGCGCTGCTTCCGCCGCACGCATGAATGGAGAAAAAGCCTTTTTAATCAACCGTTTGCAATAAATCGCACGAGGCTTCCCCGGAGTGGAAGGGCAGTGGCACGCATGTTGCCACTTGTGACCATCCAATAAACGAGGAGGCCTCTCACATGACCGCGTCGCAGACATCGATTCCATCCACTTCCGGAGCCGTCAACAACGACGTTGCACCGGTGGTCATCGCCCAAGCCACGGTGACCCCCATCGCTCCGATGGGATCGTCTCCAGTGCCGCCGGTCGCCGCCCCCGGGCCGTCCAGCATCGGATCGCTTTCCAATGCCACACCCGGCACCGCGCTGATTCGCGACGGCGTCCGGATTCCCGTGGACGGCAGCCACGCCCTTCTCACCGGCGACCGCGTGCTGGTCCCCGAAGGTGGCCAGGCCGAGGTGTTGTTTCCGGGCTCGCCTTCCAACAAGGCGCCGCTGGCCGGCGTCTTTACCGGCGGCACCGACGCAACGCTCGGATCGACCAAGCTGCCGGGCGGCCTCGAGCAGGTGAACGTCGACGTCGCCACGGGCGACCTCAAGATCACGCCGCCCGACAACGATGCCGATGCGGCGGCAGTTGCCGTCACCAAGGCGCACACCGGTGCAGCCGGCATCGGCCTGGGCGAGTTCGCCCTCGGCGCGCTCGGAGCAGTCGCGCTCGGCGCGGCCTTGGGCGGCGGTGGCGGCAGCGACGGCGGAACGGTTCCGTTCTTCCTTGGCAGCGGCACCGGCGGCGGTACGGGGGGCGGCCTCGACGATGGTGACAGCGACAGTGATGCTGATGCCGATGCCGATGCCGATGCCGATGCCGATGCCGATGCCGATGCCGATGCCGATGCTGATGCTGATGCTGATGCCGATGCCGATGCTGATGCCGATGCCGATGCCGATGCTGATGCTGATGCTGATGCTGATGCTGATGCCGATGCTGATGCTGATGCGGACGCCGATGCGGATGCGGATGCGGACGCCGATGCGGATGCGGATGCGGATGCGGATGCGGATGCGGACGCCGATGCCGACGCCGACGCCGACGCGGATGCTGACGCGGATGCCGATGCCGATGCCGATGCCGATGCCGATACTGACGCGGATGCTGATGCTGATGCTGATGCTGATGCGGACGCCGACGCCGATGCCGACGCCGACGCCGACGCCGACGCCGACGCCGATGCAGATGCAGATGCAGATGCCGATGCCGATGCAGATGCAGATGCAGATGCAGACGCAGACGGCGATCACCTCCTCGATCCGGGCGACGACCTCACCGGCGGCTTGATCGGCTCGACCGACGACAACCTGGGCCTGGGTGGTTCACTCACCCCGGTGCCGGGCGTCATCGACGGCGCGACCGACCTGGTCGATGACATCGTGTCTCCGATCCTGGGCGAGGAGTTCACACGGGACGATCCGAACCAGTTCGATCCGGTGGACGATTTCACCGAGACCGTGGTCGACAGCGTGGACGGCGTGGCAGCGCCCATCATCGATCCCCTGCTGGGCGAAGGCGCTACCGATGCGCTGGTCGGCCAGGTCGACCACGTCACCGATGCGCTTCAGAACGGCCTGGACAACCTCGTGGGCGAAAACGGCATCCTGAGCGGCGCGACCACGGCCCTCGGTCTCGACGGTGTCGTGGAAGACCTCGTGGGCGACGGCGGCGTCGTCGAGAACGTGGTCGAAGGCGTGCTGGGCGAGAACAGCCTGCTGAGCGGCCTGGTCCAGGAAGAAGGCCTGGTAGGGGGCCTGCTCGCCGAAGACGGCCTGGTCGGCAACCTGCTGGGTGAAGACAGCGCCGTCGGCGGCCTGCTGGGCAACGTGCTGAGCGACGAAGGCGTCGTCGGTGGCCTCCTGGGTGAAGACGGCGTGCTGGGCGGCCTGCTCGGCGGACCGCTGGGCCAAGAGGGTCTGCTGGGCGGCCTGCTCGGCGGCGACGGCGCACTCGGCGGCCTGCTGGGCGGAGACGGTACGCTGGCCGGCGTGCTGGGCAGCGAAGGCCTGACCGGCAGCCTGCTCGGCCAGGACGGCGTGGTGGACAACCTGCTCGGCGTGGACGGCGTCGCCGGCGGCCTGATCGGAGACAGCCCGCTCGGTGGCCTGCTGGGCGGCGAGGACGGCCTGCTCGGCGGCCTGACCGACGGCGTGCTGGGCAACGTGCTCGGTGGCGATCTCCTGGGTGGTGACTTGCTCGGCGGTGATCTGCTGGGTGGCGTGCTGGGTGAGGACGGCCTCGTTGGCAACCTGCTCGGTGGCGATCTCCTGGGTGGTGATCTTCTCGGCGGTGATCTGCTGGGTGGCGTACTCGGTGAGGACGGCCTTGTTGGCAACCTGCTTGGCGGCGATCTCTTGGGTGGTGATCTTCTCGGCGGTGATCTGCTGGGTGGCGTGCTGGGYGARGACGGCCTCGTYGGCAACCTGMTYGGYGGCGATCTCTTGGGTGGCGACTTGCTCGGCGGTGATTTGCTGGACGGCGTGCTGGGTGAAGACGGCCTGGTCGGCAACCTGCTCGGCGGCGACCTCCTGGGCGGTGATCTGCTCGGCGGCGATCTGCTCGATGGCGTCCTCGGCGAAGACGGCCTGGTCGGCAATGTGCTCGGTGGCGACCTCTTGGGTGGTGATCTGCTCGGCGGTGATCTGCTGGATGGCGTGCTGGGTGAAGACGGCTTGGTCGGCAACGTGCTCGGCGGCGACCTCCTGAGTGGCGACGTGCTCGGCGGCGACCTGCTCAACGGCGTGCTGGGCGAAGACGGCCTCGTCGGCAACGTGCTCGGCGGCGATCTCCCGGGCGGTGATCTGCTCGGCGGCGACCTGCTGGACGGTGTGCTGGGTGAAAACGGCCTCGTCGGCAACCTGCTCGGCGGTGACCTCCTGGGTGGGACCACCACGCCGATCACCAGCCAGGTCGATCAAGGGCTTGGCGGCGGCGGAACGCCGGTGGCCGGCATCCTGGACAGCGTGCTGGGCTGATCGATGGTCCGGCCACCGTCCTTCGTCGAGAGGGGCGGTGGTGGATGCTTCTGAAAAGAAGGGACGGGCCTTAGCGGCCCGCCCCCGACAAGCCCGCGCAGTTCCGGCTCAGCGCAATGCTGCGGCCGGATCGGCGCGGCGCACTTCCATCACGCCATGCACAGTGGCCTGCTCGTAGACCGATGGCACGCGCGTGGCCAGGTGCAGCAGGATGCGCGGCGCGTGGCTCTTGACAGACCATCGGAGCAGAATGCCGGCCGCCACCAGCGGCCCGCCTGCCCATGGAAGGCCGGCCAGCGCCAGGGCGATGCCCGGGCCGATGAGGGCAATCGCCAGCGGCATGGCGTAGGTCCTGTGAGACACGAAGGCCGCTGCCAGCGCGGGATTGACGATCACGCGAAAACGCCCCTGCGGCAGGCCTTGGCGGAATTCCTCGAAAGGGACGTATTCGGCGGTGTCCTGCATGTCGCTGTGGTTGTTCATGCGCTGCATTCTGATGCGGTGTTCAGCCGCGTCCCGCCTGCTTGAGCGAGGCCGCCGCCAGCGCGCAGGCCATCCGGCCGGAATGCACCTCGACCGATGAGGACGCCTCCACTGTGCTGCTGGCGCAAGTCGGCCATGATGCGGCGCTGCGGGGCTGTCAGCCCGCCGCAGGCAGCGCCGATTCCTCCGTCCACCGCGCATGCGAGGCGCTCAGGTGATGCAGCATGGCTGCCACCGCGGCCTGCGGGTCCCGCGCTTCGAGCGCGCGGTAGATCGCCTCGTGCTCGGCAAAGGCCGCCTTCCACGCATGCGAATTCTCGGCGCGCTCGCTCATGCGCGAGGAGATCGGGCTGTGCCGGCCATCGAACAGTTCCCCCACCAGCCGCACAAGCACCGAGTTGCCGGTCATCTCGGCGATGGCGATGTGGAAGCGCCGGTCGTTCTCGATCTGCGCGCGGCCGTTCAGGCCGTCCTCGCGCATGCTTTCCAGCGAGGCCTTCACGCGCTCCAGGTGCTGCGGGTTCACGCGGGCGGAGGCCAGCGTGACGACCGAGCCTTCGAGCATCGCGCGCGCCTGGATCATTTCGGACGGGCTCTCGCCCACCGCCGGCGTGGCGCGCTCCGGCGTGTCGGGCGACGCGCAGACATACACGCCCGACCCCATCCGTATCTCGATGCGCCCGTCGATCTCCAGGGCAATCAGCGCTTCGCGCAGCGAAGGCCGCGACACACCCAGCTGCAGGGCCAACTCCCGCTCCGGTGGCAGGCGCGCGCCGACGGGCAGGTTGCCGTCGCGGATGACAGCCCGGATCTGGTCGGCAACCTGCTGGTAGAGCCGGCGGGTGTCGGTGGGTTTGGTGGTGGCGGGGGGAAGCATGAGAAGGGCAGGCCGTCGATCTGGTCATGCCAGTTTGCCACCCTCGATGTAGTGATTGCTACTAATGAGCGGTATTTCGCGGGAAAACCCGCAAAGGGTTTGTTCCGGTGGGGCCATTTTGGGCGCTATGGCAAAGTGGCCTCGCCAAATTGGTAAGGCCAAAAGAGACGGAGCATGAGACAGCGCATCGACTCGCATCAGCATTTCTGGCGGCCCGCGCGCGGCGACTACACATGGCTGCGCGCCGATGTGCCCGCCCTTGCGCCGCTGGTGCGCGACTTCCTTCCCGAGCATCTCGCGCCCCTGCTGCGGGCGCATGGCGTCGAGCGGACCGTGCTGGTGCAGGCCGTCGATTCGCAGGCCGAGACCGGCTTCATGCTCGAGCTGGCCAGTGCGCACGAGGTGGTGGGCGGCGTGGTTGGCTGGGTCGACCTGGGCAGCCCCGACGCCGTGGCCTCGCTCGAGCGCATGGCGCAGCACCCCAAGTTCAAGGGCGTGCGGCCGATGCTGCAAGACCTGCCCGACGACGACTGGATCGCGCGCATGCCGCGTGCCGATGCCATCGAGGCCCTGATCCGCCTGGGCCTGCGCTTCGATGCGCTGGTGAAGCCGCGGCACCTGCCTTCGCTGCTGCGCTTCCTGGAAGACTGGCCGCAATTGCCCGTGGTGATCGACCACGCCGCCAAGCCGCCCGTGGGCGCGCACGGCAGCGAAGCCTTCGCGGCCTGGCGCAAGGACACGGCCGCGCTCGCCGCGCTGCCGCAGGTGTGCTGCAAGTTCTCCGGGCTCTGGGGCGAGGCGCCGCAGGCGGCGCACCACGATGTCGATGTGGCGGTGCACGCCGTGCGCCCGGTGTGGGAGCCGCTGCTCGAGAGCTTCGGCCCCGCGCGCCTCATGTGGGGCAGCGACTGGCCGGTGCTCACCCTGGCCGGCGACTACGCGGGCTGGATCGCCGTCAGCGAAGCCTGCATCGGCCGCCTCTCGGACGCCGAGCAGTCGCACATCTGGCGCGGCACCGCGCAGCGCTTCTATGGCCTCTCGGCGGACTGAACACGCATGGCACCCATCGTCACCATCCGCGACCTCTGCAAGTCCTTTGCCGGCGTGCGCGCGCTCGACAAGGCGCAGTTCGACCTGCTGCCCGGCGAGGTGCATGCGCTGATGGGCGAGAACGGCGCGGGCAAGTCCACCCTCATGAAGGTGCTGGCCGGCGTCTACAGCAAGGATTCCGGCGAAGTGCTGATCGACGGCCAGCCCGTGGACATCGCGAGCCCGCGCGCGGCGCAGGCGCTGGGCATCGGGATCATCCACCAGGATCTCAACCTGATGAACCACCTGAGCGCCGCGCAGAACATCTTCATCGGCCGCGAGCCGCGCGGGCGCTTCGGCCTCTTCATCGACGAAGACACGATGCGCACCCAGGCCGAGCGCATCTTCGCGCGCATGAACCTGCGGCTCGACCCGCACACGCCGGTCGGCGAACTCACGGTCGCCAGGCAGCAGATGGTGGAGATCGCCAAGGCGCTGTCGTTCGATTCGCGCGTGCTCATCATGGACGAGCCCACCGCCGCGCTCAACAACGAGGAGGTGGCCGACCTGTTCCGCATCATCGGCCAGCTCCGGTCGCAGGGCGTGGCCATTGTCTACATCTCGCACAAGATGGACGAACTCAAGCGCATCGCCGACCGCGTGACCGTGATGCGCGACGGCCAGTACATCGCCACCGTGCCGATGGCCGGCACGCCGATGGACTCGCTGATCGCGATGATGGTGGGCCGCCAGCTCACCGAGGTGGAGAACGACTTCCCCGACACCTCGGGCAACGAGGTCGTGCTCGACGCGCGCGGCATCACGCGCGGCGCGCTGGTGCGCAACGCCAGCTTCGTGCTGCGCAAGGGCGAGATCCTGGGCTTTGCGGGGCTCATGGGCGCGGGCCGCACCGAGCTCGCGCGCGCGGTGTTCGGCGCCGACGCCATCGACGCGGGCGAGGTCTTGGTGCACGGCAGGAAGGTGTCGATCAAGTCGCCCGAAGATGCCGTGCGGCACGGCATCGGCTATCTCTCCGAAGACCGCAAGCACTTCGGCCTGGCCACCGGCATGGACGTGGAAACCAACATCGCGCTGCCGAGCATGAAGAAGTTCCTGTCGATGGGCGTCTTCATCGACCAGGCGGCCATTGAGGCCGCGGGCGAGCGCTACGTGAAGCAACTCAGCATCAAGACGCCCTCGGTGCGCCAGCAGGTGCGGCTGCTCTCGGGCGGCAACCAGCAGAAGATCGTGATCGCCAAATGGCTGCTGCGCGACTGCAGCGTGCTCTTCTTCGACGAGCCCACGCGCGGCATCGACGTGGGCGCCAAGGCCGAGATCTACCGCCTGCTCAACCAGCTGGCAGCGGAGGGCAAGGCCATCGTGATCATCTCTTCGGAGCTGCCCGAGATACTGCGCGTGAGCCACCGCGTGCTGGTGATGTGCGAAGGCCGCATCACCGGCGAACTCGCGGGGCGCGAAGCCTCGCAGGAAAAGATCATGCAGCTCGCCACCCGGCGTGAAACCGCTGTTGCTGCCGCTGCTGACGCCACCGCCTGAGGACTGGAGACAACGCCTTGACAACCCCCACCGCCACCACCGCCGCCGCCGCACCGGGCTTCTCGCTGAAGGCGCGGCTCTTTCGTCCCGCCACGCGGCAAAAGCTCCTGGCCTTTGCCAGCCTGATCGCGCTGCTGGTGTTCTTCAGCTTCGCGTCGCCGCAGTTCCTGCAGACCGACAACCTCGTGAGCATCCTGCAGTCGACCGCGGTGAACGGCGTGCTGGCCATTGCCTGCACCTTCGTCATCATCACCGCGGGCATCGATCTTTCGGTGGGCACGCTGATGACCTTCTGCGCGGTCATGGCCGGCGTGATGCTCACCTACATGGGCATGCCGCTCGCGCTGGGCATCACGGCGGCGATCTTCTTCGGTGCGCTGGCGGGGTTTGTCTCGGGCGTGCTGATCGCCAAGCTCAAGATCCCGCCCTTCATTGCCACGCTGGGCATGATGATGCTGCTCAAGGGCCTGTCGCTCGTGATCTCGGGCACCAAGCCGATCTACTTCAACGACACGCCGGACTTCCCGGCCATCTCGCAGGATTCGCTGATCGGCTACTTCATTCCATCGCTGCCGATTCCCAACGCGGTGCTGATCCTCTTCCTGGTGGCGGTGGCCGCGAGCATCGTGCTCAACAAGACCATCCTCGGGCGCTACACCTTCGCGCTCGGCAGCAACGAGGAGGCCGTGCGCCTGTCGGGCGTGAACACCGATTTCTGGAAGATCGTGGTCTACACGGTGAGCGGCGGCATCTGCGGCATCGCGGGCCTCCTGATCGCCTCGCGCCTGAACTCCGCGCAGCCGGCGCTGGGGCAGGGGTACGAACTCGATGCGATTGCGGCGGTGGTCATCGGCGGCACCTCGCTCAGCGGCGGCACCGGCACCATCGTGGGCACGATCATCGGCGCCTTCATCATGAGCGTGCTGACCAACGGCCTGCGCATTCTCTCGGTCGCGCAGGAATGGCAGACGGTGGTCACGGGCGTGATCATCATCCTGGCCGTGTACGCGGACATCCTGCGCCGCCGCAGCAGCAGCGCGCACTGATCCTTTTCCACAACCCAAGGAGACTTCGCATGATCCAAAGAAGAGCAGCCACCGCCGCGCTGGCCGCGGCCCTCGTCGGCCTGCCGGCCTTCGCCCAGGCGCCGCAGCAGGAGATCTACATTCCGCTCGTGTCCAAGGGCTTCCAGCACCAGTTCTGGCAGGCCGTGAAGTCCGGCGCCGAGCAGGCCGCCAAGGACCTGAAGGTGAAGGTCACCTTCGAAGGCCCCGAGACCGAGGCGATGGTCGACAAGCAGATCGACATGCTCGCCGCCGCGCTCGCCAAGAAGCCGCAGGCCATCGGCTTTGCCGCGCTCGACAGCCAGGCCGCCATTCCGCTGCTGAAGAAGGCGCAGGCCGCGAAGATTCCGGTGGTGGCGTTCGACTCGGGCGTGGACAGCGACATTCCCGTGACCACCACCACCACCGACAACAAGGCCGCCGCCGCGCTGGCTGCCGACAAGATGGCCGAGATGATCGGCAAGTCCGGCGAGGTGGCGCTGGTGGTGCACGACCAGACCAGCCGCACCGGCGTGGACCGGCGCGACGGCTTCGTCAACCGCATCAAGTCGGCCTACCCGAACATCAAGATCGTGAGCGTGCAGTACGGCGGTGGCGACCAGCTGAAGTCGACCGAAATCACCAAGTCGATCCTGCAGGCCTCGCCCAACCTGAAGGGCATCTTCGGCGCCAACGAGGGCTCGGCCATCGGCGTGGTCAACGGCGTGAAGGAGATGAAGCGCAGCGGCAAGGTCGTGATCATCGGCTACGACTCCGGCAAGCAGCAGAAGAACGCGATCATGGACGGCAGCATGGCCGGCGCCATCACGCAGAACCCGGTGGGCATGGGCTACAAGACGGTGGAGATGGCGGTGAAGGCGATCAAGGGCGAGAAGCTGCCCAAGGTGGTCGATACCGGCTTCTTCTGGTACGACAAGACCAACATCGCTGACCCGAAGATCGCATCGGTCCTGTACGACTGATTTTTTGCAGAAAGCCCGTTCATGACCATCGTCCGATCCATGCGCGTGCTGGACGTGCGCTTTCCCACTTCGCAGCAGCTCGACGGCTCCGACGCGATGAACCCCGACCCGGACTATTCGGCGGCCTACGTCGTGCTGGAGACTGACCAGCCGGGGCTCGAAGGCCACGGCCTGACCTTCACCATCGGCCGCGGCAACGAGATCTGCTGCGCGGCCATCGAGGCGATGCGCCACTTGGTGGTCGGGCTCGACCTGCAGTGGGTGGCCGAGGACATGGGCCGCTTCTGGCGCCACATCACCTCGGACAGCCAGCTGCGCTGGATCGGACCCGACAAGGGCGCCATCCACCTCGCGACCGGCGCGGTGGTCAATGCGATGTGGGACCTGTGGGCCAAGTCCGAAGGCAAGCCGGTGTGGCAGCTGGTGGCGGACATGAGCCCCGAGGCGCTGGTGCGCTGCATCGACTTTCGCTACATCACCGACTGCATCACGCCAGAGGAAGCGCTTGTGTTGCTGCGCGATGCGGCCGCCGGCAAGGCCGAGCGCATCGCCACGCTGAAGGCCGATGGCTACCCCTGCTACACCACCTCGGCTGGCTGGCTCGGCTACCCCGACGAGAAGCTGCGGCGGCTCGCGCAGGAGGCGGTGGATGCGGGCTTCAACCACCTCAAGCTCAAGGTGGGGCGCGACCTTGCGGACGACATCCGCCGGTTGACGGTGGCGCGCGAAGTGCTCGGTCCCGACCGCCACCTGATGATCGACGCCAACCAGGTCTGGGAGGTCGGCCAGGCCATCGAATGGGTGCGGCAGCTGGCCTTTGCCAAGCCCTGGTTCATCGAGGAACCGACGAGCCCCGACGACGTCGAGGGCCATCGCAAGATCCGCGAGGGCATTGCGCCGGCGGTGAAGGTGGCCACGGGCGAGATGTGCCAGAACCGCATCATGTTCAAGCAGTTCATCATGCGCGGCGCGATCGACGTGGTGCAGATCGATGCATGCCGCCTCGGCGGCGTGAACGAGATCCTCGCGGTGATGCTGATGGCCGCGAAGTACCAGCTGCCCGTGTGTCCGCACGCCGGCGGCGTGGGGCTGTGCGAGTACGTGCAGCACCTGTCGATGATCGATTACCTGTGCATCTCGGGAACGCGCGAAGGGCGCGTGATCGAATATGTGGATCACTTGCATGAACACTTCGCCGAGCCCTGCGTGATCCGCGGCGCGGCCTACATGCCGCCCACGGCCGTGGGCTTCTCGATCACGATGAAGCCCGACTCGCTCGAGCGCTACCGCTTCCGCGGATAGTTGGATCAACAGAAAGGCATCGGGCGCTCATGGACCTGAATCTGAAGGACAAGGTGGTGCTGGTCACCGGCGGCGGCAGCGGCATTGGCGCGGCCATTTCGCTCACGCTCGCGCGCGAAGGCGCGGTGCCCGTGATCTGCGGGAAGAACCCGCTGGACGCGCCGTTCGAGCAGGAGCTGCACGCGCTGCAGCCGCGGGCGCGGTTCCTTCAGTTCGACCTGATGGAAGAGGCCGCCTGCGGCCAAGCCGTCGAGAGCAGCGCCGCGGAGTTCGGGCGCATCGACGGGCTGGTCAACAACGCGGGCGTGAACGACAGCGTGGGACTCGAAGCGGGGCGCGAGGCATTCATCGCATCGCTGGAGCGGAACCTCGTCCACTACTATGTGATGGCGCATTTCTGCCTGCCGCACCTGAAGGCCAGCCGCGGCGCGATCGTCAACATCTCCTCGAAGACCGCCCTCACGGGGCAGGGCAATACCAGCGGCTACACCGCGGCCAAGGGCGCGCAGCTGTCGCTGACGCGCGAGTGGGCGGCCTCCTTGCTGGAGGAGGGCGTGCGCGTCAACGCGGTGATACCGGCCGAGGTGATGACGCCGCTCTACCAGCGCTGGATCTCGGCCTTCGACGAGCCCGACCGCAAGCTCGCGGCCATCACCGACAAGATCCCGCTCGGCCGCCGCATGACCACGCCGCAGGAGATTGCGAACACCGTGGTGTTCCTGCTCTCCGAACAGGCCTCGCACACGACGGGGCAGTGGGTGTTCGTGGACGGCGGCTACACGCACCTGGACCGGGCGCTGACCTGATCCTTCGCGCTTCCCTTCACCCGCCACCAGACCCGACGACCATGCGCCACTGCCTTGCCCTCGACCTGAAAGACGACCCCGCACTGATCGCCGAGTACGAGGCCTATCACCGCGACATCTGGCCCGAGGTGCGCGCACATCTGCATGCGCACGGCGTGACGGGCATGGAGATCTACCGGCTCGGAACGCGGATGGTGATGCTGATGGAAACCGACGACGCGCGCTACGACGCCGAGGCGATGGCGGCCGCGACGCGCAGCGATCCGAAGATCCGCGCGTGGGAAGAATTGATGTGGAAGTTCCAGGCGCCGACGCCCTGGACGCCCGAAGGGGAGAAGTGGTTGGAGATGGATCGGATCTTCAAGCTGTAGCTGCCTGCAGTTTCGACATTCCCTTTTTGTCGGCTGCAGCGTGAACGCCGGCCAGGGCTGTCGCAGGTCGGTCCCGGAAGCGACGCTCCGTGTCACTCTTTCGGTCCGATCTGCATGTTCCTTCCTCCCTGCATGCGCGGGTACGGATCGTGCACCTTGTGCCGCGGCATTCGATTCGCTTTTCAATCTCGATCAACCTTTCTCTTTCATTTCCCATGTTTTCTCGACGATGCGTTTTCGCGCTGATGCTTTCGGTGCTCCTGTTCGGCTGTGGCGGTGGCGGCGGAGGCGGCGGTAGCCAGGGTGGCGGCGGCTTCGCCGGCCTGGCGGGCCTGGCCGGCAGCAATGGCAGCCAGGGCCCTACCGGCGGCCAAGGCGGCGGCGGCACCGGTGCTGCAGGTGGCACGGGCGATGCAGGCGGAGCCGGCGGCACAGGCAGCGGCGCTTCGCCCACCGTCCCGGCGACTGCCGCATTGGCGGCCAAGCTCGGCAAGCCCGCGCGCGTGCTGCTCGGACTCGGCGCGGGCAACACCCTCGCGCAGATGAAGAGCCAGGACATCCACCCGGACATCATGGACGCCTACCTCGTGGGCGTGGGCGCAGGCGCCTGGCCCACCTGGAACAGCCCCGACGGGGCCTACGTCACCGTCACCGCGCAGGCCGCCCAAGCCTACGGCGCCGTCCCGATGTTCACGCTCTACCAGATGGCAACGAGCGGCGAGGGCAACATGAGCACCATCAACGACACGGCCTTCATGAACGGCTACTGGTCGCAGGTGCGGCTGATGTACCAGCGCATCGCAGCTCTGGGGACGCCCGTCCTGGTCAACCTGGAGCCGGACTTCTGGGGCTTCGTTGCGGCGCAAGCGCCGGGCCGTGACGCAACGCGGCTGTCGGCCCTGGTGAACAGCCAGCCCGAATGCAGCGGATTGCCCAACACCGCCGCGGGCTTGGGCCAATGCCTGGTGCAGATGGGCAGGCAGATTGCGCCCAAGGCACTGCTCGGGTTCCCGCCCGCATTCTGGAGCGGCACCGCTGCCGAGATCGGCGCGCAAATGCGCGCGGTGGGGGCGCATCAGGCGGACTTCATCGTCGCCCAGACCACCGACCGCGACGCGGGTTGCCGGGAAGTTGCGTCGCCGCCCGCGGAATGCACAGGGCGAAGCGGCCCGTTCTACTGGGACGAAAGCAACGTCGCCAGCCCCAACTTCCACGAGTCGCAGCGCCAGATCTCGGACTACCGCGCAGCGCTGGGCAACGGGCTGCCGATCCTGTGGTGGCAAACGCCGATGGGCGTGCCCTCCGCCACGCCGGGCGGCACCGACCTGCACTACCGCGACAACCATGTCGACTACATGCTGCGCAACGCCCAGGAGTACGGCGACACCTCCGCCTTCGCGATCGTCTTCAGTGCCGGAGGCAGCGTCCAGACCTCGATCAGCACCGATGGCGGCCAGTTCGCGCGCCTGTCGGCGCTGTACCTCGCACGCGGCGGTGCCGCCTTGAAGTAGCAGCGGTCGGCAACGGCGGAGGCATGGCACTCCTGCCCTTGCCGCGCCCGGCATGAGAGCCGGCATGACGTCAGGGTTCACCCCAATCACCGGTCCGGCGATTCGGACGGCCCCATCGCCGCGCATCCGGATCGTCGGCGGGGCGTCCATTTCATTCCTGCCTCGTTCCCCATGAAATCAACGACTTAGCGTGCCCTGCGCGCCACGCATCGCGTGGCACATCGATTGCTCTGTACCAAGGCTGGCCGCATCGCCCGATGCAGGTCCCGGCCATGACACAGGAGACAAACCGATGAGCACCATGGGTGACCTTGACCCCACGGAAACCGGCGAATGGGTCGACGCGCTCGGCGCGGTCCAGCAGCACCGCGGCAGCGAGCGCGCGAACTTTCTGCTGAACCGCCTCGTCGACGAGGGCCGCCGCGAAGGCGTGTACGTGCCGCGCTCGCTGAACACGGCCTACAGGAACACCATCCCGCCCGAGAAGGAAGAAAAGTCTCCCGGCAACCGCGAGATCGAGCACCGCCTGCGCTCGATCATCCGCTGGAACGCGATGGCGATCATCCTGCGCGCCAACAAGGATTCGTCCGAACTCGGCGGCCACATCGCGAGCTTCCAGTCGGCGGCCACGCTCTACGACATCGGCTTCGGCCACTTCTGGCATGCCGCCACCGACACCCACGGCGGCGACCTGCTGTTCATCCAGGGCCACAGCTCGCCCGGCATCTACGCGCGTGCCTTTCTCGAAGGCCGCTTGAGCGAGCAGCAGCTGCTCAATTACCGGCAGGAATCCGAAGGCAACGGCATCCCGTCGTACCCGCACCCCTGGCTCATGCCCGACTTCTGGCAGTTTCCCACCGTGTCGATGGGCCTGGGCCCATTGATGGCGATCTACCAGGCACGCTTCCTCAAGTACCTGCATGGCCGGGGTCTCGCCGACACGGCGCCGCGCAAGGTCTGGGCCTTCATGGGCGACGGCGAGATGGACGAGCCCGAGTCGCTCGGCGCCATCTCGCTCGCAGGCCGCGAGAGCCTGGACAACCTCGTGTTCGTCATCAACTGCAACCTGCAGCGCCTCGATGGCCCGGTGCGCGGCAACGGCAAGATCGTGCAGGAACTCGAGAGCGTGTTCCGCGGGGCCGGATGGAACGTCATCAAGGTGCTCTGGGGCAGCGGCTGGGACGCGCTGCTTGCCAAGGACAAGAGCGGCAAGCTCTTGCAGCGCATGGAAGAGTGCGTGGACGGCGAGTACCAGGACTTCAAGAGCAAGAGCGGCGCCTACGTGCGCGAGCACTTCTTCGGCAAGTACGACGAGACCCGCGCGCTGGTCGCAGAGATGAGCGACGACGAGATCTGGGGCCTCACGCGCGGCGGCCACGACCCCGAGAAGGTGTTCGCCGCCTACGCCGCGGCCGTCAGGCACAAGGGCCAGCCCACGCTGATCCTGCCCAAGACGGTGAAGGGCTACGGCATGGGCGAATCGGGCGAGGGCCAGATGATCGCGCACCAGGCCAAGAAGATGACGCAGGACGCGCTGCGCGGCTTCCGCGACCGCTTCCAGATCCCGGTTTCCGACGAAGAGCTGCCCAACGTGCCCTTCATCCGGCTGGCCGAGGACAGCCCCGAGATGAAGTACCTGCACGAGCGCCGCGCCGCGCTCGGCGGCTACCTGCCCCAGCGCCGCCGCAAGTCGACCGCGCTCGAGATTCCGCCGCTTTCCACCTTCGAGCGCCTGCTCAAGGACACCGGCGAGCGCGAGATATCGACCACCATGGCCTTCGTGCAGATGCTCGGCACCTTGGTGCGCGACAAGCAGATCGGCAAGCACGTGGTGCCCATCGTGCCCGACGAATCGCGCACCTTCGGCATGGAAGGCATGTTCCGCCAGCTCGGCATCTGGTCGTCGCTCGGCCAGCTCTACAAGCCGCAGGACGCCGACCAGCTCATGTACTACCGCGAGTCGAAGGACGGCCAGGTGCTGCAGGAAGGCATCAACGAGGGCGGCGCGATGTCCAGCTGGATCGTCGCGGCCACCTCGTACAGCACGAACAACGTGCCGATGATTCCGTTCTACATCTACTACTCGATGTTCGGCCTGCAGCGCGTGGGCGACCTGGCCTGGCTGGCCGGCGACATGCGTGCGCGCGGTTTCCTGCTGGGCGGCACTGCCGGGCGCACCACGCTCAACGGCGAGGGCCTGCAGCACGAGGACGGCCACAGCCACATCCTGGCCGGCACCATTCCCAACTGCGTCTCGTACGACCCGACCTTCGCCTACGAGGTGGTGGCCATCGTGCGCGACGGCATGCGCCGCATGTACGCCGAGCAGGAGGACGTGTATTACTACATCACCCTCATGAACGAGAACTACCCGCACCCCGGCATGCCCGAGGGCAGCGAGGCAGGCATTCTCAAAGGCCTCTACCAGCTCAGCGATGGCGGCAAGACCCCCAAGAAGGGCCACCGCGTGCAGCTCATGGGCAGCGGCACCATCCTGCGCGAGGTGATGTTCGCGGCCGAGCTGCTGAAGAACGACTTCGGCATTGCCGCCGACGTGTGGAGCGCCACCAGCTACAACGAGCTGCGCCGCGACGGCATGGCCGCCGAGCGCTGGAGCCGGTTGCACCCGACCGAGCCGGCGCGCAAGAGCCATGTCGAGCAATGCCTCGAAGGACACGAAGGCCCGGTCATCGCGGCCACCGACTACATGCGCAACTACGCCGACCAGGTGCGCGAGTACGTGCAGGCCGCGGGCCGGCGCTACACCGTGCTCGGCACCGATGGCTTCGGCCGCAGCGACTACCGCAAGAAGCTGCGCCGCTTCTTCGAGGTCGACCGTTGGCACGTGGCCGTGGCCGCGCTCAAGGCGCTGGCCGACGACGGGGTGATCAAGCACGCCGTGGTGGCCGAGGCCATCGAGAAGTACGGGCTCGACGCCGAGCGCGCCGCCCCCTGGACCGTCTGAGGCACGACATGAGCAATGCAATCGACATCAAGGTGCCCGACATCGGCGACTTCAGCGACGTGCCCGTCATCGAGATCTTCGTGAAGCCGGGCGACACGGTGAAGGCCGAGGACCCGCTGGTCTCGCTCGAATCCGACAAGGCCACGATGGATGTGCCCGCGCCGCGCGGCGGCGTGGTGGAGTCCATCACCGTGAAGCTCGGCGACAAGGTCAGCGAAGGCAGCGTCGTCATGACGTTCAAGGCAGAGAGCGGTGCCGCTGCGGCCGCACCGGCACCGGCCGAAGCCGCCAAGCCCAGCGTCAGCGCCGCGCCGTCGGCCACCAGCGCGCCGGCCGGCGTGGCCGAGGTGCGTGTGCCCGACATCGGCGACTTCAAGGACGTGCCCGTCATCGAGATCTTCGTGAAGGTCGGCGACACGGTGAAGGCCGAGGATCCGATCATCTCGCTCGAATCGGACAAGGCGACGATGGATGTGCCGGCGCCGCTCTCGGGCGTGGTGACGGCCATCGGCATCAAGATCGGGGACAAGGTCAGCGAGGGGTCGGTGATTCTTTCGCTGGCGACGGGCGATGCGCCTGTGGCGGCGGCCGCTCCCTCACCCCAGTCCTCTCCCGCGAGCGGGAGAGGGAGCGAAGCGGCGGCGGCGTTGCCGCCTGTCGGCAATGCGGAGGTCGAAGCCGGCTTCGCGCTCGCCTATGCGGGCCCTGCGGTGCGCAAGCTCGCACGCGAACTCGGCGTCGACCTGGGCAAGATCAACGGCACCGGCGACCATGGCCGCATCGTGCGCGCCGACGTCGAGGCCTTCGCGAAGGGTGGCGGTGCATCTGCCGCGCCCGCTGCCGGCAAGGCTGCAGCAGCCCCCGCAGGCGGTGGCGTCGGTGGCATCGACCTGCTGCCCTGGCCCAAGGTCGACTTCGCCAAGTTCGGCCCGACCGAGCGCAAGGAGCTCTCGCGCATCAAGAAGATCAGCGCCGCGAACCTGCACCGCAACTGGGTCGTCATTCCGCATGTGACGACGCACGACGAGGCCGACATCACCGAGCTCGAACCCTTCCGCGTGCAGATGAACAAGGAGCTGGAAAAGTCGGGCGTGAAGATCAGCATGCTGCCCTTCATGATGAAGGCGGCCGTCGCCGCGCTGAAGAAGTTCCCGGAGTTCAACGCGAGCCTCGACGGCGACGCCTTGGTGCTCAAGAACTACTGGCACATCGGCTTCGCCGCCGATACGCCCAACGGGCTCATGGTTCCGGTGATCCGCGACGTCGACAAAAAGACTGTGCCCGAGATCGCGAAGGAGATGGGCGAGCTCGCCAAGCTTGCGCGCGACGGCAAGCTCAAGCCCGACCAGATGTCGGGCGGCACCTTCACCATCAGCTCGCTCGGCGGCATTGGCGGCATCTACTTCACGCCGATCATCAACGCGCCCGAGGTCGCCATCATGGGCGTGTGCAAGAGCTACTGGAAGCAGCACTCTTCGGACGGCAAGACCTACAGCTCGCGCCTCACGCTGCCGCTGTCCCTGTCGTGGGACCACCGCGTGATCGACGGCGCCGCCGCCGCACGCTTCAACGTCTATTTCGCCAACGTGCTCGCCGACCTGCGGCGCGTGCTGTTCTGAAGGAAGCTCCCAAATGGCACACACGGTGGAAGTCAAGGTCCCGGACATCGGCGAATTCAAGGATGTCGCGGTCATCGAACTGCTGGTCAAGCCGGGCGAAGTCATCGCGGTCGATACCGGGTTGATCATGGTGGAGTCGGACAAGGCTTCGATGGAGATTCCTTCGAGCCATGCGGGGACCGTGAAGGAACTGAAGGTGGGGCTGGGGGACAAGGTGAGTGAAGGCTCCGTCATCCTGGTCATCGAGACCGCCGCGGCGGGAGCGGGGGCACCCTCACCCCAGCCCTCTCCCGCAAGCGGGAGAGGGAGCGAAGCCGCGCCCGCATCTGCACCAGTGCCGACACCTGCGGCAGGCAGCTACACCGGCCAGGCCGACATCGAATGCGAGGTCCTCGTGCTCGGCGCCGGCCCCGGCGGCTACTCGGCCGCATTCCGCAGCGCCGACCTCGGCATGAAGACCGTGCTGGTCGAGCGCTACGCCACACTCGGCGGCGTGTGCCTCAACGTGGGCTGCATTCCCTCGAAGGCGCTGCTGCACACAGCCGGCGTGATGGATGAAGTGAAACTGCTCGCCAAACACGGCATCAAGTACGCCGCGCCCGAAGTCGACATCGACGCGCTGCGCGGCTTCAAGGATGGCGTCATCAAGAAGCTCACCGGCGGCCTGGCCGGCATGGCGAAGGCGCGCAAGGTCGAGGTGGTCACCGGTGTCGGCAGCTTCCTTGATGCGCATCACGTCGAGGTGGTGGGCGAGGGCGGCGGCAAGCGCGTGCTGAAGTTCGCCAAGGCCATCATCGCCGCGGGCTCGCAGGCCGTGAAGCTGCCCTTCATGCCAGAGGACGAGCGCGTGGTCGATTCGACCGGCGCGCTGCTGCTCAAGGGCATTCCCAAGCGCATGCTGGTGATCGGCGGCGGCATCATCGGCCTGGAGATGGCCACGGTGTACTCGACACTGGGCACGCGCATCGACGTGGTCGAGATGCTCGACGGCCTCATGCAGGGCGCCGACCGCGACCTCGTCAAGGTGTGGGAGAAGTTCAACGCGCCGCGCTTCGACAACGTAATGCTCAAGACCAAGACCGTCGGCGCCAAGGCGACCAAGGCCGGCATCGAGGTCAGCTTCGAAGGCGAGAAGGCACCTGCCACACCGCAGCTCTACGACCTCGTTCTGGTCGCCGTGGGCCGCAGTCCCAACGGCAAGAAGATCGCCGCCGACAAGGCCGGCGTGGCCGTCACCGAGCGCGGCTTCATCGAGGTCGACCGGCAGATGCGCACCAACGTGCCGCACATCTTCGCCATCGGCGACATCGTGGGCCAGCCCATGCTCGCCCACAAGGCCGTGCACGAGGCGCATGTGGCGGCGGAAGCGGCGCACGGCGAGGCTTCGTTCTTCGATGCGCGGCAGATTCCTTCGGTGGCCTACACCGACCCCGAGGTGGCCTGGGCCGGCAAGACCGAGGAGCAGTGCAAGGCCGAAGGCCTGAAGTTCGGCAAGGCGGTGTTCCCCTGGGCCGCATCGGGCCGCGCCATCGCCAACGGGCGCGACGAAGGCTTCACCAAGCTGCTGTTCGACGAGGCCACGCACCGCATCGTCGGCGGCGGCATCGTCGGCACGCATGCGGGCGACCTGATCAGCGAGCTGTGCCTGGCCATCGAGATGGGCTGCGAGCCCGCCGACATCGGCAAGACCATCCACCCGCATCCGACGCTCGGCGAATCCATCGGCATGGCCGCCGAGCTGTTCGAAGGGGTGTGCACCGACCTGCCCCCGGTGAAGAAGAAGTAGGCCGCCACGATGCCGCTCGCACTGGCTTTCGAAGCGCTGGGATCGGGGCCTCCGGTGGTGATCCTGCACGGCCTGTTCGGCGCGGGGCGCAACTGGATGCGGGTTGCAGAGACGCTGGCCGCAGACCACCGCGTCTATCTGCCCGATGCCCGCAACCACGGCGCCTCGCCGTGGGCCGAGTCCATGTCGTACGTGGAGATGGCGGGCGACGTGCTCGCGCTGGTCGAGCAAGAGCAATTGCAGCGGCCCTTCGTGATCGGGCACAGCATGGGCGGCAAGACGGCAATGGCCCTCGCGCTCTCGCATCCGCAGGCCATCGGCGGCATCGCCGTGATCGACATCGCGCCGGAGAGCTACACCGACCAGTTCTCGTCGTACGTGTCGGCCATGCGGAGCCTCGATGTGGCGGGTGCCGCCAGCCGCCGCGAAATCCACCAGGCACTGGCCGACAGCCTCAACGCGGAGGCCCCGGTCGACTTCCTGATGCAGAACCTGCGCCGGCAGAACGACCGCTTCGACTGGCGGCTGAACCTGCTGGCCACGGGCCTGTGCATGCGCGAGCTCTGCGGCTTTCCCGAGACGCTGCACGAAGCGCGTTATGCCGGGCCCGCGCTCTTCGTCCACGGGGCGGAGTCCGACTACGTGCGGCCCGCGTCGTTCGCGGGCATCCGCGCGCTTTTTCCGCGTGCGGGAACCGAGAGCATTGCCGATGCGGGCCACTGGATACACGCCGACCAGCCCGCGGCGCTGCTGTGCGGGCTGCGCAATTGGCTGGCCGGCGGCGGCACGGCCGTCCCTCAATGACATTCCACGGAGACACCATGTCCGACGACAAACTGCGCGAAGCCGCCCTCGACTACCACCGCTATCCCACGCCAGGGAAGATCTCGGTGAACCCGACCAAGCCGATGGCCACGCAGCGCGACCTTGCGCTCGCATACTCGCCCGGCGTGGCCGAGGCCTGCATGGAGATTGCCCGCGACCCGGCCGAGGCCATGAACCTCACCTCGCGCGCCAACCTCGTGGCCGTCATCACCAACGGCACCGCGGTGCTGGGGCTGGGCAACATCGGGGCGCTGGCCGGCAAGCCGGTGATGGAAGGCAAGGCCTGCCTCTTCAAGAAATTCGCCGGCATCGACGTGTTCGACATCGAGCTCGACGAGAACGACCCCGACGCGCTCATCGACACCATCGCGCGCATGGAGCCCACCTTCGGCGGTATCAACCTGGAGGACATCAAGGCGCCCGAGTGCTTCTACATCGAGAAGAAGCTGCGCGAGCGCATGAAGATCCCGGTCTTCCACGACGACCAGCACGGCACCGCCATCGTCGCGGCCGCCGCCATCCTCAATGCGCTGCGGCACGTGAAGAAGGACATCCGCGAAGTGAAGCTGGTGGCCTCGGGCGCCGGTGCGGCGGCACTGGCCTGCCTCGACCTGATCGTGAGCCTGGGCCTGCCGATGAAGAACATCTACGTGTCCGACAGCGCGGGCGTGGTGTACACCGCCCGCAAGGAACAGATGGACCCGAACAAGGCCCGCTATGCGCAGGAGACTTCGGCGCGCAAGCTCGCCGACGTGATCGACGGCGCCGACATCTTCCTCGGCCTCTCGGCCGGCGGCGTGCTCAAGCCCGAGATGGTCAAGGAGATGGCGCGCGACCCGATCATCCTCGCCATGGCCAACCCGGCGCCGGAGATCCTGCCGGAAGACGCGCTGGCCGTGCGGCCCGATGCGATCCTGGGCACCGGCCGGTCGGACTATCCGAACCAGGTCAACAACGTGCTGTGTTTTCCGTTCATCTTCCGCGGCGCGCTCGACGTGGGTGCGACGGCCATCAACGAAGAGATGAAGCTGGCCGCGGTGCGGGCCATCGCCGAACTCGCGCATGCCGAGATTCCCGAAGTGGTGGCGCAGGCCTACGGCGCGCTCGGCCTGCGCTTCGGCCGCGACTACCTGATCCCCAAGCCCTTCGACCCGCGGCTGATCGAGGCGGTCGCGCCCGCGGTGGCCCAGGCCGCGGTCGACAGCGGCGTGGCAACGCGGCCCATCGCCGACATGAAGGCCTACCGCCAGCGCCTGTCGCAGTTCGTCTACCAGTCGGGCAGCAGCATGCAGCCGCTGTTCGCTGCCGCCAAGCAGTCGCCCAAGCGCGTGGTCTACGCCGAGGGCGAAGACGAGCGCGTGCTGCGCGCCGCGCAGGTGGTGGTCGACGAAGGCCTGGCACGCCCGCTGCTGCTGGGCCGCCCCGAGGTGATCGCCGATCGCATCGCGCAGTACGGCCTGCGCCTCACGCTGGGCGCCGACTGCGAGGCCGTCGATCCGCTCGATGCGGCCGTGCATGGCGATGCGGCCGAGGCCTACTACCAGCTCAAGCGCCGCGAGGGCGTCTCGCGCCTGGTGGCGCAGACCGAGATGCGCAGCCGCGGCACGCTGCTGGCGGCCATGCTGGTGCGCCAGGGCCGGGCCGACGCCATGCTGTGCGGCACGCTCGGCAGCTACGGCGACCACCTGCGCCATGTGCGCGACGCGATCGGCCTGCGCGCGGGCGCCAGCACCATGGCCGCGATGCAGATGCTGATGCTGCCGGGGCGCCAGCTCTTCATCTGCGACACGCACGTGAACCGCGACCCCGATGCAGCGCAGATCGCCGAGATCGCGCTGCTCGCGGCCGAGGAGGTGCGCCGCTTCGGCGTGACGCCGAGCGTGGCGCTGCTGTCGCACTCGAACTTCGGCGGCTCGGACGCGGCCTCGGCCGTGAAGATGCGCGAGGCGCTCGCGCTCATCAAGGCGGCCGATCCGCAGCTCGCGGTGGAAGGCGAGATGCGCGGCGACGCGGCGCTGTCCAAGACCATCCTCGACCACGAGTTTCCGGATTCGGCGCTGGAGACCGAGGCCAACGTGCTCGTCATGCCCAACGTCGACGCGGCCAACATTTCGTACAACCTGCTGCGCATGGCGGCCGGCAGCGGCATCACGGTGGGCGGCATCCTGCTGGGCGCGGCGCGCTCGGTGCACATCCTCACGCCGTCGTCCACCGTGCGCCGCATCGTCAACATGACTGCGCTGGCGGTGGTCGATGCCAACTCGCACCGCAATGCGGCCTGAGGAGGGTGCGGCCATGAACGACACCGTGACGCCGCCGGCGTCTGAAATTTTCCAGGAGATTCCCGTGGACCAACCATCCGTCGCACCCAAGCCCTTCTACAGATCGCTCTACTTCCAGGTCATCACCGCCATCGTGCTCGGGGTGCTGCTCGGGCACTTCTGGCCCGACACCGGCGCATCGATGAAACCGCTGGGCGACGGCTTCATCAAGCTCATCAAGATGATCATCGCGCCGATCATCTTCTGCACCGTGGTGGTGGGCATCGCGGGCATGGAAGACATGAAGAAGGTCGGCAAGACCGGCGGCCTGGCGCTCCTGTACTTCGAGATCGTGAGCTCCATCGCGCTGGTGGTGGGCCTGGTGATCATCAACATCGTGCGCCCCGGCGCCGGCATGAATGTCGACGTGAGCCAGCTCGACGCCAAGAGCATCGCGGCCTACACCGGCCCTGGCAAGATGCAGAGCACCACCGACTTCCTGCTCAACGTGATCCCCAGCACGGTGGTCGATGCCTTCGCCAAGGGCGAGATCCTGCAGGTGCTGCTGGTCGCGGTGATGTTCGGCTTTGCGCTGCACAAGTTCGGCGGCCGCGGCACGCTGGTGTTCGACGTGATCGAGAAGGGCTCGCACGTGCTCTTCGTGATCGTGGGCTACATCATGAAGGTCGCGCCGATCGGCGCCTTCGGCGCCATGGCCTTCACCATCGGCAAGTACGGCGTGAGTTCGCTGCTGCAGTTGGGCCAGCTGATGGCCACCTTCTACCTGACCTGCCTGCTGTTCATCTTCGTGGTGCTGGGGAGCATCGCGCGCTTCCACGGCTTCAGCATCTGGAAGTTCATCAAGTACATCAAGGAAGAACTGCTGATCGTGCTGGGCACCTCGTCGAGCGAATCGGTGCTGCCTCGCATGATGGCCAAGCTGGAGAACCTGGGCGCCAAGAAGTCGGTGGTCGGCCTGGTGGTGCCCACGGGCTACTCCTTCAACCTGGACGGCACCTCCATCTACCTGACGATGGCGGCGGTGTTCATCGCGCAGGCCACCAACACCGACATGACGCTCACGCAGCAGTTCACGCTGCTGGCGGTGCTGCTGCTCACCTCGAAGGGCGCAGCGGGTGTCACGGGCAGCGGCTTCATCGTGCTGGCGGCCACGCTGTCGGCCGTGGGCCACGTGCCGGTCGCGGGCCTGGCGCTCATCCTGGGCATCGACCGCTTCATGTCGGAAGCCCGCGCGCTGACCAACCTGATCGGCAACGGCGTGGCCACGGTGGTGGTCGCCAAGTGGACCAACGACCTGGACACCGTGCGCATGAAGCGCATCCTGGACAACGAGACATCGGCCGAATCCGACGCGCCCGAGGCGGTGCTGGACAAGGTCGAGACCCACATGCCCGTGGCCCAGCCGCGCTGAGGCGGCCACATGCCTGTACGGAACAGCCCACCATGAACAGCCCCGTGCAGAAGCACCGCGTGGTCATCGTGGGCGGCGGCGCCGGCGGCCTGGAACTGGCCACGCGCCTGGGCGATTCGCTGGGAAAGAAGGGGCGGGCGGAGATCACGCTGATCGACAAGCACCGCACCCACGTGTGGAAGCCCAAGCTGCACGAGATCGCCTCGGGCAGCATGGACATGAGCGCGCACGAGGTCGACTACCTCGCGCAGGCGCACTGGCACCACTTTCGCTTCCGGCTCGGCGAGCTGACCGGCATCGACCGCGAGCGGCGCGAAGTGCAGGTGGCGCCGTACCTCGACGACGAAGGCCGGCTGGTCACGCCCGAGCGCGCCTTCGGCTACGACACGCTGGTGGTCGCCGTCGGCAGCCTCAGCAACGATTTCGGCACGCCCGGCGTGCGCGAGCACGCGCTGCGGCTCGAATCGAAGGCCGATGCGCAGCGCTTTCACCAGCGCATGGTCAACGCCTGCATCCGCGCGCATGCGCAGGCCACGCCGCTGCGGCCCGAGCAGCTGCACGTGGCGATCATCGGCGCAGGCGCCACGGGCGTGGAGCTGGCGGCCGAGCTGCACCGCACCACGCGCGAAGTGGTGGCCTACGGGCTGGACCGCGTGGATGCCGAGAAAGACATCCAGGTCAGCGTGATCGAAGCGGCCGACCGCGTGCTCCCCGCATTACCCGCGCGCATGTCGGCCGCCACCGAGGCACTGCTTCGCAAGCTGGGCGTGGATGTGCATACCTCCGCCAAGGTGGCCGAGGTGCTGCCCGAGGGCGTGCGCCTGGCCGACGGCCGCGTGCTGCCGGCCGAGCTGGTGGTGTGGGCCGCGGGCGTGAAGGCGGCCGATTTCATGAAGGACATCGCGGGCCTGGAGACCAACCGCAGCAACCAGCTCGCGGTGCTGCCCACGCTGCAGACCACGCGCGATGAGCACATCTTCGCCATCGGCGACTGCGCGGCCTGCGACTGGCCCGAGGCCAACGGCGGCAAGGGCGGCCTGGTGCCGCCGCGCGCGCAGGCGGCGCACCAGCAGGCCTCGCACGTCGCGGCGCAGATCCGCCGGCGCCTGGACGCAAAGGCGCTCGAGCCCTACCGCTACCGCGACTTCGGCTCGCTGGTCTCGCTCGGCGAATTCAGCACCGTGGGCAACATGATGGGCGGCCTGATCGGCGGGAGCCTGATGGTCGAGGGGCTGTTCGCGCGGCTCATGTACATGTCGCTCTACAAGATGCACGAGCTGGCGCTGCACGGCGTCGTCAAGGTCTCGCTCGACACGCTCGCCCGCCTCATCACGCGGCGCACCGAACCCCACGTCAAGCTGCATTGAGCAGCCCAGCGCAATCCTTCTTTCGCACCAACCTCAAGGAGATTTTCATGTCAGACGATATCGTGATCGTGGCCGCGCAACGCACGGCGGTCGGTAAGTTCGGCGGCGCGCTGGCCGGCACGGCCGCGCCGGAACTGGGCGCGCATGTGGTGAAGGGGCTGCTCGAGAAGGCCGGCGTGCCGGGCGATGCGGTGTCCGAGGTGATCATGGGCCAGGTGCTCGCGGCCGGCGCGGGGCAGAACCCGGCGCGCCAGACGGTCATCAAGGCGGGGCTGCCCATCGGCGTGCCGGGCCTCACCATCAACAAGGTCTGCGGCTCGGGCCTGAAGGCCGTGATGCTGGCGGCGCAGGCCGTGAAATGCGGCGATGCCGAGATCGTGGTGGCCGGCGGCCAGGAGAACATGAGCGCCGCGCCGCACGTGCTGCCCAACTCGCGCAACGGCCAGCGCATGGGCGACTGGAAGCTGGTCGACACCATGATCGTGGACGGGCTGTGGGACGTCTACAACCAGTACCACATGGGCACCACGGCCGAGAACGTGGCCAAGAAGTACGGCATCACGCGCGAGATGCAGGACGCGCTCGCGCTCGCCTCGCAGCAGAAGGCCGCGGCTGCGCAGGACGCCGGGCGCTTCGACGACGAGATCCTGCCGTTCAGCATCGCGCAGAAAAAGGGCGAGCCCATCGTCTTCGCGGCCGACGAGTTCGTGAACCGCAAGACCAACGCCGACGCACTCGCCGGCCTGCGCCCGGCCTTCGACAAGACGGGCTCGGTGACGGCCGGCAATGCTTCGGGCCTGAACGACGGCGCGGCTGTGGTGCTGGTGATGTCGGCCTCGCGCGCCGCCGCGCTAGGCCTGCAGCCGCTGGCGGTGATCCGCGCCTATGCGAGCGCGGGCCTGGACCCGTCGCTCATGGGCATGGGCCCGGTGCCCGCTTCGCAGCTCGCGCTCAAGAAGGCCGGCTGGAAGGCGCAGGACCTCGACCTGATGGAGATCAACGAAGCCTTCGCGGCCCAGGCCTGCGCGGTCAACCGCGAGATGGACTGGGACACCAGCCGCATCAACGTGAACGGCGGTGCCATTGCCATCGGCCACCCCATCGGCGCCTCGGGCTGCCGCGTGCTGGTGACGCTGCTGCACGAGATGCGCCGCCGCGGCGCCAACAAGGGCCTGGCCTCGCTGTGCATCGGCGGCGGCATGGGCGTGGCGCTTGCAGTCGAACGCGCTTGAACGGATTTTTTGTCACACAACGCACCAAGGAGAATGCAGATGAGCGAAAGCAAGCAGCAACAAGTGGTCCTGGTCACCGGCGGCATGGGGGGCCTGGGCGAGACGATCTCCACCAAGATGGTCGATGCGGGCTACAAGCTCGCGGTGACCTATTCGCCCGGCAACAAGTCGCACGCCGACTGGGTCGCGCAGATGGCCGGGCGCGGCTACCAGATCCTGGCCGTGCCCTGCGACGTGGCCGACTACGACTCCTGCGCACGGGCGGTGGGCCAGGTGCAGGAAGCCCTGGGCCCGGTCGACGTGCTGGTCAACAACGCCGGCATCACGCGCGACATGACCTTCAAGAAAATGGACCAGATCAACTGGAACGCCGTGCTGCGCACCAACCTAGACAGCCTGTTCAACATGAGCAAGCAGGTGGCCGACGGCATGGTGGAGCGGGGCTGGGGCCGCATCATCAACGTGTCGTCGGTGAACGGCTCGAAGGGTGCGTTCGGGCAGACCAACTACTCGGCCGCCAAGGCCGGGGTGCACGGCTTCACCAAGGCGCTGGCGCTGGAGGTGGCCAGGAAGGGCGTGACCGTGAACACCATCTCGCCCGGCTACATCGGCACGAAGATGGTCACGGCCATTCCGAAGGAAGTGCTCGACAGCAAGATCCTGCCGCACATTCCCGTGGGGCGCCTGGGCAAGCCCGAGGAAGTGGCGGGGCTGATCATCTACCTGGCCTCGGAAGAGGCGGCCTTCGTGACGGGCGCCAACATCGCCATCAACGGCGGCCAGCACATGCAATGAACGCACGACCATGATCCTCAAGAACGGCATCGATCAGGCCGCACTGATCACCAAGTTCACCGACGCCTCCGCCAGGCAGGGCGAGACCATCCGCAAGACCGTGCACGAGGCCACGCTCAAGGCGCTGCAGGGCCGCGAGCTCACGCTGGCGAACATCCGGCAGGTGCTGGGCACGGTCACCAAGGCGGCTTCGGCCGGCGCAGAAGGCAGCAAGCTGCCCGCGCCCGACGTGCAGGCGCTGCTGGCCAAGGCCTTCGCCGGCATGGACGGTGCGCTGGAGCAGGCGGTGCTGGCCAACCAGCGCGCGCTGCAGCAGTTGGTGGACCAGGGCGTGAGCCTGCGCGAGACGCAGCTCAAGAAGGCGCTCGCCGACATCGAGAAGATGGAAGACACGCTGTTCGCCAGCGTCAGAAAGGCGGCCCCGGTGGACGGCCCGTGGAGCGGCGTGTTCCAGGCGCTGCAGGGCAAGGGCACCGGCACCGGCGCGCGCGCCACCGCGGCGCTCGAGCAGCTCATGCAAGACACGCACAAGAACCTGCGCGACGGCCGCGCGCTGAGCCTGCGCGCCACGCAGGCAATGCTCGACAGCTATGCCACGCTCGCGAGCGGCGTGCTGATCGGCATGTCCGAAGCCCTGAAGCAGGGCGGGGCGGCTTCCGGACGCACGCCATCGGGCAGCCACTGATGCGGCGGCGGCGGCCTTGTGCAATAACGGGTTCATGATTCCACGGGAGCCGGCCCGGCGCTTCGACTTGCCTTCCCGCAGCCCGAGACGGTGGCGCGGCCTGCCGCGCTGGTGCGGCGCACTGGCGCTCGTGGCCGCGGCCGCCTTTGCGGGGCACCACTTCGCCATGCAGAACGGCCTCGCGCGGCTGCGCGAGGCAGCCGACCACCGGCTCGACATGCTCGCCACCGGGCTCGATGCCGACCTGGCCCGTTTCGAGTACCTGCCGGCGCTGCTGGAGATGACGCCCATCGTCCCCGGGCTGCTCGGCACGCCCTCGGACGCGTCGCTGCGCGATGCGGTCAACCGCTACCTCGACGGCGTCAACGCCGCCGCCGGCGCGGAGATGCTCTACGTGCTGGATGCCGCCGGCACCTCGCTGGCGGCTTCCGACTGGAACCGGCCCGGCACCACCGTCGGCCAGGACCTGTCGTTCCGGCCCTACGTGATCGATGCGCTGGGGCAGGGCAAGGGCCGCTTCTACGGCGTCGGCATCACCAGCCGCAAGCCCGGCTACTACCTCTCGTATGCCTTGCGCCGCGGCCAGCCCACGCGCGGCGTGGTCGCCGTGAAGGTCAACCTGGAAGAAACCGAACGCGCCTGGCGCAAGCTGCCGGGCGACGTGGCGCTGATCGACCAGCGCGGCGTGGTGATCCTCGCCACCCGCGAAGAGCTCAAGTTCCGGCCGCTGCTGCCGCTCGACGCCGTGCAGCGGGCCGAGGTGCAGCGCTCGCGCCCCTACGGCGAGGCCGGCCTGCAGCCGCTGCAATGGACGCTGAAGCAGACGCTGGCGCGCGATGTGAAGGTGATCGCGCTCGACGGCGTCGACCAGCTGGCCTCGACGCGTTCGCTGCGCGGTGCGCCGTGGCAGCTGATGGCGCTCGACGACCTGGCGCCGGTGCGCGTGGGCGCGCGCAACGCGGCCATCACCGCGAGCCTGGCAATGGCGGTGCTGCTGCTGATGGCCGTCACGCTGTGGCAGCGCCGCCGCGCCGTGCGGCAGAAGCTGGCCAACCAGGCTGCGCTGCAGGCGGCGCACGACACGCTCGAATCGACCGTGGTGGCGCGCACCGCGCAGCTGCGCGCCGCCCAGGGCGAGCTGGTGCATGCCGGCAAGATGGCGGCGCTGGGCCAGATGTCGGCCGGCGTGGTGCACGAGCTGAACCAGCCGCTCACCGCGATGCGCACGCTCTCGGAGAGCGCCGCCATCCTGCTCGACAAGAACCGCCTGGACGACGTGCGCGGCAACCTGCAGCGCATCCGGGGCATGGTCGACCGCCTGGCGCGCCTGACCTCGCAGCTCAAGACCTTCGCGCACAAGAACGAGCTTCCGCTCGCGGCAGTGCTGATGGCGCGAGCCGTGGCCGACGCGCAGGCCATCGTGGCCGAGGCCACGAAGAAGAACGGCGTCGCCATCGAGGTCGACGTGCAGCCCGCGAGCCTGAGCGTGATGGCCGAAGAGGCCGCGCTGGGCAGCGTGCTCGTCAACCTGATGCGCAACGCCATCGACGCCATGCAGGCTTCGCCCCGGCGCAGGCTGCGGCTCGAGGCGCGGCCGCAGGAGGGCCGGGTGATCCTGCGCGTGAGCGACACCGGGCCGGGCATTCCACCCGACATCCTGCCGCGCCTGTTCGAGCCCTTCGTCTCCAGCAAGCCGGCGGGCGCGGGCCTCGGGCTCGGGCTCGCGATCTCGGCACAATTGGTGCGGGCCATGGACGGCACGCTGCGTGCGGCCAACCTGCCGGAAGGCGGTGCCTGCTTTGTCGCCGACCTGCCCGCCGCCGTTTACGCCATCCCTATTCCCGCCCTTACAGGAGTGATCAACAAGTGAGCGAAAGCCCCGCCATCCGGGTGATGCTGGTCGAGGACGACGAAGACGTCCGCATCAGCACGACGCAGGTGCTGACCCTGGCCGGTTTCGAGGTCGAGTCCTTTGCAAGCGTCGAACGCGCACGCGGCCACATCCGCTTCGGCGTGCCGGCCATCGTGGTCTGCGACGTGCGCCTGCCGGGCCTGAGCGGCGCCGAATGGCTGCCCGAGCTGCACGGCATCGATGCCGAGCTGCCCGTGATCCTGGTCACCGGCCACGGCCATATCGCGATGGCGGTGCAGGCCATGCGCGAGGGCGCCTACGACTTCATCGAGAAGCCTTTCGGTTCCGAGCGGCTGGTGGCCATCGTGCGCCATGCCGTCGAGCGCCGGCAGCTCTCGCTGCAGGTGCGCGCGCTGCGCGATGCATTGGAAAACTGGAACGGCATCCAGTCGGTGCTGATCGGCCGGTCGGCCCAGATGCAGCTGGTGCGCCGCAACGTGATGACGCTGGCCGAAACCTCGGCCGATGTGCTGATCTACGGCGAGACCGGCACCGGCAAGGAACTGGTCGCGCGCTGCCTGCACGACCACAGCGAGCGCCGCCGCCAGCATTTCGTTCCGCTCAATTGCGGCGGCCTGCCCGAGGCGCTGGCCGAGAGCGAGCTGTTCGGCCACGAGGCCGGCGCCTTCACCAGCGCCAACCGCGTGCGCGTGGGAAAGTTCGAATATGCCAACGGCGGCACGCTCTTCCTCGACGAGATCGAGAGCATGCCGGTGGCGGTGCAGATCAAGCTGCTGCGCGCGCTGCAGGAACGCTGCATCGAGCGCATCGGCTCCAACAAGGCCATTCCCTTCGACTGCCGCGTGGTGGCCGCAAGCAAGGACGACCTGAAGGAAATGAGCGACCGCCAGAAGTTCAGGGCCGACCTGTACTACCGGCTCGGCGTCGCCTTCATCGAGCTGCCGCCGCTGCGCGAACGGCGCGAAGACATTCCCCTGCTGTTCGAGCACTTCACGCTGCTGGCCGCGAGCCGCTACGAACGTGCGGCGCCGCTGCCCACCAACGCTCAGCTGGCCGACCTGATGGCCTATGCGTGGCCGGGCAACGTGCGCGAGCTGCGCAACGTGGCCGACCGCTTCGTGCTGGGCCTGCTCGGCGAGCGGCTGACGCAGACCCGCGGCACCGGCGAGGGCTCGCCAGCGCTGCCGCGCGCGCTGCCGCAGCAGGTCGAATCCTTCGAGCGTGCGGTGATCGTCGAGGCGCTGCGCAAGCACCAGGGCGACCAGCCGGCCACGGCCGCCGCGCTGGCCATCGCGCGGCAGACGCTGCACGACAAGCTGCGCAAGCTCGGCATCGCGGCGGAGGAGTTCAAGGCCCAGTGACCTGCTGACTCACAGCTTGGCGAGCGGCACCTGCAGGTCGGCGAGCTGCGCCGCATCGACGCGGGTGCGGCGCTCGATCAGCCGCCGCGCAACGCGCAGGTCGCGCGCGGCATTGGGGCCCAGCGCCGCAACGACCTTGCCGGCATCCAGGAAGAACATCACGAAGCTGCTGGAATTCCGGTCGCCGCGCACCACCACATCGTGCGCCGGCGTGGGCATGCCGAAGATCTGCAGGTTGACCTCGTACTGGTCCGACCAGAACCAGGGCAGCGGCTGATGGTTCACCGCGATGCCGAGCGCGGCGCGCGCGGCGGCAATGCCTTGCTCCTGGGCGTTCTGCCACGATTCGAGCCGCATCCGCCGCCCCGCCCATTCGCAGTGCCACGTGGCCACGTCGCCCGCGGCCAGGATGTCGGGATCGGATGAGCGGCATTGCGAATCGACCCGCACGCCGCCATCGCACGCCAGGCCCGCCTCGCGCGCGAGCTCGTCGTTGGGGACCAGGCCGACACCGACGAGGACCGCGTCGCATTCGAGCGCGCGTCCATCGGTGAATGACGCCGTGAGGCCACCTTGCGCGCTCTGCGCCAGGCGCTCGATGCCGGTGCCGAGCCGGACATCGACGCCATGCGCGGCGTGGAGCTGCAGCAGGTAGCCGGAAATTTCCGGCGGAACGGTGCGCTCGCAGAGCCGGCCCGTCGCTTCGACGACGGTCACACCCAGGCCCTTCTTCCGCGCCGTCGCGGCCACCTCGAGCCCGATCCAGCCGCCCCCGACCACGAGCAGCCGCCTGCCGGCCGACAGCGCGGCACCGAGCGCCGCCGCATCCTCGATGCTGCGCAGGCTGAAGACGCCGGGCAGATCCGCACCCGGAATATTCAGACGGCGCGCCCGGCCGCCGCTGCAGAGGATCAGCTTGTCGTACGGAACATGTTCTCCCTGCGTCAGGTGGAGCTGCTTCGCCGCCCGGTCGATGAAGGTCGCGCCGACATTCGGCCGCCAGTCGATGTCGAGCGCATCGAAGGCCTCCGGTTTCAGCAGATGCGTGGTGTCCGCAGGCGCGTCCCCGGCGAGCACCGCCTTGGACAGCGGCGGGCGTTCGTAGGGACGATGGGGCTCGTCGCCGACCAGCACCACGCGGCCCGCGAAACCCTCGCTGCGCAGCGTTTGCGCGGCCCAGCCGCCGGCCTGGCCGGCGCCCACGATGGCGATGGTCCCGCTGCTCATGGCTTCAGTCGAGCGAGAGGAACACGCGGCCCGCCTCGATCCTCACGGGGTAGGAGCGGATCGCCTCGGTCACCGGCGCGCAGATCGGCTTGCCGTTGCGCACGTCGAACTTGCCCTGGTGCAGCGGGCATTCGATCTCGTGCCCTTCGAGGAAGCCCTCGCACAGGCGCGCATGGCCATGGGTGCACACGTTGTCGGTCGCGTAGATCTGGCCGTCCACGTTGTACAGCGCAATGTCGCGCCCGCCGACCTGCATGCCGACGACATCGTCGGCGGGCACTTCGTCGACCGCTGCGGCCTCGGTCCATTGGGAATCGCTCATGGCTGGCCTCAGAGGGGATAGATGACGGAGTTGGGGATCATTTCGCTGTCGTAGATGACCTGGCGCGAGGCGAACTTCAGCCCCTCCGGGGTGCGCACGACCACGTCGATGTAGCGGCCCACGTTGAACACGCTCGACAGTTCCGAGAGCTTGGTGCGGAACACCGCGTAGTTGGCCTCGCACTCGAAGCGGTCCGCCTCGGCCTTCAGCACGAGCGGCGTCCCGACCACGTGGCGCTGGTAGTAGGGGTCGTGGAACAGGGTCTCGTGGATGCCGTAGACGCGGTCCTTCAGCATGCCCTTGCTCTCGAACGACAGCGTGGCCAGCGGAAAGCCGCGTTCGTGGTTCTCGCGCGGCTGCAGGCGGTAGCTGCAGTCTTCCGTGAAGAATTCCGGCCAGAGTTCCCATTGGCCGGAGCTCACCGCCTGGGCGTAGCGGGCGTAGAGCTGGGTCAGCTCGAAGTAGTCCTGGAAGTTCATTTCAAACCTCCATCACCTTGCGCCAGTATTCGTACATGCCGCGGATCAGGGTCTCGGTGACCATATGGTCCGTGTCGCCGACCTCGCGGCCGCCGAGCTCGGCGAGCGTGCGGTGGAAAGGCTTCTGCTCGAAGCCTTTCTGCGAGAGCTCGATCACCTCGCCATCGTCGGCCGAGACGAAGCCCGCCGGCCCGAAGAGGTTGGCCTGGCGCAGCCGCCGAAGCGTCATGGCCTCGTCGTCGTCCTCGAAGCCGAAGTGCGTCCAGACGAAATCGAAGGCGCCGGGGCCGCTCGGCTGGATGTGCCGGGTCGAGACGCTGTTGACCTGCTGCTGGAAGATCACGCTCGGGAACAGCGTCATCATCACCGCCGTCGGGCCGCGCCACCACGGCTCGGGCACGATGTCCAGGAAGCGGTCGTCGTTGAGCTTCATGCTTTCCTTGAAGCTCGACACCTGGGTGACCTGGTCCGCCTTGCCGCTCGCGCCGCGGGTCGAGATCATGGCGGCGTGGCGGTGATGGCGGTCCATCTTCAGCTCCGACTTGTTGTCCGCGCGCCAGAGGCCGAAGGTGACGAACCACGTGTGCAGCAGGCCCGGGTGGTAGGGGTCCTTGATGTTCTCCTGCATCAGCTTCCAGTTGCCGGGAATGCGCTGGCGGTTGTAGCCGAGGATCGTGAGCTTGCGGCCGTTGAAGAGCCGGTCGAAGTAGCCCAGGATCTCCGGGCCCATGAAGTCCTCGAGCGGTTCCACCTCTGCATCGAAGGACGCGAACACGACGCCGCCGCGTGTCGCAACCCTGAGCTTGTTGAGGCCGTGCTCGGCCGGCTTGAAGTCGGCCGGCATCCCGCCGTTGACCTTGCCGTCCTGCTTGACGCCGCGGCGGAAAGGCACGCCCTGCAGGTCGCCGCCGAGCGAATAGTTCCACTGGTGGTACGGGCAGGTGAAGCCGCCGGCCTTGCGGTTGCCGTGCCGCTCGCGGCAGAACTGCATGCCCCGGTGCGCGCACACGTTCTCCACCACGCTGATGGAATCCTCGGCATCGCGGACCATGATCACCGAGCGCTCGCCGATCACCGTGCGCTTGAAATCGCCGACCTCCGGAATCTCGGCCTCCAGGCCCACGTAGCACCAGTGGCCCCGGTAGAAGAGGCGCTCGAGCTCGCGCCGGTGCTGGTCGGCGTCGGTGTAGGCCATGAAGGGGATGCGGCTCGTGCCCTTGTCTTCCCAGCGGATCTGCTGCGGAAAGACGGCGGATGTGTCGTCCATTTCTTGTCTCCTGTGCGGCCGCGTCGCCCGGGCCGCTCGTCTCGTGGTGCCCGATGATCGGCCGTTCGAGGCTATCGTTCAATAGAATGTGCCGAATAGTTCATATAGATTTCGCGAATGGGGATGCCGTGGAGCTCAAGGACATCGACCTCAACCTGCTGGTGGTGTTCAACCAGCTGCTGATCGACCGGCGGGTGTCGAAGGTGGCGGCGAATCTCGGCCTTTCGCAGCCGGGCGTGAGCAACGCGCTGGCGCGCCTTCGCAAGCTCACCGACGACCCGCTGTTTCTCAGAACACCCAAGGGCATGGAGCCCACGCCTTTCGCCGAGCAGCTGGCCGCGCCGACCGCGAGCGCGCTGCAGACGATCCATGCCGCCATCAACCAGCGCAGCTCGTTCGATCCGGCCACCTCGGCGCGCGCCTTCACCATCGGCATGACCGACATCGGGGAGATCTATTTCCTGCCCAAGCTGATGCAGGAGCTGGCGCGCGTGGCGCCGGGCCTGTCGATCAGCACCGTCCGCAACACGGCGGTCAATCTCCAGGACGAGATGGAATCCGGCCACGTCGCGCTGGCCATCGGCCTGCTGCCGCAGCTGAAAAGCGGCTACTTCCAGCGCCGGCTGTTCAAGCAGCACTACGTCTGCATGTTCCGCCGCGGGCATGCGCTCGACAAGCGGCAGATCTCGCTGGCCGAGTTCTCGAAGGCCGATCATGTGGTCGTGGTGTCGGAAGGAACCGGCCACGGCAAGGCGGACGAGCTTCTCGGCCGCAAGAAGATCGTGCGCAAGGTCGTGCTGACCGTGCCGCACTACGTGGCGGTCGGCCATATCCTGCATGGCTCCGACCTGGTGGCGACGGTGCCCGAACGGCTCGCGCAGGCCCTGGCCGAGCCGTTCGACCTGTCCTATGTGCGCCATCCGGCCCGGCTGCCCGAGATTGCGATCAGCCTGTTCTGGCACGGCCGCTATCACCGGGACCCCGCCGTGGCGTGGCTGCGCGCCTTGATCGTGCGGCTTCACGGGGAAGGTGCGCCCGGCTGAAGCTCTCCAGTGAATTCACGATCGTTCACTAAACGATCTCAATGCTATCATCGGGTCTTTCCCACAGGATCCCGAGAGGCCCGCCCATGCGTTATCCCGGCCCGCGCGAGAACGACCGAGCTGGATCGAAGGCAGCGGCCGAGCCCGTGCGGGTCACCCGCGAAGGGCTGCTCGACGACGCCTTCATGGCGCAGGTCTACGCGCAGCTCCCGGCGGGCGTGCGGCTGCGCAGCGCAGAGGAGCTGGAAGCCTCCATCGAAGGCATCCTGTCGCGGCACGATGGCCATGCGGCCGTTCATGTGTTCGGATATGGATCGCTGATGTGGAACCCCGCGGTGGAGCACACAGCCATGCATCCGGCGAAAGTCCACGGTTGGCACCGCGCCTTCTGCCTGCGCTCGGTCGTCGGGCGAGGCTCGCAGGAGCGCCCCGGGTTGATGCTCGCCCTCGACCGGGGCGGCGCGTGCCAGGGCGTGCTGCTGCAGATCGAGCCGCGCAAGGTGCGCGATGAGCTGCGGGTGCTCTGGCGAAGGGAGATGCTGACCGAGGTGTACCAGGCCCGGTGGGTGACCGCCCATGTGGAGGGCCGGCCGGTGCGCGCGATCACCTTTGCGGTCGACCGGTCCCATCCCCGCTACACGAAGGCGCTCTCCCCGCATGAGATGGCCCGGATGATCAACACGGGAGCGGGCAGCCTCGGCAGCTGCCGCGAGTATTTCGATGCCACGCTTCGAAAGCTCGAGGCGCTCGGCATACGCGACATGGGGATGGAGCGCCTGCGCAGCGCCGCGGGCTGAAGCCCCATCCACACCCTCAGGCCGCCGCTGGGGCCCGCAGTTCCTTGCGCAGGATCTTGCCCACGGTCGATTTGGGCAGTGCCTCGAGAAAGGTGATGCGCCGAGGCACCTTGTAGGGCGCCAGGAGCTCGCGGCAGTGCGATTCGACCTGGTCCGCCTGCAGGCCCGGCGAGCGGCGCACGACGAACAGGTGGGGGACTTCGCCGGAGCGCTCGTCGGGTACGCCGACGCAGGCGCACTCCAGCACGTCCGGATGCAGCGCGACCACGCCCTCGATCTCGTTCGGATACACGTTGAATCCGGACACCAGGATCATGTCCTTCTTGCGGTCGACGATGGTCATCAGCCCCTGTGCATCCATGGTGACGACATCGCCCGTGCGGAACCAGCCATCGCTGGTGAATGCCAGGCGCGTTTCTTCCTCGCGCTTCCAGTAGCCGGCAAACACCTGCGGCCCCTTGATGAGCAGCTCGCCGGGCGCGCCCTGCGCCACCGGCCCGCCCGCGTCGTCGACGATCATCACGTCGGTGGAGGGCACCGGAACGCCGATGGTGCCGTTGCAGCCCGGCGCATTGAAGGTGGCGCTGGGCGACGTTTCCGTGAGCCCGTAGGCCTCGGTGATCGGCGGGCCGCCGGCCGCCTCCCACCTGCGCGCGACCGCCGCCTGGATCGAGGCGCCGGCGCCGATGACCATGCCGCAACGCGAGAAATCGACCGACGACAGTTCGGGCAGGTTCACCATGCCGTTGAACATGGTGTTGACGCCGATCAGCACGTCGAAAGGCGCTCGCCGCAATTCGGCGCACAGCGCCTGGATGTCGCGCGGATTCATGACGAGCCGGTTGTGTCCGCCGCTCGCCAGCGCCATCAGCGCCATGCCGAGCGGGAAGATGTGGTACAGCGGCAGCGGCGTGACCAGCTCGAAGTTCTGGATCTCGAGGTTCAGCCGCAGCCAGGACTGCATCTGCAGCACACTCACCAGGACGTTGCGATGCGTGAGGCAGGCGCCCTTCGACACGCCGGTCGTGCCGCCCGTGTATTGCAGGAATGCGAGGTCGGAAGGGCGCACCTGTGGGGCGCTGAAGCCGGCAGCCTGCACCGATGCGATGGCGGCGTGCAGCGGGACGAGATGCACGTCGGAGCCGCGCGCCCGCACCGGCCGATCGCCGGCGGGCGCGAGCAGCGACCGCCTCAGCTCCTGCATCGGCACGGTGACGACGTGCCGCACTTCCGTCCGCTCGATGGCTTCGGCCGCGAGTCCCGCGAACGGATCGGCAACCACCAGCGCCACCGCGCCGGAATCCGCCAGCTGGTAGGCCACCTCGCGGGCTGTGTAGAGCGGGTTCATCGTCACCCCCACGAAGCCTGCGCGTGCAATCGCGGCCAGGGCAACCGGATAGAGAAGGTGGTTCGGCAGCAGCAGCGCCACGCGGTCGCCGGGCTGCAGGCCTGCCGACTGCAGGAATGCCGCAAAGCGAGCCGATGCTTGTTCGAGCTCGGCGAAGCTCAGCGATTCGCCGTTGCAGGTCACGGCCGGCCGGCTGGCGTTGCGAGCGAAGGCACCTTCGAACAGGGTGGCGAGGGTGTCGTGCTCGCCGTACACGAGGTCGCGGGGCAGTCCTGCCGGGTAGGACGCATGCCAGATTCTTTGATCCACGTTGTCTCCTTTTTTCTTGAGGGGTCTGGTCAGGACAGCGCTTCGCGAACGAAGTCCATCCGGTCCTGGCCGAAGAACATCTGGTCGCCGACGAAGAGCGTGGGTGCGCCGAACACGCCGCGCTCGACCGCCTCTTGCGTGGTTGCCTTCAATGCGGCCTTGGTCTCGGCGTCCTGCGCCAGGCGCTCGATCTCGGCGGGGTCGAACCCGCCTTCGGCCAGCGTGCGGGCCGTGAGCTGCGCATCGTTCAGGTTGAGCGCATCGATCCACAGCGCCTTGAACACGCAGCCCAGCAGCTGCTGCAGCTGTTCGGGCCGGCGCAGTTGAATGCCGGTGACCGCACGCATGAGGAACAGCGTGATGACCGGGAAGTGCGGATTGCCCTGGAACGGCACGCCATAGCGGCGCGCATGGCGCTCGTAGTCCATCTGCGTATAGCGGCCCTTGACGGGAATGGTGGCCGGCGAGGCGTTGCCGGTGGCCTGGTAGACGCCGCCCAGCAGCATCGGCCGGTAGACGAGCTCGGCGCCGTGGCTTGCGCACAGGGCAGGCAGCTGCGTCCATGCCAGGTACGACGACGGGCTTCCGACATCGAAGAAGAAATCGACTGACTTGCTCATTCAAGCTCCTTTAAGTTAACGGACGTTTGGTAAACGGAAGCTATGTGATTGAGCGGCCTTCGTCAACGGGGTTTCCTTGGGCCTTGCCCTCAATTGACAAACGAACGTTCATTGATTAACGTGCAATGACCTAACGAACGTTTTTTAAAGGAGACCGTATGGACCCATCAGCCAACCACCGCGGCGTGGCTCTCGTCGTCGGCGCGGGCGACGCCACCGGCAGCGCGATCGGCGCGCGCTTCGCCCGCGAGGGCTATGTCGCGTGCCTCACGCGGCGATCGGCCGACAAGCTGGAGCCGGCCGTCGAGCGCATCCGCGCGGCCGGCGGCCAGGCCTTCGGCTACGGCAGCGATGCGCGCAAGGAGGAGGAGGTCGTGGCCCTCGTCGACCAGATCGAGAAGGAGCGCGGCCCGATCGAGGTGATGGTGTTCAACATCGGTGCCAACGTGTCCAGCAGCATCCTGGAAGAGACCGGGCGCAAGTACATGAAGATCTGGGAGATGGCCGCCTTCAGCGCCTTCCTGAATGCGCGCGAGGTCGCCCGCAGGATGGTCGAGCGCGGGCGCGGCACGATTCTTTTTACCGGCGCGACGGCCGGCATCCGCGGCTCGGCGAAGTTCGCGGCCTTTGCCGGCGCCAAGCATGCGCTGCGCGCCCTGGCCCAGAGCATGGCGCGCGAGCTCGGTCCGCGCGGCATCCACGTGGCCCACATCGTGGTCGACGGCGCGATCGACACGGAGTTCATCCGCAGCAACTTCCCCGAACGCTATGCGCTGAAGGAGCAGGGCGGCATCCTGAACCCCGAGCACATTGCGGAGAACTACTGGTACCTGCACACCCAGCCCCGGGACGCCTGGACCTTCGAGATGGACCTGCGCCCCTACATGGAAACCTGGTGAAAGAAGACACATGAAAACACGCATCACTGAACTCTTCGGCATCCGCCACCCGATCATCCAGGGGGGCATGCACTACGTCGGCTTTGCCGAGCTCGCCGCGGCCGTGTCCAACGCCGGCGGACTCGGGCTCATCACGGGCCTCACGCAGCGCACGCCCGAGCTGCTGGCCAAGGAGATCGCCCGCTGCCGAGAGATGACGGACCAGCCCTTCGGCGTGAACCTCACGTTCCTGCCGACCTTGTCCTCGCCGCCGTACCCCGAGTACATCGCGGCCATTGCCGAAGGCGGCGTTCGCATCGTCGAGACGGCAGGGCGCAGTCCCGAGGCCTACATGCCCGCGCTCAAGAAGGCGGGCATCAAGGTGATCCACAAGTGCACCTCGGTGCGGCACGCGCTGAAGGCCGAAGCGATCGGATGCGACGCCGTGAGCGTGGATGGTTTCGAGTGCGGCGGCCACCCGGGCGAGGACGACCTGCCCAACATGATCCTGCTGCCGCGCGCGGCCGAGGAGCTGAAGATCCCGTTCGTCGCCTCCGGCGGCATGGCCGATGCGCGCAGCCTGGTGGCGGCGCTGGCACTGGGCGCGGAAGGCATGAACATGGGCACGCGCTTCGTGGCCACGCAGGAAGCGCCGATCCACCAGAACGTGAAGGACGCCATCGTGGCGGCCACCGAGCTGGACACGCGGCTGGTGATGCGCGGCCTGCGCAACACGGAGCGCGTGCTGACCAATGCATCGGTCGAGCAGCTGATCCGGATCGAGAAGGAAAAGGGCGCCGATCTCAAGTTCGAGGACATCATCGACCAGGTCGCGGGCGTCTACCCGCGCGTGATGCTCGAAGGCGAGATGGATGCCGGCGCCTGGAGCTGCGGCATGGTGGTCGGCCTGATCAACGACATTCCGACGGTGCAGGAACTGATCGACCGCATCATGGAAGAGGCCGAGCAGCTGATCGTCCAGCGGCTCGCCGGTTTCCTGGAGCCTGCGCTGGCCTAGCCAGGCTCCGTGGCAGCGATGCGGTGGCGCTGCCCTAGAAAAGCTCGACGGCCGGCTCCATCAATGCGGATGACCCGGCCCGGATCTCCTGGCAGAGCCCCGCCGCCTGCGGTAGCAGCCGCTGGAAATAGAAGCGGGCCGTTGTAATCTTCGATGCATAGATCGGGTCGCTCGATCCAGCGTTCTTGAACCCCACCTCGGCCATGCGCGCCCAGGTCCACGCAAGCGCCAGGTGCCCGACCAGGCGCAGGTAGGGCGCAGCGGCCGCGCCTGCCGCATGCGGGTCCTGCGCCGACGCGGCCACCAGCTCGCCCGTGAGCTGCCTGATCTCGGCGGCCAGTTCGATGAGCGGCTGCGTGAATTCGCGCATCGCCTCGCGCGGGCTGCAGGTCTCGGCGAATGCGCCGGCCATGTCGAGGAAGGCGCCCATCTGCCGGCCCTGGTCGGCCAGCACCTTGCGCCCGAGCAGGTCCATGGCCTGCACGCCGTTCGTTCCCTCATAAAGGCCCACGATGCGCACGTCGCGCAGGTGCTGCTCGACGCCGTTCTCGCGGATGTAGCCGTGCCCGCCGAACACCTGCATCGCGAGCAGCGTGCATTCCACTGCGAGGTCGCTGGACAACGCCTTCACGAGTGGGGTCAGCAGGCCCAGCAGTTCGGCCGTCTCGTTGCGCCTGGCGGGGTCGGGATGAAGGCGCTGCAGATCGCTCAGCTGCGCGGTCCACAGCGCCAGGGCGCGCGCGCCCTCGATGTTCGCCTTCTGCGTGAGCAGCATGCGGCGCACGTCGGCGTGCCCGATGATCGGATCGGCCGCTTCGCCGGAGGGTCTTGCACCGCTCGCGCGGCCCTGCAGGCGCTCCTTCCCATAGGCCAGGGCCTTCTGGTAGGCCGCTTCCATCAGGCCGATGGCGATCATGCCGACCAGCACACGCATGTGGTTCATCTGCACGAACATGCCCGCGAGTCCCTTGTGGGGCGCGCCCAGCAGCCAGCCGGTCGCACCGTCGAAGTTGATGGTGCAGGTCGAGTTGCCGTGGATGCCCAGCTTGTGCTCGATGGAGCCGCAGACCACCGCATTGCGCGCGCCGGCCGCGCCGCTCGCGTCGGGGATGAACTTCGGCACGATGAAAAGAGAGATGCCCTTCACGCCCGGCGGCGCATCCGGCATGCGCGCGAGCACCAGGTGCATGATGTTCTCGGTCAGGTCCTGCTCGCCGCCCGAGATGAAGATCTTGCTGCCGGTGATGCGGTAGCTGCCGTCGGGCTGCGCCACGGCGCGGGTGCGCATCAGGCCCAGGTCGGTGCCCGCATTGGGCTCGGTCAGGCACATGGTGCCGGCCCACTCGCCCGAGGCGATCTTCGGCAGGTAGAGCGCCTTCTGCGCCTCCGATCCGTTGGCCGACACGTTCACGTAGGTGGCATGCGACATGCCCGGATAGGACGACCACGCCATGTTCGCGCCGCCGAACACTTCGTAGACCGCGTTGGCCACGACCGAAGGAAAGCCCTGGCCGCCGAACTCGGGGCTGCAGGCGAGCCCGGGCCAGCCGTTCTTGGTGAATTCGTCGTAGGCCTTCTTGAAGCCCGGCGGCGTCTGCACTACGCCCGGCGAGGGCATGCTGCAACCGTGCTCGTCCCCTGCTGCGTTGAGCGGCGCAATCACCTCGGCGGCGAACTGGCCGGCCGCGGCGAGCACCTGGTCGATGGTTTCGGCGTCGAGGTCGGGCTGGCCGCAGTCCTGCAGCATGGCCGGCACCTGGAGCAGTTCGTGCAAGACGAACTGGATGTCGCGCATCGGGATCTGGTAGGTCATGGTGCTGCTCCTTGCCTCAGGCCACTTCGAACAGGCCCGCGGCACCCATGCCGCCGCCGACGCACATCGTCACGACGACGAAGCGCGCGCCGCGCCGTTTGCCCTCGATGAGCGCATGTCCCACCAGCCGCGAGCCGGTCATGCCGTAGGGGTGGCCGATCGTGATGCCGCCGCCGTTGACGTTCAGCTTCTCGGGGTCGATGCCCAGCCGGTCGCGCGAATACAGCACCTGGCAGGCGAAAGCCTCGTTCAGTTCCCACAGGCCGATGTCGCTCACCTTGAGCCCGTGGGTCTTCAGCAGCTTGGGCACGGCCAGCACCGGGCCGATGCCCATCTCCTCGGGCGCGAGGCCGGCCACCGCGATGCCGCGGTACGTGCCCAGCGCCTTGAGCCCGCGGCGCTCGGCAACCGCGCGCTCCACCAGCACGCAGGCCGATGCGCCATCGGACAACTGGCTCGAGTTGCCGGCCGTGATGACACCGCCTTCGACGACCGGCTTGAGACTGGCAAGGCCTTCGAGCGTGGTGTCGGGGCGGTTGCCCTCGTCGCGGTCGAGCGTGACCTCGCGGTAGCTGATCGCGCCCGTCTGCTTGTCGGCCACGGCCATGCGCGCCGTGATCGGCACGATCTCGTCGTCGAACAGATGGCGCTCCTGCGCCAGCGCGGTGCGGCGCTGCGCTTCGGCCGAATACGCGTCCTGCGCCTCGCGCGAGATGCCGTACTTCTTCGCGACGATCTCGGCCGTGTGGAGCATCGGGATGTAGGCGTGCTGCACGCGCGCGATGAGCAGCGGATCGGCCTCTTCGCCCACCCACTTGACGAAGGGGTTCTGCACGGCGGAGATGTTCTCCTGCCCGCCGCCCATGGTCACATCCATGCCGTCGACGATGATCTGCTTGGCCGCCGTCGCGATGGCCATCAGGCCCGAGGCGCACTGCCGGTCCATCGTCTGGCCCGGCACCGACTGCGGCAGGCCCGCCGCGAGCGCCGCGAGGCGCCCGATGTTCATGCCCGCGGTGCCGGCGGCCATCGCGCTGCCGATCACCACGTCCTCCACCTCGCCGGGATCGATGCCCGCCCGCTGCACGGCGTGCTGGACCGCGTGGCCCATCAGCGTGGGCGACTTGATGTTGTTCAATGCGCCGCGAAACGCGCGGCCGATGCCCGTGCGTGCGGTGGAAACGATGACGGCTTCTCTCATGGTCAGACTCCAGGGGGTTGGCTAGGCAAGTTGTTGGCGCAGCGGCTCGCCGCGGTTGCGCGGTTCAGGTGCAGGGCGGGCGGGAGCTCCTCATCGCCATTGCCTCGTCCGCAGTCCTTTAAATAACGATCGTTTGTTAAACGATAGTGAACTATAGGTTTGCGCCCACGGCAGCGTCAACACGCTGGAGCGGGTTTGCAGCAGGGGGAAACCCTTGATGCGGAGTCCAGGTAGCGCAATGGAATCACGACCGTTTATCAAACGAGTGGCATGCTATGATGAACACCTCCACGATCTGCAGAGGCCCACTCATGCGCTATCCGTCCACCCACAAAGAGGAAACCCGCAAGAAGCTGCTCGCGAATGCCCGCGCCATCGCCAAGAAAGGCGGCTTCGGCACCACCGGCGTCGATGAATTGATGGCGAGCATCGGCCTGACCGGGGGCGCCTTCTATGGACACTTCCCGTCCAAGGAGGCGCTGTTCGCCGAACTGCTCGAACACGAGATCTCCAACAGCACCGACATGCTGGCCGGAGACCGCGACTCGCCGCCCGACCACGTCGCCAAGCGGCTGCGCAGCTACCTGAGCTCGTACCACGCGCTGCATCCGGAAACCGGCTGCGTGCTGCCGGCACTGGGACCCGAGATCGCCAGGGCCGGGCCCGAGGTGCGTGCCTCGGTCGAAGAAGGCCTGAAGCGCCTGCAGAAAAGCTGGAGCTCGCGCATCGGCGACCCCGACGCCGCATGGGCGCTGATTGCCCAGTGCGTGGGCGCGCTGGTGCTGTCCCGCGCGGTCGAATCCGAGCGCACGCGCAAGGAAATCCTGGCCTCGAGCCGGCGCTTCATCGACCAGACGCACGCGCTGGACGCGGCGCCCGCGAAGCCATCCAAGGCCTCCTGACGGCCGCAGCCGATGCTGCCCCGGCGCGCCACTGCAGCACCTGCGCTGATGCCAACGCTTCCCGCACCGCAGGCGCAGGCGGCCGATGCCGCCGGCCCCGAGCGGCCGGCCTGCACCTACACCACGGCGCATCAGCTCGCCCGCCTCGTCAGGCAGCACTACGACGCGGAACTGGGCGCCATCGGTCTCAGGGCCACGCAGTACCGGCTGCTGGTGGAAATCCTCGCACATGGGCCGGTGCGCCCCTGCGACCTGGCCGAGCGCATGTCGCTCTCTCCCTCGACGCTGACGCGCAATCTCAAGCCGCTGATCGCGGCGGGATGGGTCGATCTTGGGCCCGGGTTGGACGGACGCACCCGCAGTGTGTGCATCACCGCTGCGGGCCGCGGCAAGTGTGCCGAGGGCCGGCCTCGCTGGAGCCTGGCACAGGCCAAGGTGCACCGGTTGATCGGGAGCCGGCAGGTCGGTGCCTTGCATGCGCTCGTCGGCCAATGCTTGACGATCATGTCGGCGGCGGCCGAATGAACGCGGTGGTCAATCCCGACGCGGTTCGATGGCCGCCGCCCGGATGGGCTCGGCCTGCCAGCCGCCGCCCAGCGCCTTGAATGCACCGACCGCCGCGCGTGCCGATTCCGTCTGCGCCTGCGCCCTGGCATCGGCCACGCGCAGCATGCTCTCGTCGGCCTGCAGCACTTCGATCAGGCTGACCACGCCGCGCTGGTAGGCCGCGAACGACGCGCCCCGCGCACGGCCCAATGAGGCCTCACCCTGCGCGAGCAGCGCGGCCTGCTCTTCGCGCTTGACCAGGGCCGAGAAGGCGTTCTCCACGTCTTCGGTGGCACGCAGCGCGGCGAGCCGGTAGGCCGCGAGCAGCTCCGCGTCCTGCCCCTTGGCGAGCTCGATCTGCGCATCGATGCGCGCGAAGTCGAACAGCCGCCAGCGCAGCCCGAGCAGGGCCGCGGCCTGGCTCGCGCCGCCGGTGAACAGGTTGCCGCTGGCCACCGACGTGGCGCTGCCGATGGTTCCCGCGAGCGACAGCTTCGGGTAGTACTCGGCCACGGCCACGCCGATGCGTGCGTTCGATGCCGCCAGGCGCCGCTCGGCGGCGATCAGGTCGGGCCGGCGGCGCAGCAACTCGGCGGGCGAGCCGGTGGCGCCGATGCCGGGCGCAACGGGAATGGCCGCGGCCGCCGCCAGTTCGGCGCGGTGCGCGCCCGGCGCTGTGCCCAGCATCACGTCGAGCGCGTTCATGGCCGCGGACTCGCCGGCCTCGAGCGCCGGCACCGACGCCCGAACCTGCGCCAGTGCGCCCTCGGCCTGGTGCAGTTGGAGCTCGGTGGCCAGCCCCTTGCCGTGGAGCAGGCCGATCTTCGCGAGCAGGTCCTGCTGCGTGGCGACCTGCCGGCGCGCAATGTCCAGGCGGGCCTGCAGGCCGCGGAGCGTGATGTAGATGTCGGCGGTCTGCGCGGCCACGGCCAGGCGCGTGGCGGCCGCGCCGGCTTCCGAGGCCTGGTAGTCGGCCAGCGCGGCCTCGCGTCCCCGGCGCAGCCCGCCGAAGATGTCCAGCTCCCAGCTGGCGCCGAGGTTCGCTTCGTAGGCGCTACCGTAGCGGTCGAAACCCGGCTGCGCGTTCAGCACCTGGCCCAGCGGCGTTTCCACCGACTGGTAGGCCCTGGCCGCTTGCGCGCCCAGATTGCCCGAAGGCAGCAGCGCCGCATTCGCCGCACCGAGCCCGGCCCGGGCCTGCGACACGCGCGCGGCGGCCTGCGCAAGATCGAGGTTCTGCTTCAACGCCTGTTCGACATAGCCGGCCAGCTGCGCATCGCCGAAGCCGGTCCACCATGCCGCGAGCTCGGCGTTGGCGGTGGCCGATCGCTGGCCGAGCGCCGCCTCGCCCATGAAGCGGTCGGGCAGGGCCGGGGCCGGCCGGACATAGTCGGGCCCCACGGCGCAGCCTGCGAGGAGGCTGAACAGCAGGGGCAGGGCAAGCGTGCGTGGGGACATGGGAGTGCTCCGGGCGACGGGCGAAAAAAGCAAAAGAAGTGAGTGACTATAATTCAATTTGGTCACTTGTTGTTGTTTGTTTGTCCAGGCGCTAAGCTCCCGGCATGAACAACGCAACCTCTTCCCCGCCGGCCGCGCGGGGGCCGGCCGACCACGACGTGCGCGCGCAGATCGTCGTGGCGGCCACCGAGCACTTCAGCCAGTACGGCTACGAGAAGACCACGGTTTCCGACCTGGCCAAGGCCATCGGCTTCTCCAAGGCCTACATCTACAAGTTCTTCGAGTCCAAGCAGGCGATCGGCGAAATGATCTGCGCGAACTGCCTGCGCGAGATCCAGCTGGAGATCCGCGCCGCGGTCGACGGGGCCGGCAGCCCGCCCGAGAAGCTGCGCCGCATGTTCAAGGCCATCGTGGATTCGGGCCTTCGGCTGTTCTTCCAGGACCGCAAGCTCTACGAGATCGCCATCTCGGCCGCCAGCGAGCGCTGGCCGTCGGCCATCGCCCATGAAGAGTGCATCCGGCAGATGCTGCTCGAGCTGCTGAAGCAGGGGCGCGAGTCCGGCGACTTCGAGCGCAAGACGCCGATCGACGAGACGGCGGCGGCCATCTACCTGGTCATGCACCCCTACGTCAACCCCGTGATCCTGCAGCTCAGCTCCAGTTACACGGAGCAGGCGCCGGCCCAGCTGTCGGGCCTGGTGCTGCGCAGCTTGTCGCCTTAGCCGAATAAGTTCCCAGTGACTATTGACTAAATTGGTCACTGTTATCAGAATCGGGCTCTGATCGATTCGTCAATGGGCCCCTCATGCACACGCGCCGCTTCCTCACATCCGCCTTGGTCTGCGCCTTGCCGTTCGCGCTGGCCGCCTGCGACGACAAGGCCCCGCCCGATCCACGCACCCAGACGCCGCTGGTGCGCGCCGCCACGGTCCAGGCCGCCGGGCCGGCATCGCGCTCGTTCACCGGCACCGTCGCCGCGCGGGTCCAGAGCGACCTGGGCTTTCGCGTCTCCGGAAAAGTGCAGGAGCGCCTGGTCGACGCAGGTCAGGCGGTCAAGCGCGGGCAGCTGCTCATGCGCATCGACCCGGTCGACCTGAGGCTGGCGGCGCGTGCGCAGCAGGAGGCCGTGAGCGCCGCACGGGCGCGCGCGAAGCAGGCCGGCGACGAGGAAGCACGCTTTCGCGACCTGCGCGGCACCGGCGCGATTTCCGCCTCGGCGTACGACCAGGCCAAGGCGGCGGCGGATGCCGCGCAGGCCCAGCTCGCTGCGGCAGAAGCGCAATCGGAAGTCGCGCGCAATTCGAATCGCTATTCGGAACTCGTTGCCGACGCAGATGGCACGGTGCTCGAGACGCTGGCCGAGCCCGGCCAAGTCGTCAACGCCGGGCAGCCGGTGGTCCGCGTGGCGCAGGCCGGGCGCAGGGAGGCCGTGGTGCAGTTGCCCGAAACGCTGCGTCCGGCCGTCGGCTCCGGCGGGCAGGCCACGCTGTTCGGCAAGGAAGACGTTGCCGTGCCCGTCAAGCTCAGGCAGCTCTCCGATGCGGCCGACAGGCTCACGCGCACCTTCGAGGCGCGCTACGTGCTCGAAGGCGCGCTCGCCAATGCGCCGCTGGGCGCCACGGTGACCGTCGACATCTCGGACGGCAAGCCGGCCCGTGCAGGAGGCGTGCAGGTGCCCATCAGCGCCTTGTTCGATACAGGCAAGGCGACGGGCGTGTGGGTCATCGGCGGCGATCCGTCGACGGTGCGCTGGCAGCCGGTGGCCGTCGAGCGCCTGGATGGCGAGCGCGCGCTGGTGGCCGGGCAGCTCAAGCAGGGCGACCAGGTGGTCGCGCTGGGCGCGCACCTGCTGCGCGAAGGCGAGAAGGTGCGTGTCGCGGCCTCGGCCGCGCCCGCCGCGGCGGGCGGAGCGCGCCCATGAGCGAAGGCCGCTTCAACCTGTCGGCGCTGGCGGTACGCGAGCGATCCATCACGCTGTTTCTCATCGGCCTGATCTCGCTCGCGGGGCTGGTCGCGTTCTTCAAGCTCGGCCGCGCGGAAGACCCGGCCTTCACGATCAAGGTGATGACCATCATCACGGCCTGGCCGGGCGCCACCGCGCAGGAGATGCAGGACCAGGTGGCCGAGAAGCTCGAGAAGCGCCTGCAGGAGCTGCGCTACTACGACCGCGCCGAAACCTACACGCGGCCCGGCCTCGCGTTCACCACGCTGACGTTGCAGGACAGCACGCCGCCCTCCAAGGTCCAGGAAGAGTTCTACCAGGCGCGCAAGAAGGTCGGCGACGAAGCGGGCAGCCTGCCGGCCGGCGTGATCGGGCCGATGATCAACGACGAGTATGCGGACGTCACCTTCGCGCTGTTCGCGCTCAAGGCCAAGGGAGAAGCGCAGCGCGTGCTGGTGCGCGACGCCGAGGCGCTGCGCCAGCGCCTCTTGCATGTGCCGGGCGTGAAGAAGGTCAACATCGCGGGCGAGCAGTCGGAGCGCATCTACGTCGAGTTCGCGCACGACCGGCTGGCCACCCTGGGCATCGGGCCGCAGGACGTGTTCGCCGCGCTCAACGGCCAGAACGCGCTGAGCCCGGCCGGCTCTGTGGAAACCCGCGGCCCGCAGGTGTTCATCCGGCTGGACGGCGCATTCGACACGCTGCAGAAGATCCGCGACACGCCCCTGGTTGCGCAGGGCCGCACCCTGAAGCTGTCGGACGTGGCCACGGTCAGGCGCGGCTACGAAGACCCGGCCACCTTCATGATCCGCAACGGCGGCGAGCCTGCCTTGCTGATCGGCGTCGTGATGCGCGAGGGCTGGAACGGGCTCGACCTGGGCAAGGCGCTGGAGGTGGAAGCTCAAGCCATCAACGCCGAGCTGCCGCTGGGCCTCCGCCTCACCAAGGTCACGGACCAGTCGGTGAACATCAGCGCGTCGGTCGACGAGTTCATGGTCAAGTTCTTTGCGGCGCTGCTGGTCGTGATGCTCGTGAGCTTCCTCAGCATGGGCTGGCGTGCGGGCCTCGTGGTGGCCGCCGCGGTGCCGCTGACGCTGGCCGTGGTCTTCGTGGTGATGGCCGCGACCGGCAAGAACTTCGACCGCATCACGCTCGGCTCGCTGATCCTCGCGCTCGGCCTCCTGGTGGACGACGCCATCATCGCCATCGAGATGATGGTGGTGAAGATCGAGGAGGGCTACAGCCATGTGGCCGCGTCCGCCTACGCCTGGAGCCACACGGCGGCGCCGATGCTCTCGGGCACGCTGGTCACTGCCGTCGGCTTCATGCCCAACGGCTTTGCGCCGTCGACCGCGGGCGAGTACACGAGCAACATGTTCTGGATCGTCGGCATTGCGCTGATCGCGTCCTGGGTGGTCGCGGTGGTGTTCACGCCTTACCTGGGCGTCAAGCTGCTGCCGAACTTCAAGAAGATCGAAGGCGGCCATGCCGCGATCTACGGCACGCCGCGCTACAACCGGCTGCGCGGCGTGCTGGCGCGCGTCATCGCGCGCAAGTGGCTGGTGGCGGGCGCGGTCGTCGGGCTCTTCGTGGCGGCCATCCTCGGCATGGGCGTGGTCAAGAAGCAGTTCTTCCCGATCTCCGACCGTCCCGAGGTGCTGGTCGAAGTGCAGATGCCCTACGGCAGTTCGATCACGCAGACCAGCGATGCCACGGCCAAGGTCGAGACCTGGCTGTCCACGCAGCCCGAGGCGCAGATCGTCACGTCGTACATCGGGCAGGGCGCGCCCCGCTTCTTTTTCGCGATGGGGCCGGAACTGCCCGACCCCTCGTTCGCCAAGATCGTGGTGCGCACGGCCAGCCAGGAGGAGCGCGAGGCACTGAAGCACCGCCTGCGCCAGGCTATTGCCGATGGCCTCGCGTCCGAGGCGCGGGTGCGCGTGACGCAGCTGGTGTTCGGGCCGTACTCGCCGTTCCCCGTGGCCTACCGCGTCAGCGGACCCGATGCGAACGAGCTGCGCCGGATCGCGGCCGAGGTGCGGCAGGTGATGGATGCCAGCCCGATGATGCGCACCGTCAGCACCGACTGGGGCACCCGCACGCCCACGCTGCACTTCACCCTGAAGCAGGACCGCCTGCAGGCCGTCGGGCTGAGCTCCAGCGCGGTGGCGCAGCAACTGCAGTTCCTCCTGAGCGGCGCGCCGGTGACCACCGTGCGCGAGGACATCCGCACCGTGCAGGTGGTGGCCCGTTCGGCCGGCAGCACCCGGCTCGATCCCGCCAAGCTCGCGGACTTCACGCTCGCCGGTGCCGGCGGCCAGCGCATTCCGCTGTCGCAGGTCGGCGAGGTCGAGGTGCGCATGGAAGAACCCGTGATGCGGCGGCGCGACCGCATGCCCACGATCACGGTGCAGGGCGACATCGCCGAGGGGCTGCAGCCGCCCGACGTATCGAACGCGATCACCGCGAAGCTGCAACCCCTGGTGCAGAAGCTGCCGGCCGGCTACCGCATCGCCGAGGCCGGCTCGATCGAGGAATCGGAAAAGGCAACCGCAGCGATGCTGCCGCTCTTCCCCATCATGCTGGCGGCCACGCTGCTCATCATCATCTTCCAGGTGCGCTCGATCTCGGCGATGGTCATGGTGTTCCTCACGAGCCCGCTCGGGCTGATCGGCGTGGTGCCGACCTTGCTGCTGTTCCAGCAGCCCTTCGGCATCAATGCGCTCGTGGGGCTCATCGCGCTGTCGGGCATCCTGATGCGCAACACGCTGATCCTGCTCGGGCAGATCCACCACAACCAGCAGGAGGGGCTCGATCCCTTCCATGCGGTGGTCGAGGCGACCGTGCAGCGTGCGCGGCCCGTGATCCTGACGGCGCTGGCGGCGATCCTCGCGTTCATTCCGCTGACGCACTCGGTGTTCTGGGGCGCGCTGGCGTACACGCTGATCGGCGGCACTTTCGCGGGGACGATCCTCACGCTGGTGTTCCTGCCGGCGATGTATTCGATCTGGTTCAGGATCAAACCCGGCAACGCCGACCAGCCCGCGCATTGACGCGCCGCATCACCATTCATCAAGAGATCGAAGGAATTGCCATGTCGAGTTCATCAGTCGTTGTCGTGACGGGCGGATCCTCGGGCATCGGACGCGCCGCTGCAGAAATGTTCGTGGCGCGCGGCTGCCGCGTGTTCGGCACAGCGCGCGACCTGCGCAGGGCACCCGCGCTGCCCGGCGTCGAGTTCGTCGAGATGGACGTCCGCGAGGAAGGCTCGGTCCAGGCGGCCATCGACTCCATCATCGAGCAGGCCATGCGCATCGACGTGCTGGTCAACAACGCGGGAATGATGATGATCGGCGCGGTCGAGGAAACCGCGACGGCCGAGGCCGCGGAGCTGTTCGACACCAACGTCTTCGGCCTGCTGCGCGTGACGCGCGCGGTGCTGCCGTACATGCGTGAGAAACGCCGCGGGCGGATCGTCAACGTCAGCTCCGTGCTCGGCGTGCTCCCGGCCCCGTACATGGGCCTGTATGCGGCCACCAAGCATGCGGTGGAAGGGCTGTCGGAGTCGCTGGACCACGAGGTGCGCCAGTTCGGCATTCGCGCGACCTTGGTGCAGCCGGCCTTCACCCGGACCAACCTCGATGCCAACGCCCCGCGCACCAAGGCGCGGATCGCAGGCTATGACCGCGAACGCGACCTGGTGGCGCTCTCCGTGGCCGACAGCGTGGGCAGTGCGCCCGAGCCGCACGGCGTGGCGGGCACCATCGTCGAGGCGGCGCTCGGCCCCTGGCGCATGCGCTGCACGCCGCCGGGGGAGGCGTCCTTGCTGACGAAGCTGCGCCGCTTCATGCCCGCGGGACCGGTGGACGCGAGCCTCAGGAAAAAGCTCGGGCTCGGTTCCTCCTGAACGCTCGCCCCGTCCGGCAACGAAGGAGAACATCATGGACAGCCTGGATCTCCTGCGCACCTTCAGCGAGGTGGCCTCTTCCGGAAGCTTCTCCCGCACCGCCAAGCACCTGGCGCTGTCGCGGGGAACCGTCAGCAAATACATCGCGGCCCTCGAGCACCGCTTCGGCGTGCGGCTGCTGAACCGGACCAATCGCGCCGTCAGCCTCACGGACGCAGGCCTCCTGCTGCTCGACAGGAGCAGGCCGATACTGGAACTGGCCGATGTGACGCGCGCCGAGCTGCAGGACCGCGCGCGCGTCCCGAGCGGGCGCCTGCGCGTCTCGGCACCGCACGGCATGGACCTCACGCAGCTGCCGGCGCTGATCAACGACTTCCTCGGCCACTACCCCGAGGTCAGCATCAGCCTCGTGCTCTCGAACCGCCTGGTCGACCTCACCGAAGAGGGCGTCGACATCGCACTTCGCTTCGCCCCCTCGGCCAACGAGAACCTGATCGTTCGGAAACTGATGCCGATGGCGCTCAGCGTCTGCGCCGCGCCCATGTACTGGCGCAAGCACGGCGTGCCCACCCACCCGGACGAGCTTGCGCACCACGCCGCGTTGATCAGCACCCAACTGAATCCGCTGCCGAAGTGGCGCTTCGAGGCCGACCGCCAGCCGATCGAGGTGGCGGTCCGCGGCCGGCTGGACGCCACGGAAGCCAGCCCGCTGATCCAGGCGGCACTGCTGGGCGCAGGCGTCGTCTACCTGCCGTCGGTGATGCTCGATCCCTACATCGAGAGCGGGCGGCTGGTGCCCGTGCTGTCGGAGTTCGTCCGCAGCGACATGTGGCTCTCGGCCGTCTATCTGCAGCGCCGGCACAGCACGGCGGTGCAGCGCGCGTTCCTGGATTTTCTGGCGGTGCGGCTCAAGCCTGCGGGCAAGGAGGGCAGGGCAGCCGGTTGACGGATCCATCGTCGATGCATATACATTTTGTACATACGCAGCATCAGGAGGCTCCGGTGATCTACGCCCGTGTTTTCAAATCCGGCAACAGCCAGGCAGTGCGCTTGCCGAAGGAGTTTCGATTGACCTCCGAGCAGGTGGAGATCTTTCGCCAAGGCAACGACATTGTTTTGCGTGAGCGGCCCGCGAGCGCAACCGCGATCTTCGATGCGCTCGCCGGAATGCCTCCCGGCTTCATGGCCGGTGGCCGCACCGATAGCGCGCCCCAGGAGCGGGAGTCGTTCTGAATGGCCATCGGCGATCTGCTCGACTCAATATCTGCATCTACATCGCCAAAACATAAACCGGATGTGATGCTCCAATGCATCGCCCCCTCAGTTCCGCTCCGACAGCTGCGCCAGGATGGCCGGGTTCTCCAGCGTCGACGTGTCCTGCGTGATCGGCTCATCCTTGGCCACCGAGCGCAGCAGGCGGCGCATGATCTTGCCGCTGCGCGTCTTGGGCAGGTTGTCGCCAAAGCGGATGTCCTTGGGCTTGGCGATCGGACCGATCTCTTTTGCGACCCAGTTGCGCAGCTCGTTCGCGATCTTCTTCGCTTCGTCTCCCGTGGGGCGCGCGCGCTTGAGCACGACGAAGGCGCAGATCGCCTCGCCCGTGGTGTCGTCGGGGCGGCCGACCACCGCGGCCTCGGCCACGAGCGCGGTGCACGACACCAGCGCCGATTCGATCTCCATCGTGCCCATGCGGTGGCCCGAGACATTGAGCACGTCGTCGATGCGGCCGGTGATCGTGAAATAGCCGGTCTTCGCATCGCGGATGGCGCCGTCGCCCGCGAGGTAGAAGCCCTTGAGTTCCGGCGGGTAGTAGCTGGCCTTGAAGCGCTCCGGGTCGCCCCAGATGGTGCGGATCATGCTCGGCCAGGGCTTCTTCACCACGAGGATGCCGCCTTGGCCGTTCGGCACGTCGGCGCCGGTCTCGTCGACGATGGCCGCCGCGATGCCGGGGAAGGGCAGGGTGCAGGAACCCGGCACCAGCGGCGTGGCGCCAGGCAGCGGCGTGATCATGTGGCCGCCGGTCTCCGTCTGCCAGAAAGTGTCGACGATCGGACAGCGGCCGCCGCCGACGTGCTGGTGGAACCACTCCCAGGCCGCCGGATTGATCGGCTCGCCGACCGAGCCCAGGATGCGCAGGCTCGACAGGTCGTAGCGCCTGGGATGCACTTCTGGGTTACCTTCGGCCGCCTTGATCAACGAGCGGATGGCCGTGGGCGCGGTGTAGAACACGCTCACCTTGTGGTCCTGGATCATCTTCCAGAAGCGGCCCGCGTCGGGATAGGTGGGGACGCCCTCGAACACCACTTCGGTGGCGCCCAGCGCGAGCGGACCGTAGGCGATGTAGGTATGGCCCGTGACCCAGCCGATGTCGGCGGTGCACCAGAACACGTCGGCGGGCTTCAGGTCGAAGGTCCACTTCGTCGTCAGCGCGGCATGCAGCAGGTAGCCGCCGCTGGAATGCTGCACGCCCTTGGGCTTGCCGGTCGAGCCGGAGGTGTAGAGCACGAAGAGCGGATGCTCGGCGCCCACCCATTCGGGCTCGCAGGTCTCGGGCTGGCCTTGCGTCTCTTCATGCAGCCAGCGGTCGCGCGAGGGCACCCAGCCGATCGGCCCGCCGGTGCGGCGGTAGACGACGACGTTCTTCACGCTCTCGCAGCCGCCCAGCGCGATGGCTTCGTCGACGATGGCCTTGAGCGGCAGCGGCTTGCCGCCGCGCACCTGTTCGTCGGCGGTGACGACCATCACGGCGCCGGCATCCTGGATGCGGTCGCGCAGGCTCTGCGCCGAGAAGCCGCCGAACACCACCGAATGCGTGGCGCCGATGCGCGCGCAGGCCTGCATCGCGACCACGCCTTCGATGCTCATCGACATGTAGATGACGACGCGGTCGCCCTTCTTCACGCCGCGCGCCTTCAGCGCATTGGCCATGCGGCAGGTGCGCGCGAGCAGCTCGCGGTAGCTGGCCCGCGTGACCTGTCCGTCGTCGGCCTCGAAGATGATCGCGGTCTTGTCGCCCAGGCCGCGCTCGACCTGGCGATCGAGGCAGTTCCAGGACACGTTCAGCGTGCCGTCCTCGAACCACTTGAAGAAGGGCGCCTGGCTGTCGTCGAGCCCCCGGGTGAACGGCGTTTTCCAGCCCAGGAACTCGCGCGCGAGCCGCGACCAGTAGCCGCTGTGGTCGGCCTCTGCCTCGGCCACCAGTTTTTCATAGGCGTCCATGCCGTACACATGGGCGTCCTTCATGTCCGGGGCTGGAATGAGAGGGCTTGCTGCTTCGTTGCTGCTCACGATGGGTCTCCTGATGGTTTGATGCGAGGCGTCGCGGATCTGGTGGCTGTTTCACGGGTCCGCATGGCTGTTCAGCCAGGCTGCAACCGCTGCAGCGCTGCGGAAGTCGTCGCAGGCGCGCGCGGGAACGCCGGGGTAGCGCTGGTTCCACATGCGCGCGAGCGCCTGGCCCGGCCCCACTTCCAGCACGCAGCGCACCTGCCGCGCCATGATGTTTTCAATGCATTCGTCCCAGCGAACCGTCTGGGCGATCTGGGCAGCCAATGCCGTGCGGGCAGACCGTGCATCGCGGATGCGGTCCCCCGCATTGCTGAACAGCACGGCGCGGGGCGCCTGAAACGGCACCTGCGCCAGCACCAGTGAAAAGCTCTCCGCCGCTTCGCGCATCCAGCGCGTATGGGACGCGACGTTGACCCGCAGGCGTGTGCACTGCGCACCGGCTGCGATTGCCATGCGCTCGGCATCGTTCAATGCCGCGATCGGACCGCCGAGGACCACGCTGGCGCTGCCGTTGCGAATCGCGAGTTCGAGCCCCGCATCGATGCGCAACTGCTCCCACTTCTGCTCGGGCAAACCGCTCACGGCCAGCAGGCCGCCGGGCGCGCGTGCGGCGCAGCGGTCCATCGCCGCGGCCCGCTGCGGCGCGAGTGCTGCGGCCGCGCCCGCGTCGATCACGCCGGCCGCGCTGAAGGCAGCGAGTTCGCCGACGCTGTAGCCGGCGACCGCGGCGGGCGGCGAAACCATGGGCGCAAGCTGTGCCCAGGCCGCGAGGGCAAGGCCGGTCAGCAGCGTCTGCGCGTTGTCGTTGCGTTCGGCCCAGTGCGGATCCGCGAGGGCACGGCGCCAGTCGTCGACGCCGAGTTGCGCGCACATGTCATGCACAAGTGCGTCGTCCGCGAGCCATGGCAGCATCGCGGGATGCTGGTTGCCCTGCCCGGAGAAAAGCAGTGCGAAGCTCATGAGCCTGGGCACACGCGCTGGAGCCAGCACGCGGCGGCCAGCGTATCTGCCGCGCCGCCGGGCGACAGGCGGCGCCGCACGAAATCGTCTGCAATGGCTTGCGCCTCTTGCAACCCTTCGGGCCGTGCGATCCCGCCCCGATCGAGAAAGCCCTGCGCCGCGCGTTGGGCGCCGCGCAGGCCGGCCAGGCCGCCGCGGTGCGCAAGATTGCTGTCGTCCAGCACCGCAATGATGTGGAACAAGGTATCGAGCCGCGCCAGGCGGGGCGCGAGGCCGCGGGCCAATGCCTTTCTCAGCGCAGGAAGCGCCGTCTCGAACAGCACCGGAAACGCCAGCGCCGCCTCTTCGGATGCGCTGCGCAGGCCATGGCGCCGTGCCGCGATGCCGCCCGGCAGCACGGGCGCGCGCTGGCTGCGCCCGGCCAGTGCCTCGCCCCAGTGCCGGCGCAGCGCATCGCGCAGTGCCGCCGGATCCCATGCACTGCCATGCGCCCGCAACGCGGCACCGGCCGCGGCGCACAGCAGGCCGAGCATGAAGATCGCGCCCCGGTGCGTGTTGACGCCGCCGGTGGCGGCCAGCATGCGCGCCTCCGCCGCAATGCCGTGGCGCTCGAGCACTGCGAAATCCGCGCCTGCGGCGCCGGCCTCGGCGATCCGGACGAAGTAGCGGCGCAGCGAGAACAGGCTGCGCATGAAGGTGTGTGCGTCCATGTCGTCGTGGCTGCCGCAGTCGATCAAGGTGACCAGGCCGGGCTTGGGCGACAGCGACAGTTCGTCGTAGAGCGCAAGCGTGGCCGCGCGTCCGATCGCCGCCGGTGCCAGGCGCGAATCCGGTGACGGCAAGCGCGCGAAGTTCCTCATGCGGCGATCTCCATCGGCTCCGTGTGGCCACACCAGGCGGCATCGCGATGCAGGTGCACGCCGTCGAGCCGCTTGGCCATCACGGCCCGCGCACGCCCGCCGCGCCATTCGGCCCATTCACGCCAGGCCACCGCTGCGCCGTCGCCGAACATGAGCTCGCCGTCCAGCCGGAGCTGCGGTGCCTCGAACAAGCCGAGCGCGCGCGCCACGGCATCCGCATGGATCGCTCCTTCGACCGCGATCGACAGGTCCAGATCGGAGCCCGCGCGCACATGGTCGAGACCGCTGATCGCCTGCCAGCCGTAGCTGCCGAACACGCGTGCCGCCGCGTGGCATTGGCTGAGCCTGCCGAGCAGTTCGCGCAGCACATCCCATGCTGGCGGCGGCAGCAGGTCCTGCACGTCGGCGAGCCGCGGGAACTCGCCGAGGCCATCCACCGCGGCGCGCGGCACCTGCAGCACAAGCCGGCGCCGGCCCCAGCACGCAGGCGCGGGCAAACCCAGCGCGATCCATCCATCGGCGCCGGCATGGGCCGGCTGGCGCGTCACGACCAGCGGCAATCGATGCAAGGCCCAATGCGCGAGGCAGCCGCGCGCCTGTTCGTCCCAGGGCCGGCCCAGCACGGCGGCCCACCCGCTCCGGGTGAGCCAGGCGAGTTGGTGGCGATGCAGCGAAACCATGGCGGTCATCCGAACTCAGCCCGCGTTCAGGCAGCGTCCAGCACGCGCTGCACGACCGCGGCGGCGAGCCGGCGTCCACCGCGTTCGGCGCCGTCGCGTGCGCGCCTGTCTTCTGTCGGCGTGTGGGCCAGCGCATCGCGCAGGCGGGTTTGCAGGTCGCCGGTCCACAGCGCACGCACGCCGCCCATCGCCACATAGTTCTGCACGCCGGGCGCGAACACCGGGTTGGATTTCGACAGCTCGGTGAGCCGGTCCTCCGGCAGCTTGGTCACGCGCGCCATCGCGGGAATGCGCATCACACGGATCTCGGCCTCCGGCAGCGCGTAGCAGGCGTCGGCGATCAGCCCCGAGGTGATGAAGCCGCCCGACAGCGCCTGGTCGTACACCAGGCCGATCACGCGATGGCCGCGGCGCCGCGCCAGGTCGATGCTCGCGCCCAGGTGCGCCATCGCGCGATTGATGCCGAGCAGTTCGTCGCGCCGGCGCAGTTGCTGGCCCTGCGTGTCGATCAACAGCAGGATCGGACGGCCCGGATGCTGCCTGACGGTGTCGAGCACCGCGCGCGCCTGCGCCAGCGCGAGCCGCACGCCGATCGGCGCGTGGTTCGTGGTGCCGATCACCGTGAGCGGCTCGCGTTCGAAGATCACTTCGCCCTGCAGAAAATCGCCATCCGCACGCAGGCCGTGGAAGGAGCCGAAGAGCTGGGTGACCAGGGAATTCCATTGCATCTGATGCTCCTTGCTCACAGGGTGCGCAGCGCGCGCACCGCTTCCACCGGAAGGTCCGGGACGTTTTCCGCGCCGGCAATGCCGAGCGCGCGCCAGAGCAGCGTCGCTTCGTCGCCGCCGGCGTCGCCGTCCGGCAGCGCATGCAGGCGCTGCGTGAGCAGGCTGTGCTCCTGCTCCAGCGCCGCCTGGGTCAGCGGCTGCTGCCGTTCGAGCGCCGCGATGGCGGCTGCGCGGAATTCCGCGACGTCGTCCTCGACCAGCGCATCGCAATCGCCGGTCAGCCAGCGGTGCTTGCCACCGGTCGTGCGCCAGACCAGCGCCCGGTCGCGCGAGTCGAATTCATCCACGCCGTGGGAGGCCTCGATCACTTCCGGGCCCGACATCGCGAGCCGCCCGACATCGCTCATCACGATGTGGTCGGCGCAGCGCGCCACGATGCCCATGCCGCCGAAGCAACCGTTGGCGCCGCCGATCAGCACGATGACCGGTATGCCCGCGGCGCGCACGTCGAGCACGGCGCGCATCACTTCCGACACCGCGATGAGGCCGGCGTTGGCCTCGTGCAACCGCACGCCGCCCGATTCGGCCAGCAGCAGCACCGCGGCCGGCCGGTCGCGCAGCGCGCGCTGCAGCAGGCCGACCAGCTTGGCGCCGTGCACCTCGCCCACGCCGCCGCCCATGAACGCGCCTTCCTGCGCAGCCGCGAAGACCTCGCGGCCACCCAGCATCGCGCGGCCGATCGCCACGCCGTCATCGAAGGCCGAGGGCACGCCAAGCTGCGCGAGGTGCGGGCTCATGACCCGCTCGCTCGGCGGCAGCCATTCGTGAAAACTGCCGGCGTCGAGCAGCAGCGCCAGCCGCTCGCGCGCCGAGCATTCGGCATAGCTGATCATGGCCGGCCTCCGTCGATCTCGGCCACCGCCTGATCCAGGCGCAGGCTCACCACGGCGGGCGTGGCACCCATGTCGTTGATCGAGATGCGCACACCGGCCAGCGGATGGCGCGCGTGGAAGTCGTTCATCACGGCCTGCCAGATCGGCCCGAAACCGCGCGCCGAGGTTTCGACGCGCACCGCGCAGCCATCGCCGCCGGCGGGCTCGAGCATGACCTCGAGGTTGCCCGAGCCGACCACGCCGACCAGCACCGGCGCAAAGGCGCCGGCCGGCCGGCCGCCGGAGAAAGAAAAGTCCAGGGTTTCGAGCCCTGCGGGAACGTCGCTCATCGTCGGATCTCCTGCTACCAGTTTCTGAAGCGCCTGGGCGGTTGGTACAAGCCGCCGGAGGCGCGCACCAGGTCGCGCATGCTGCGTGCGGCCAGCAGGTTGCGCGTGGCCTGGCGCGGGTCGATGCCCAGGTCCTGCGGCCGGCGGATCACGCCGCGGTCGCGCAGGTTCTCGACCGCGCGCTGGTCGCGCGCCAGGCCCACTGCCGTGTAGCCCGCCACGCCGCGGATGGCCTGCTCGCGCTCCGCGTCGCTGCGGCACAGCAGCAGGTTGGCAATGCCCTCTTCGGTGAGGATGTGCGTGACGTCGTCGCCGTAGATCATGATCGGCGGCAGCGCCATGCCGGCCTGCTCCTGCAGCGTCCAGGCATCGAGCCGGTCGACGAAGGCCGGCTGCATGTGCTCGCGGAAGGTCTCGACCATCTGCACCACCAGCTTCTGCCCGCGCGGCGTGCCGGCCGCGCCGCTGCGGCCGTCGCGCGCTTCGCGCCCGGCCTTCAGCCAGGCCGGGCTCGCATGGCGGCGGCCGCGCGCATCGGCGCCCATGTTGGGGGCGCCGCCGAAGCCGGCGATGCGGCCCAGCGTCGCGGTGGAGCTGTTGCCGTCCAGGTCGATCTGCAGGGTCGAGCCGATGAACATGTCGCAGGCGTAGTGGCCGGCCGCCTGGCACAGCGCGCGGTTGCTGCGCAGGCTGCCGTCGGGGCCGGTGAAGAAGACGTCGGAGCGCGCGCGGATGTAGTCCTCCATGCCCAGCTCGGAGCCGAAGGAATGCACCGACTCCACCCAGCCCGCCTCGATGGCCGGTATCAATGCCGGGTGCGGGTTCAGCGCCCAGTGCTTGCCGATCTTGCCCTTGAGACCGAGCGACTCGGCATAGGTCGGCAGCAGCAGCTCGATGGCCGCGGTGTCGAAGCCGATGCCGTGGTTCAGCCGCTGCACGCCGTACTCGGCATAGATGCCCTTGATGGCCATCATCGCCATCAGCACCTGCACCTCGCTGATCTGCGCCGGGTCGCGCGTGAACAGCGGCTCGATGAAATTGGGGCGCGGCGCCTTCACGACGAAGTTCACCCAGTCGGCCGGTATGTCGATGCGCGGCAGCGTCGTCGTGTGGCCGTCGACCAGCTCGTTGACCTGGGCAATCACGACGCCGCCCGAGAAGGCGGTGGCCTCCACGATGACGGGCGTGTCCTCGGTGTTGGGGCCGGTGTAGAGGTTGCCCTGGGCATCGGCCGCGTGCGCCGTCACCAGCGCCACCTGCGGCGTGAGATCGACGAAGTAGCGCGCGAACAGCTCCAGGTAGGTGTGGATGGCGCCGATCTCGATGCGTCCGGCCGACACCAGCTTGGCCAGCCGCGCGCCTTGCGGACCCGAGAAGCTGAAGTCCAGCCGGGCGGCCACGCCGTTCTCGAAGAGGTCCAGATGCTCCGGCAACGCCAGCACCGACTGCACCATGTGCAGCCCATGCACTTTCGTGGAATCGACCTGGACCAGCGCACGCGCGAGAAAGTCGGCCTGCTTCTGGTTGTTGCCTTCGAGGCAGACCCGGTCGCCCGGCTCCAGCACGGCCTCCAGCAGCTGGCCGATGGCCTCGGTGGCGACGCGCTTGCCCGCCAGTTCGGCGCCGAGCGCGTTGGCCGCCCGCGCAAGGCGTGCCGCGCGATTCTCGGCCTTGGTGTTCCAGTTCATGCGGTCCATGGAGATCCCTCAACCCACCAATGCCTTGGTGGCAAAAAACAGCACCGACGGCCCCATCAGGCAGCCCAGGCCGGTGTGAAAGGTCGCGACGAGCGCGCCGTAGGGCACCAGCTTGCGGTCGGTCGCGGCAAGGCCGGCGGAAACACCGCTCACGGTGCCTGCGAGGCCGCCGAACACCATTGCCGAGCGCGGCGTCTTCAGTGCGAGAAAGCGCGCGGCGATGGGCGTGCCCACCATCACGATGATGGCCTTGACCAGCCCCGTCGCAATGCTCAGCGCCATCACGTCCGGGCTCGCGCCGATGGCCGCGCCCGTCACCGGGCCGACGATGTAGGTGACCGCGCCGGCGCCGATGGTGGTCATGCTCACTGCGTCGGAGTAGCCGAAGGCGCGTGCAATGCATGCGCCCACGATGAAGGGCAGCACCGTGCCCAGCAGCAGCGACACCACGCCGATCAGCCCGGCCTTGCGCGCCTCGGTGGCCTGCACTTCGAAGGCGGTGGCCACGATCGCGAAGTCGCGCAGCATCGCGCCGCCCATCAGCCCGATGCCGCCGAACAGCGACATGTCGGCCAGGCCCTTGTGGCCGCCGGTCTGTGTGCCGCCCCAGTAGGCGAGCGCCAGGCCGATCACGATCGCGATGGCCGAGCCGTGCACGCGGCCGAAGGTCAGCCGGCGCGAGATCTGGCCCGACAGCAGGATCACCAGGCCGACCACCGCAAAGGCGGTCACGAGGCCGTTCTGGAGCGCGGCTTTTTCGAGGATTTCGATCATGCCGTTCACTCCGCTTCGGCCAGCAGGGGGTTGTCGTGCAGCTTGGGCGCGCCCTGCGCTTCCACCTGCGGCCGCTCCGCGCGATTGATCACCGCGATCACGCAGGCGCAGACCGCGACGGCGGCAATGGCCGAGAGCAGCGCCACCGGTCCGCCGCGCAGCGCCGCGACCATGTCCTGCTGCGCCGCCATGGCCACGACCACGGGGATGTACATCGCGCCCCAGTACTCGACGCCGAGCTCCGTGAGCTTGGGCAGGAAGTCGCGCTTCTGCATGTAGAGCCGCGCGAAGATCAGCAGCAGCATCGCGATGCCGACGCCCCCGACGTTGGTCTTCACGCCCAGCGCCTGCCCGAGCAGGTCGCCCAGGAAGATGCCCAGCAGATGGCATACGGCCAGCAGGGCGGTTCCGAAAATGATCATGGGCGTCTCCGTTGTGTGCCGCGCGAGATGCGCGGTGTTCTGGAGACGTACGGTATCGGCGCCCCTGCGCGCGATCAATTAACGGGGGACGGCGACGCTTACGGCGCGTGAAACGATCGCGGGTAAACCCTAGGCCAGTTCGGCCTTCGAGCTGCGGCACAGCGCCAGCAGCGCGAGCAGGTTGGGATCGCGCTCGCGCGTGCGCAGGAAGTTGAGCGCGATGGTCTGGCGCATCAGGTAGCGGGGCTGCAGCGGAATCAGCTGCACGTTCTGCGGCATCACCCCCCACACGCGGCCCGGCAGCAGCGTGTAGCCGACGCCGCCGCTCACCAGGTTCATGAGCGAAAAGATGTCGCCCGTCTCCATCACCACGTTGGGCGTGAAGCCGGCCACGCGAAACGACTCCACGAAGCCGCTGTAGGTGACGAAGCCTTCGCTCAGGCTCACGAAGCGCTCGCCGGCGCAGGCGGCCAGGTCGATCTCCTTCTGCCCCGAATAGGGGGAGCCCACCGGGGCGGCGAACCGGATGTCGTCCTCGAACAGCGGCTCCGACTCGACGTCCGCCGTTCCCTCGGGCACCGCCATGAGGGCGGCATCGATCGCGCCGTCGCGCAGCTTCTGCAGGAGGTCGGCGTTGGAGCCGAGCACGAGCTCGGTGTGCAGCTCGGGCCTGCGCAGCTTCAGCCCCATGATCAGCCGCGGCACCGTGCGGCTCGTCAGCGAATAGAGCGATCCGATGCGGATCCGGTCGGACGAGTAGCCGGCCACTTCCCGTGTCGCGCGGATGCCCTCGGACATGGTGCGCAGCACATCGCGCGCCACGTCTGCCAGCGCCTGTGCCGCATCGGTCGGATGCAGGTTGCGGCCCTCGTGCCGGAACAGCGCGCAGCGCAGGCCGGTTTCCAGCGAATGCAGCGCGCGGTGCACGCTCACGGTGCTGATCTCGAGCTTTTCGGCCGCGCGCGCAAGATTGCCGGTCTCCATGAAGGCCAGCAGGATCTCGAGCTTGCGGAAGGTGATCTCTTCGTCGACGTGGAGGAGCATGGAGGGCCTGCGGATGATGTCCGATCGTAATCCTGGAACGGGCCCACAAATTGCGGTACAACGCGGCGCAGAGCAAAACTGTCTCAACGTTGAACCTGAGTGAGGAAATGCCTATGGACGCGTGGTCGAACGAGCAGCTTTCCCCCTTGTACGAGAGAGAACTCTTCCGTTCGCATGATGCAGAGGAGACGCATGCGCGTGTCTCCCGCGAGCTCAAGCCGCACCGCAGCGTGTGGGGCCGCGGCGACGTCGACGCCATCTTCTGCCGCGCGGAGCTGAGCGCACTGTCGTTGTGCATCCTGCGCTACGGCTGCGATGTCGACATCGAGCCCGACGCGCTCGGCAACTTCGTGCTGGTGCAGATGCCGCTTCGCGGCCATGCCGACGTCCATACCGGCGGGCACACCCTGCAGATCCATCCCGGGCAGGGCGCGGTCATTTCCGCCCACAAGCCGGTGCGGCTGCACTGGCATGCCGACTGCGAACAGCTGATATTGAAAATCGAGCTCAGCCGGCTGCAGGAGGTGGCACGCCATGCCTTCGCCTTGCGCGGCACCGACGACGTGGGCGAGATCGATTTCGCGATGCCCTTTTGCCTGGACGACGCCGCCGGCACGCAGTGGTGCCGCATGGTGGCCGGCCTGGCCTCGCTGCTGCCTTCGGGCGACCTGGGAACCTACGACCCGCGGTGGATGGCGCACTGCGAAGACAACCTGATGCTCTACCTGCTGTGCCACCGGCCGAATTCAGCCCTGCAACGGCATGCCGCCGTGCGGCGCGGCTGCGAGGAAGCCGGCCTGCGGCAGCTGCGGCGAGCCGAGGAGTTCATGCGCGAGCGGCTCGACACGCTGCTGTCGCTCGAAGACGTGGCGCAGGCCGCGGGCGTCACGCGCCGCAGCCTCGCCTTGCTCTTCAAGCGCTATCGCGACCTCTCGCCCGGCGAGGTGCTGCGCAACATGCGGCTGGACGCCGCGCACGCGCAGCTGGCGCGGCACGACGGTGCCAGCGTCACCGAGGTGGCGCTGAGCTGCGGCTTCTCGCACCTGAGCCGCTTTGCCGCCTGCTACCGCGAGCGCTTCGGCCAGCTGCCGCGCGACACCTCCCGCGATCCCGCACCGCTGCCGGCCGCGCGGCACTGAAGCGCACGCATCCTCAGGACTTCATCGCGCACTGGGCGGCAGTCCGGTCCTGGTAGCGCTCCAGCACGGTGCCGATCACCTTGTTGGCGATGCGCCCGTTCGCGTCCTTGGCGATCACGCGCAGGTAGTAGTTCTGGATCGGGAAGTTGTTCGGGCCATAGCGGAAATCGCCGCGCACCGACTTGTAGTTGGCCGCCTTGATCGCCTTGAGCAGCGCGGGCTTGTCGGCCAGCTTGCCGCCGACGTCGCGCACGGCCGCATCCATCGCCATCAGCACGTCGTAGGCCTGGCCGGCATAGAAGGACGGATTGCGCCCGTTGTTCTGCTGGCGGAAAGCCGCCACGAAGCGCTGGTTGGCGGCGTTGTCGAGGTCGAACGACCAGTGCGCGGTATTGAACAGGCCGAGCATCGGCTCGCCGACGGCGGGGATCATGTCCTCGTCGGCCGAGAACGCGGTGGAGATCAGCGCCACGTCCTTCGACAGCCCGGCGCCGACGAACTGCTTGATGAAGCTCACGCCCATGGCGCCGGGCAAAAAGAAGTACAGCGCATCGGGCTTCGACGCGCGGATCTGCGCCAGCTCCGCCGAGTAGTCGAGCTGCCCGAGCTTGGTGTACAGCTCGTCGCTCACGCTGCCCTTGAAGGTGTGCTTGAAGCCGTTGATGGCGTCCTTGCCGCCGGGATAGCTGGGCGCGATCATCGCGACCTTCTTGAAGCCCTTGTCCGAGGCGAACTTGCCGGCCGATTCATAGTACGCATCGTTCGGGTAGGAGGCGCCGAAGAAGTACGGATTGCAGCGCGCGCCCGAATAGTCGCTCGGGCCGGTGTTGCTCGACAGGTAGGGCACCTTGGCCGCAAAGAGCGGCGGGCCTACCGCCAGCGCGACCGACGAGCCGACGGGCCCGGTGAACAGGTCGATCTTGTCGCGCAGCAGCATGCGCTCGACCACCTGGCGCGCCATCTCGGGGTTGCCTGCCGTGTCGGCCTCGACAAATTCCACCGGTACGCCGCCGAGCTTGCCGCCCAGCTGCTTCATCGCGACGGCGAAGCCGGCCTTGGCCTCGGCACCGCCGACGGCAAACGGGCCGGACAGGTCCATCGCCAGGCCGACCTTCACGGTCTGCGCCTGTGACGGCAGTGCCAGCGCGCCCACCAGGACGGTGAGCGCGCACAAGACGGATCGGGGCGTGGCCTGCGGCATGGAAAGTCTCCTCGGGAGTGGGTTCATTGAACGTGGGTGGGGCAGCAAATGCAGGCCGCAGTCTCTGTGCGGCGGCGCCGCCTCGCTATCCGTTTCGTGCGGCGCAAACCGCTGCACGAAATGGACAGACAACGGCCCGGCACGCTCCACAGAATCGCCGCCGACCCCACCACTTCGAGAGACGAACCGATGAGCGACACCATCGACATCCCGGCCGGCGACGGCACCCAGACCTTTCGCGGCTACCTGGCCCTGCCGGCCTCGGGGCGCGGCCCCGGCATCGTGCTGTGCCAGGAGATCTTCGGCATCAACGACTACGTGCGCGAAGTGGCCGACCTCTACGCCGAAGAGGGCTACGTGGTGCTAGCGCCCGACCTGTTCTGGCGCATGGAGCCCGGCGTCGAGCTGGGCTACTCGCCCGAGGACTGGCAGCGCGCCTTCGGCTTCTTCCAGAAGTTCGACATCGAGGCCGGCGTGGCCGACGTCACGGCGAGCGTGAAGGCGCTGCGTGCGCACCCGGCCTGCACCGGCAAGGTCGGCGCGCTGGGCTTCTGCCTCGGCGGCAAGCTGGCCTACCTGGCCGCCGCGCACTCGGGCGTGGACGCGGCCGTGGGCTACTACGGCGTGGGCATCGAGGGCGCGCTCGACCTGGTGCCGAAGATCGATTGCCCCATTGCGCTGCACTTTGCCGAGCTCGACCAGTTCTGCCCGCCCGAGGCCCGCGCCCAGGTGCTCGCGGCCTTCGCCGGCAAGCCCGCTGCGCACATGTATGTCTACCCGGGCGTCGACCATGCGTTCGCGCGCACCGGCGGCGAGCATTTCGACAAGCCCTCCACGCTCATGGCGCACCAGCGCTCGATGGCGCTGTTCAAGGAAGCGATCGGCCCGGTGTACGACCTCTCGGCGCTGTGGGACAAGCACTGCGAGTACGAGTTCGCCACGCGCGACGTGGTCGCCACCATGGCCACGATGGTGGGCGAGCCCTATGTGAACCACATTCCGACCATGACCGGCGGCGTCGGCGCCAGGGAGCTGTCGCGCTTCTACAAGCACCACTTCATTCCGACGACGCCGCCCGACACGCGGCTCACGCCCATCTCGCGCACGGTGGGTGCGACGCAGATCGTGGACGAGATGCTGTTCAGCTTCACCCACACGGTCGAGATCGATTGGCTGCTCCCGGGCATCGCGCCCACCGGCAAGCCGGTGGAGATTCCGCTCGTGGCCATCGTGAAGTTCCGCGGCGACAAGCTCTACCACGAGCACATCTACTGGGACCAGGCCAGCGTGCTGGTGCAGATCGGCCTGCTCGATCCGAAGGGCCTGCCCGTGGCCGGCGCCGGGACGGCGCGCAAGCTGGTCGACGAAACGCAGCCGTCGAACACGCTGATGCCGCGCTGGGAAAAATCGGCCGCGCTCACCATCGCCGATCCGGCGCTGCCCTTGGGATGAGCGGCGACTCCGACATGCTCGCGCTGGTCGTGGACTCGGCCACGCCGCTCACGCCGGGCATCAAGGCCTTCGTGCTGCGATCGGCGAACGGCGAGCCCTTGCCGCCGTTCGCGCCGGGCGCGCACCTGGGCGTGCGGGTGGTGCAGGCCAACGGCCGCGCGGGGCAGCGCGCCTACTCGCTCGCCCGGCCGCACGACGGCTCGGACCGCTGCGAGATCGCGGTGCTGTGCGAGCCACAAGGCGAGGGCGGCTCGGCCTGGATGCATGCGCTGCAACCCGGCGCATCGCTGGCCGCGCACCCGCCGCGCAATGACTTCGCGCTGCACGCCGGCAGCGCGCCGCCGCTGCTCCTTGCGGGCGGCATCGGCATCACGCCGCTGCTGTGCATGGCGCGCTCGCTCGCGGCCGAGGGGCAGCCCTTCGAATTCGTCTATGCCACGCGCAGCGCAGAAGCCACGGCTTACCTCGGCGAAGTGCGCGCGCTGGGCGGCACCGTGGTGCACGACGGCGGCGACCCGGCACGCGGCCTCGACCTGCACGCGCTGCTGGCCGCGCCCGTGCCGGGCCGCCACCTGCATGTGTGCGGCCCGCGCGGCATGGTGCAGGCCGTGGTCGACACCGCCCGCGCGCTGGGCTGGCCTGGCGACCACGTGCACTTCGAGCTCTTCGCCGGTGCCATCGCGCAGGCGGGCGACGCGGCCTTCGAGGTGCGCACGCTGCGCTCGGGCAAGACGCTGAGCGTGCCGCCCGGCCAGAGCCTACTCGACGTGCTCATCGCCGCGGGCCTGGACCCGCTGTACGACTGCCGCCAGGGCGACTGCGGCGTGTGCGTGGTGGACGTGGTCGAGGGCGTGCCCGACCACCGCGACCACAACCTCAGTCCGCGCGAGAAGGCGGACGGCAAGACCCTGTGCACCTGCGTGTCGCGCGCGAAGACGCCGCACCTGGTGCTCGACATCTGACCAGGAGACCCACCCCATGACCATCGACCTGCAAGGGCTCGTGCAGCCCGACCGCGTGCACAAGCGCGTCTACACCGACCCCGCCATCTTCGAGCTGGAGATGGACCGCGTGTTCGGCCAGGCCTGGATCTACGTCGGCCACGAAAGCCAGGTGCCCAAGCCCGGCGACTACTTCACCACCCGCCTGGGCCGCGAGCCCGTGGTGATGGTGCGGCACACCGACGGCCAGGTGCACGTGATGTTCAACCGCTGCCCGCACAAGGGCGCCAGGATCGTGCCCGACGGCAGCGGCAGCGCCGGCAAGTTTTTGCGCTGCCTGTACCACGGCTGGACCTTCAAATGCGACGGCAGCCTGCTGTCGGTGCCGCTGCGCAGCGGCTACGAATGCACCGCGCTCGACCTGAAAGACCCGCAGTACGGCGTGCGCAAGGTGGCGCGCGTGGCCACGCACCGCGGCTTCGTGTTCGCGAGCCTGTCGGCGGACGGGCCGGAACTGAAGGAATTCCTGGGCGGCGTGGCCACGTCGCTCGACAACTTCTGCGACCGCGCCCCGGAGGGCGAAGTGGAGGTGGCGGGCGGCGTGCAGCGCGTGATCCAGCGCAACAACTGGAAGATCTTCTTCGAGAACCTGCACGACACCATCCACGCCGTGGCCACGCACGAATCGTCGTGGCGCGCGGCCAAGGAAGAGTACGAAGCCATGCCGGCCGGCACGCCCAAGCCCTTCGAGGTGGTGATCGTCGACGGCAACGGCGAGCCGCTGGAGTTCTGGGAGAAGCTCGAACTCAAGGGCTACGACCACGGCCATGGCTTCATGGAAGGCATCTTCGTGCCGCCGACCGATCCGGTGAGCCTGGCGTATGTGGCGTCGCTCGAAGCGGCGAAGGGTGCCGAGCGCGCCGGAGAGATCCTGCGCGTGAACCGGCACAACACCATCGTGTACCCGAGCTGTTCGCCGCACACCTCGTTCCAGCAGATCCGCGTGATCCGGCCGCTGTCGGTGGACCGCACGCTGGTCGAGATCTTCAGCTTCCGGCTGAAGGGTGCGCCGGAGGCCACCTTCCAGCGCACGCTCAAGTACACCAACATCGTCAACTCGCCTTCGTCGAACGTGATGCCCGACGACCTGGAGGCCTACAACCGCGTGCAGGAAGGCCTGGGCTCCAATGGCGGCGACTGGGTCAGCATGCACCGCGCGGCGGGGCGCGACCAGCCGCTGCCGGGCGGGCGCGCCTCCAACGGCAACAGCGAGATGCCATCGCGCAACATGTTCGCGGCCTGGGCCGGCTACATGGGCGTCAAGACGAACGAACACGCGAACGAACACGCCGGGAGCGCCGAATGAACTTCCGCGACTGGAACGAGCAGCAGGACCTCACGCAGTTCCTGCACCACGAGGCGCGCCTGCTCGACGAGCACCGCTGGGACGAATGGCAGAAGCTCTTCACGCCCGACGGGCTGTACTGGGTGCCGCTGGTGCACGGCCAGGCCGATCACCTCAACCACGCCTCGCTGTTCTGCGAGGATGCCTTGCTGCGCTCGATGCGCGCGCGGCGGCTCGAGCAGGCCCGCGCCTATTCGCAGCAGCCGCCCACGCGCACCGTGCACGTGCTGGGCAACATCGCGCTCGAGTCGCGCGACGACGACGCGGGCTGCACCGTGCGCTCGACCTTCCTGCTGCTGGAGTGGCGCAAGACCGAACAGCGCAGCTTCGGCGGCAGCGTGTTGCACACCCTGCGCCGCGCCGAGGACGGCTGGCGCATCCAGACCAAGCGCATCGACCTTGTCAACTGCGACGCGCCGCACGAAGCCTTGCAGGTGTTCATGTGAAGGCCGCGCTGCTGGCCATGCACTACCAGAACGACGTGCTGCACGTCGACGGCAAGGTGCGCGTGGGCGTGGCCGCCGACGACCCCGCACGCCCGCGCCTCATCGCCTCGGCCGCACGGCTGATCGCCGCTGCGCGCGCGAACGGCGTGCCGGTGATCTTCGTGCGCATCGCCTTCGCGCCCGACTACTCGGATTGCCTGCGCAACTGCGCGCTGTTCCGGCGCGTGGCCGAGAGCGGCGCGGTGCAGGAAGGCAGCTGGGGTGCCGGGTTCTACGGCGAACTCGCGCCGCTGCCGGGCGAAGCCGTCGTCACCCACAAGCGCAACAACCCCTTCTGGGCCAGCGGGCTCGAGGAGGTGGTGCGCGCCACCGGTGCCAGCCGCTTGTACCTGGCCGGCATCGCCACCAACCATGTGGTGGAGCACGGCGCGCGCCACGCGAGCGACCTGGGCTACGACGTGGCGGTGGTCGCCGACGCCTGCAGCACCGCGCAGGCGCACCTGCAGGCCGCCAGCCTCGAAACCCTGTCGATGCTCGCGGACGTGGTCCGCGTGGACGATGCCGTGGCACAGATGGAGAGGGGAGGCCGGCCATGACCCCGCTGCAAGGCAAGGTCGCCGTCGTGACCGGCGCCGCCGCGCTGCTGGGCAACGCCATCGCGCGGGCCTTCGTGCAGGCCGGCGCGCGCGTGGTGGCGGTCGACATCGACGCGGTGCGCGGCGAGGCGCTGGCGGCCGGGTTGGGCGAGGGTTGCCGCTTCGTCGCCTGCGACATCGCCTCGGACAATGCGCTCGATGCGCTGGTGGCCGGCGTGCTGCGCACCGAAGGCCGCATCGACTGCCTCGTCAACAACGCCGTGGTCTACGGCGACGCGGGGCTCGGCGCCGCGCGCGCCGACTGGCTGAGCGCGCTGAACGTCAACCTGGTCTCGGGCGCGATGCTGGTGCAGAAGAGCGCCGACGCGCTGGCCGCGCAGGGCGGCGCCATCGTGAACATGGGCAGCGTCGGCGGCAAGTTCGGCGCGGCGGGGCGGGCGCTGTACCCGGCGGCCAAGGCGGCCATCCTGCAACTCACGCGCAACCAGGCCGCCACGCTGGCGGCCCGGGGCGTACGAGTGAACTCGGTGTCGCCGGGCTGGACCTGGTCGGACGCGCTGTCGCGCATGGCGGACGGCGACCGTGCAAGGGCCGACCGCGTTGGCGCGCCGATGCACCCGCTGGGCCGCGTGGGCGACGGCGACGACGTGGCGCAGGTGGTGCTGTTCCTGTGCTCGGACGCGGCGCGCTTCGTCACCGGCGCCGACATTCCGGTGGACGGCGGCTTTTCGATGCTCGGTCCGGACCAGGGTCGATCCGCGGGCGATTGGTTCGGCGCTGCGTAGCGCCCGCGGCGTCCTCTGCCTCAATCCGCGGTGATGTTGCCTTTCTTCACCACCTCCGCCCAGCGCTGCGCGTCCTTGGCAACCAGCGCCCCGAAGGCAGCCGGCGTGGAGACCGCCGGCACCATGCCCTGCGATTCGAAGGACTTCGCGACCTCAGGCTGCCTGAGGACCTTGCCGATCTCCAGGTTCAGGCGCTCCACCACGTCCGCGGGTGTTCCCTTCGGCGCCAGCACCCCGTACCACATGTCGATGTTGTCCGGGGTGACGCCGGCCTCCGCGAGCGTCGGAACATCGGGAAGCTGCGGCAACCGCTTGGCGCTGCCGGTTGCAATGGCCTTCAGCTTGCCGGCCTGGATGTGCTGCAGCGCGACGTGCACCGGCAGGAACATGTAGTCGATCCGCCCGCCGAGCAGGTCGGTGACGGCCCCTGCCGTCCCTTTGTAGGGGACATGCAGCATCTCGGCACCGCTGCGCTGGAGAAACAGCGCCATCGACAGGTGATGGGGCGTGCCGACGCCTGGCGTGGCGTAGGTCAGCTGCCCGGGCTTCGCCTTCGCGGCGTTCACGACTTCGCTCACGGTCGCGGTTTTCTGCACGTTCGGGTTGGCCACCAGGAGCAGGGTTCCCCAGGAGGTCTGGGCAACGGGAGTGAAGTCGCCGACGGGGTCATACGACAAGGTCTTGTACAGGCTCTTGTTCATGACGAGGGTGTTGACCTGGACCAGCAGCGTGTGGCCATCGGGCTTGGCCCGTGCCACCCGTTCGCTTCCGATGTTGCCGCTGGCGCCCGCGACGTTCTCCACGATCACAGGCTGTCCGAGCGCGCCCGGCAGGTGCGCGGAGAGCTGGCGCGCGATCAGGTCGATGCCCGTGCCGGGCGTGTAGGGCACGACGAGCGTGACCGGCTGTGTCGGCTGCCATGCGGCCGACGCCGCCGACGCGGCAATGCACAGCGCTGTTGCGGACAGCAGTGGCTTGATCCATCTGGCGAACATGGGAGGTCTCCTTCAATAGTTTTCAAGTTTTCAGGGTTGCTTCTGGATCGGGTTCAGACGAAGGAAGGGCGATTCTTGAGCTGCGCGGGGTCGTAGCCCGCCACGCGCTTGTAGGCATCGGAAATCGCCTGGAGTTCGGCCCGGGGCACCACGTCGTCGATCCGGGCGAACGGCTTGCCGCCGGAGCGTTCGTAGACCTCGCGCAGGATCGCGTCGGGCGGCGTGCGCCGGTTCGTGAGCACGACATTGGCCGTGGCCGGCACCCGTTCCTGATCGTAGCTTTCCAGGGCCGCGGGGCCCACGCCTTCCTTCTTCAGGCGGCCGGCGAGGCAGCGCGCGTCGAGGATGGCCTGGCCGGCACCGTTCGAGCCGCGCGGCACCATCGGGTGCGCGGCATCGCCAAGCAGCGTGATGCGTCCATGCGTCCAGCGCGGCAAAGGATCCTGGTCGACCATCGGGTATTCCAGGATCGAGTCGGCGCCGCGGATCAGCGCCGGCACGTCCAGCCAGTCGAAGTGCCAGTTCTCGAACGCCGGGAGGAAATCCTCCAGGCGGCCTTCGCGGCTCCAGTCGCGCACGGCCGGCTGCTCGGCTTCGATCTCAGCGACCCAGTTCACGAGCTGGTTGCCATCGGCGTCGATGGCGTCGCGGATCGGGTAGATCACCATCTTGCCCACGGCAAGCCAGCCTGCCCGGATCATGCTTGCGCCCGACAGGATCGGCTTCCAGCGCGTGGTGCCGCGCCACATGTTGACGCCCGAATAGCGTGGAGCGCCTTCGTCCGGATAGAACTTCTTGCGCAGCACCGAATGGATGCCATCGCAGCCGATCGCGACCGCGCCGCGTACGCTGGCAACGGCCTCGCCCGAGGCATCCGCGAAATGGGCGGTGACACCCGCCTCGTCCTGGTCGACATCGACGCACCGGTGGCCGCACAGCACGCTGCCATCGCCCAGCCGCTCGCGCACCGCGGCCAGCAGCACGGCCTGCAGGTCGCCACGGTGGATCGAGAACTGGGGCCAGTCGTAGCCGGCCGCGGTGCCGGCCGACTCCGTGAAGACCAGCTGGCCGTGCTCGGTGAAGAAGACGGCCTCCTTGGTGCGCACTGCCATCGCATCCAGCGCGGGCAGCAGGCCCAGTTCGCTGAGCTCGCGCACCGCGTGCGGCAGCAGGTTGATGCCTACGCCCATCGGCTTGAGCTCGGGGACCGCTTCGTACACACGGCAGGGAATCCCGGCCTGGTGCAGGCTCAGGGCCAGGGTGAGGCCGCCGATGCCGGCGCCCAGGATGATGACGTCTTGGTGGGTGCTGCTCATGTTCGATTCTCTTGAAGTGCCCGCGGCGTGGCGCCCGCGGATGCCGAGTCCGTCATTAGGCGCAATCTGCAAAAATATTGGAAATTTAGATCTGACATGCATTTATAAGAACTTGGTATGAACCTGACGACGCGGCAGATGCGGGCATTCCGGCAGGTGGCTCGCACCGGCAGCTTCACCCGGGCGGCGGAGCTGACGCACATGACCCAGGCCGGGCTGAGCATCCTCATCCGCGAAGTGGAGCGGCAGCTCGGTGCCCGGCTGTTCGACCGCACGACGCGCGCGGTCCAGCTGACGGCGGCCGGGCGGCGGCTGGCCCCGGTGGTCGAGCGCGTGCTCGCGGAGCTCGACAGCGTGACCCAGGAGATCGGCATCCTGGGCGATGCGGCGCGCCAGAACCTGCGCATTGCCGCCACGCCGCTGGTTTCATCCCAGCTGCTGCCGCAATTGCTGGCGATGTTCAGGCAGGCGCAGCCCCACGTTCAGGTGCACTTGCTCGATGCCGCGCTGGAAGACGTGGAAAGGGCGGTGCTGGCGGACGAGGCGGACCTGGGGCTCGGCTTCTTCTTCAAGGCCGCGCCGGGGCTGGTGCGCACCGAAGTCGCCAGCTTCCAGCTCATGCGGGTGACCGCTGCCGAAGGTACGCGAAGGGCCGTGGGACGGGTGCCGTGGTCGGCCTTGAAGTCAGCGCAGCTGATCGGCTTGCCCGCCGGCAATCCCATCCAGAAGGTCATCGATGCGCAGCTCGGCAAGCTGAACATCGTGAACCCGGAAGGCCAGTCGGTGAGCTTCTTCGGCACCTTGATTTCGATGGTGGAAGCAGGCTTCGGCACGGCCGTGATGCCCACCTTCGCCATGGCCGCATGCAAGCGCCATCAGGTCAACGCAGACCTGCTGAGCTCACCCAAGGTCGAGCTCGCGTTCTACAGCATCACGAAGCGGGGCACGAAGGATTCGGAGGCGATTGGCGCCTTCGTCGAATTGCTCAAGCTTCGGCTGCCTTTCATGTCGCGATGAGACTTGGGCGGGTGCCAGCGATGCTGGCATCCGCGAACTCTTCGACAACCATTCGCTCGGCCGCTACCGCTACACGCCATGTAGCGGCTGAATAGTAATGTCCCATTCTGGCTAAGTAGAGATGTCGCAAAGTCTGCGCCCCCGGTCCGGGGTTTGAGGTGCAGACATGGCGAACAACGCGGCCACCATCACGATGAACATGCGCGAGGTCGACCGGATCAGGACGGTGCAAGCCGTCGTCGACCGAATGGCACGTGTGGGTCAGGCCGCGAAGCGGCTGGGCTTGAGCCGCAGACAGATGTCGCGGCTCATCGAGCGCTATGCGGCCGAAGGACCAGCCGGCCTGGTGTCACGCAAGCGCGGACGCCCAAGCAATCATCGGCTGGCGCCAGAGGTGGCCGAACGTGCGACGACATTGATCCGCGAACGCTATGCTGATTTCGGGCCAACACTTGCGTGCGAGAAGCTCCGTGAGTGCCACGGGCTTGCGTTGGCCAAGGAGACCGTCAGGGTGCTGATGATGACGGCCGGCCTGTGGACGCCCCGCAAACAACGCGCGGCCAAGATCCACCAGCCTCGCAATCGCCGGGCATGCGTCGGCGAGTTGATCCAGATCGACGGCAGCGACCACGCCTGGTTCGAGCAGCGTGATGTGCACTGCACGTTGCTGGTTTTCATCGACGACGCCACGAGCCGGCTGATGCAGCTGCACTTCGTGCCGACCGAGTCGGCCTTCGCGTACTTCGAAGCCACGCGGGCCTACCTCGAGCAGCATGGCAAGCCGGTGGCGTTCTACAGCGACAAGGCGAGCATCTTCCGCGCGGTGCGCGATTCGACCGACTTCGGCCGCGGCACGACGCAGTTCGGACGCGTTCTCTTCGAGCTGAACATCGACATCATGTGTGCCAACACGAGCCAGGCCAAGGGCCGTGTAGAGCGTGCCAACCTCACATTGCAGGACCGCCTGGTGAAGGAACTGCGCCTGCGTGGGATCAACACGCGCGAAGCGGCCAATGCGTTCGCACCGCACTTCATTGCCGACTTCAACGCGCGTTTCGCCAAGGCGCCGCTGCGCGAGTTCGATGCCCACCGTCCTGTGCGCGATGATGAAGATCTGGATCTGCTGTTCACCTGGCGGCTGCAGCGCAAGGTGTCGCTGTCGCTCACGCTGCAGCACGACCGGGTGATCTACCTGCTCAAGGACTCGCCCGCCAACCGCAAGCTGATCCATCGCTACATCGATGTCTTCGAGTACCCGGATGGCCGGATTGAGCTGCGAGCCGACGGTGCAAACCTGGTCTACGAGCGCTATGACCGATTGCCACACGTCGACACCGCCGCCATCGTCGAGAACAAGCGCCTGAGCCACGCCCTGCAGGCTGCGCTGGTGATCCAGGCGCAGCGTGACGACAGAAGAAAATCCAGTACGCCCTCGCGCACGAATCAGGGGCAGGCGCCCTACTCCACCAAGGCTTTGCCAGGGACCAAACGGTCCAGGCAGTTCACGTCACAGGACCTCGACGAAGCGGTCAGAGCGGTCTGCCGGGCACCCAGGAAAACAACCGTGTTGGCCTCCGGCTGAAAGACCTGTGCAGGCTCAAAGGCAAGGCAGTCACGGCGTTCGCCGGGCTCCATCCAAAAAGAAGAAATGCGACATTTCTATTTGGCTGGCAGTGCGACATTTGAACTTGGCCTTGACACGCCAAATTTAAGCAATGTATGTTATGTTAAATAAATCGGGCATATACGAGAGTACCTCCCAGACGTTAGCGACGCGCCCGTTGACTTCGAGCCCAGCCCTCACCTTCGCGGACGCATTCGCAGTCAGGCTTGGCCAGCCGCCGGAGCCGGAACACCGGTGAGCGTGTGGGCAACCGGGAGAGTCTTGCCAAGGATGTCAATCATCGCCTGCGCTTCCGCTCGCGAGATTGGCGGGAAAGGCGAACGATACGTGGTGTCGTTGCGCCGGCCATGAGCGACGCTCACCAGCTTAATTTCGTCCGCGTCGAGGTTCAAGTCCGCTGCGGCTCGAAGAATGGCCAGGTTGCGGCCAGATTCCTTGGTTCGGACGCTATAGAACTCGAGCACTGCCTGGACTAGCGAGTAAAAGCCTTCGTAAGCGAGGATGAAGCGCTGTTTCGGCCGCTTCACATCCACGGTCCGAGCCACTTCGAGGCTCTCTGCCGCATCCTTCAGGAAGCCCTCGATGGCTCCAGGAGTCTGTGGGACCTCTTCGAGCGCGCGAGTCCTAATGAGGTTGTCGTATTCAGACGGTCTCATCATTGCGAATCAGCTCCAACTTTGGCCCTTTTGCAATCTGAGCCATGACTTGGTCACTTGAAATCAGTTCTTCCCACTCCTCTGGGTCATACAAGCTCAGATGAATGGGCCTTCCGAGCTCCTGCTCGAGGTCCAGAAGGGCATTGGTCACCTCACGTAAAGCCACACGCCCGATGACGGCCAGGTCGATGTCGCTTCGGCCGTTGTCAGAGCCTTTGGCCACAGAGCCAAAGACGAACGCCTCCCGTATGCTATCGCCAAACGGTTCAAGAGCTCGCATCAGGGGCTCCTTGACCCCGAAGGACTTGCGCGCAATGCTGCTTAGCTCGTCAAACAGGAAGAAGTCCTTGTTAGCTCGGATGCTGCGCTGACGCCCCCGCCGAGGCTCCTCAGTGAGGACTCCAGCTTGCAAAAGCCGCTCAATCTGCTGCTGAGCGCCGCCTCTGCCGCCTGCTGCCAGGTCCAGGAGCTCACTCAGCAGGAATGACCGGTCTGGGTTGGCCAGGGTGGCCGCCAGAACGCGCTGAACTGTCGGAGTGAATAAAAAGTCGGCAGAACTCATACTGATATGTCCCTCATTCAGGGATAAAGTTCCCGCCAAGGCCCTTAAACGAGGAGTGTACTACTGCTTTAAGGGACTTTAATCCCTTTGCGAGGGGCAGTCATCCTTCATTTAGGGACAAGCAGCCCTGAATGAGGGAGTTAACCCGGAAGCCGAGCTGAAACGTCTACGTGGTCCGCCCGAGAAGAGCAACAGGCTTTTTGCACTGCGAGATTCAGGAAGGCGTGCGACCTTCATTCTGGCTGATGTTGCAGTGATCCTGCTGCCCAGATGACCTCGTGACCTCGTGACCTCGTGACCTCGTGACCTCGTGACCTTGTGACCTTGTGACCCAGTTGCCGATTTTTCTACCCCAGCAGGAGGCGCCACACGCTTCCATTGCGACCAGGCTTGGAACGCACTTGACGAAGAATTCGGTGAGTCTCGCGCGTTTGATCTGGCGCCATTGGATCTCGCCCGTATCTGCATCGAAGATGTGCAATTGGAACTCCACGCCTCCTTGGTCTTCCACGGCGCACGGCGATGGATCAACTCGGCCTTGCGGAGGCCGTTGATCGTCTCGGCCAGGGCGCTGTCATAGGGAGTCGCCCTTGCTGCCCACTGACGGCTCTATGCCAGGGACTTATCTCAGCAGTGCCGAGATTTTCTCGCTCGTCCTCGCCTGCTTTGCCAGCGGAAGCCGCCGTACAAAGGGAGCCGCCGACGTCGCGGCACCGCTATGATCATTAAGGGGCAAAGAGCGTGAGTTCAACGTCCGGTCGCCGCCGAGAGCCACCGCTGCAAAGCGGACTCCAAAAAAATGAGGGCGCGATCCCCGCGGACCGCGCCCTTCAAGACTAGCTCTGCAAGAGCGTCGCCATTTCACGAGCGGACGCCACTTCGTAGTGGTCGAACTGCATCGCGTAATGTGCCCGGCCCGACGACAGCGCACGCAGGCTGCCGATGTAGCCAAACATCTCCTTCAGCGGCACATGCGCTTCGACCGCGATCGCGTTGCCGCGCATCGTCTGTCCGCGCACCATGCCGCGCCGGCGGTGCAGGTCACCGATGCAATCGCCGAGGTAGTCGGCCGGCGTGACGACCTCCACGGCCATCACCGGCTCGAGCACCTGCGGCGCAGCCTTGGCCACTGCATCGCGAAACGCCGCGGCTGCGGCCAGTTCGAAGACCATCGGCGACGAATCGCTCTCGTGATAGCTGCCATCCAGCAACGTGGCCACGAAGTCCACACAGGGATAGCCTGCCACCACGCCCGCTTGCGCCGCACGGCGAACGCCGGCTTCGACTGCAGGAATGAACTCCCGCGGAATCGCGCCGCCCACCACCTGGCTTTCGAAGACGATGCCCTCCCCGCGCGCCAGCGGCGCGAGTCGCAGCGTCAGCGCTGCGAACTGACCGGGCCCGCCGGTCTGCTTCTTGTGAACATGGTTCACCCCCACTTCTCTTGAAATCGTCTCTCGGTAGGCGACCTGCGGCCGCCCCACCGAAACTTCGACGCCGTACTTCGCGCGCAACTTCTCGATGGAGACATCGAGCTGCAGCTCGCCCATGCCCGAAAGGATGGTCTGGCCCGACTCGGCATCCTGCCGAAGCTGCAAGCTCGGATCCTCGCGCAACATCGCGTGCAGCGCCTTCGCCAGCGCCTGCTGGTCGTTGCGTGCCTTGGCCTCGATCGCCACGTGAATGACAGGCTCGGGCACGCTGATCTGCTCCAGCTGCACCGGATGCTCACGGTCGCACAGCGTGTGACCGGTCAGCGTGTCCTTCAGCCCGACGATGGCGGCAATGTCGCCCGCCACGAGTTCATCGCGCTCGATGCGATCGTCCGCATGGACTTCGTACAGCCGCGACGCACGCTCCATGCGCCCCGTCGTGGCGTTCAGCACGGCATCGCCGCGTCGCAGCCGACCGCTGTAGACACGCACGAACACCATCGCGCCGTGATCGTCGCTGGCCACCTTGAACGCGAGCGCTGCGAACGGCGCCTGCGCATCGCAGTTCACCGCGTCGCCCGGTTTAGGCAGCCAGTTCACGACGGCATCGAGCAGAGGCTCCACGCCGCGATTCCTGTACGCTGACCCGGCCAGCACAGGCACGAAAGCATTGGCCAGCACGCCCTTGCGGATGCATGCGTGCAGCACGTCGACGCCGATCTCTTCGCCATCCAGATAGGCGTCGGTCGCGGCTTCATCGTGCTCCACCGCCAGCGCCACGAGGCGCGCGCGATGTTGCTGCGCGGCTTCGCGCATGCCAATCGGCACTTCGCACTCACGGTATGGCTCACTCGCATCGTCCTTGTTCCAGACGAGCGCGCGCATGCCGACGAGGTCGACCACGCCGCGGAAACCGCCTTCCGTACCGATGGGCAATTGCACCACCACGGCCTTCACGCCGAGACGCTCTTCCATCATCGCGGCCACGCGCAGGAAGTCGGCGCCCAGCCGATCGAGCTTGTTGACGAAGGCGATGCGCGGCACGCGGTACTTGTCCGCCAGGCGCCAATTGGTTTCCGTCTGCGGTTCCACGCCGGCCACGCCGTCGAACACGACCACGGCACCGTCGAGCACGCGCAAGGAGCGGTTCACTTCGATATTGAAGTCGATGTGGCCGGGCGTGTCGATCAGGTTGATCTGCGTGCCGTTCCAGTGGACCGTGATGGCTGCGCTGCTGATGGTGATGCCGCGTGCGCGTTCCTGCGGATCGAAGTCCATGCGGGTCGTGCCCGCGCTGACGTCGCCCATGCGGTGGCTCTCGCCGGCATAGAACAGGATGCGTTCGGTGGTGGTGGTCTTGCCCGCGTCGACGTGGGCAATGATGCCGATGTTGCGGATGTTCCTGGGGTTCGGGTTCATGACGAATCTTTCTTCTTGAATGCTTGGGGCTGCCGCTGGCCCCAGGCAAAGATCCGCCTGAGGGCTAGCGACGAACGGTGTCGTGCAAAGGGGTGCTGCGGCCGGAGCCCGGGCGCACGGTGTCCACGCTCCGGCGAGCGGGAATCGTGGCGATCAGCTTGTCGTAGGTACGCATGGTGTGAAGAGGGAATGAAACGACGAAAAAACAAAACCCCGGAGGGACGAGCCTGCCGGGGTTCTTGAAACCGGAAGGCGCAACGCCTTCCGAACGCGATCGAGGGCGATGTCAGGTGGCGATGAACGCCTCGATAGCTTGAGTGAATTTCATGGTGGGGCGGATTGTGAGGGAGGGGCGATTTCCGCGCAAGTTGAACGTTGGGCCAATGACACGGGACGCCATGGGTTCACCCGAGCCCTGCTTGCGCGCGGCGGCTGTCGTTGATGTCTGCATCGCGAAAGGCCCTTCGCCCCTCCCCTGTACTCGCGCAGCCGAGCGCCTCAGATTAGGTCGCTCTCGTCGACGACCGCGCCGGAAAAGCCTCCCCGATCTGCCTGGCCCGCTTGACCTCGTCGGTATGGAGATAGACCGAGGTGGTCGCCACGGAGGCATGCCGCAGGTTGTCCCGCACGGTCGTCAGCTCGACGCCGCGCGCGAGCGCATGAGTCGCATGGGTGTGCCGCATCCAGTGCGGCGTGGCACGCTGGAGCTTATCCGCCGTGGACGGGCTCACACCCTCCAAGGCCTGCGCGGCGTGGAGGAAGAAGCGGCGCATGACCGACCACAGGCGCGACGCGCTGATCCCGGTCCCGTCTTCTGCCAGGCCGGGGATCAATGCGGTCTTCGGGTTCCAGCGCGACCGCGTCACGGGCAGACCCCGTTGTGCCAGATATTGGTCGAGCGCGCCTCGCGCCAGCAGCGGCAAGGCGACTTTGCCGTGTTTGCTGCCTTTGCCGACCACATGCAGCCAATCGTCGCCCTGTGCATCGTGCTCGAGGCTGCCCAGCCGGGCATCGACCATCTCGCTGGGCCGCAGGCCCGTCGCGTACCAGAAATCCAGCACGAAGCGCAGGCGCTGGGCGCCCTCCTCGCTCCATCCGCCGATCCACTCGATGCCGTCGGCAGTGGAGCGAATCAGCGTCCATTCATGCTCCGTGAACACCCGGGATGCATCCAGAGCGCCGCCACGGCTTGTTCCCTTGACCTTCACGCCGGCAAACGGATTGGCCAGCACATAGCGCTGCTCGATCAGCCAGCGATACAGCGCGCCGATCACGGACAGTGCGTACGCCACGGAACGCGGCGCCAGCGGTCCCTGGAAGGGGCGCCATTCCGCGGACGTGCGCGGCCGCGCGAGTCCGACCCAGCGCTCCCGCGGGGATGGCCGGCGCAAAAAGGCTCGGTAGGCCACGGCATCCTCGGTCGTCAGCGACGACAGCGCCTTGCCGCGCTCGAGGATCGCCCACAGCATGAGCCGCTCGGCTTCCTTGCGGTAGGCACGCTGGGTCGCTGCGGCGTCCTGCAGGCTCAGCCAGGCCTGGACGGCCTCGTAGTCATTGCTCGCCGACAGGGTGCAGGTGGCCTGCGGCGCCCGGAAGGTGCCCCGGGAACCGTCGACCTCTTGCGGCACGACCAGGTGCTCCCACGGCGCGGTCTCGGTCCGCGGCATGACCACCAGCGCCCTCGCCCGCTCGGTCAGGGCCGGGTGGGCGGCAAAGAATGCCTCGATCTGACGCGCACTGCGTGCCCCCAGGCCGGGCACGGCGGCCCACCAGCGGCGCCGGCGCGGCACCCGCACCGTCAGATCGGCCAGCGTCCGGATGCCGGCGTTTTGCAGAGCCCGCGCGGAACGTGTCGGCAGCCACCGATCGACGGCATCCGTCACCATCGGCGCAGGCAGGGGCAACTGCCGCAGCTTCTCGATGGCATCCCTGACCGCTCGGGCGCGTTGCTCGCGCTCGGCCGCCGGATGCGCGATCAGCGAGGCCAGGTCGTCTCGGTGCCGCGCCCGTGCGTAGCTTGCCAATTGGCGCCGGATATCGCCCAGCATGGCGCGAGAGGACTGTCCCGTGGCCTTGCTCTCCCCGAGGTACTGCTCGACGGCAGCGCGCGCCGGCAGGCCCGCGTACCAAGCGCGCAGCGCCGCCAGTTGCGAAGCGCTGGGGAAATCGCCATTTCCGGCCTCTGCCCTGCTGGCGGTGCGTACTTTCATGTAGGCCAGTTTAGCCGCATAAACTTGCTATTGTGATAAGAAGAGTTATCTCAATGGAAGATGCGAGGCACCCGAGGCGGTGAGCCGGATGTGCGGCAAGGCGCCAAAGTCTTTCCGACCAAGCTGCACGAAGGCAACGGAGCCATCTTCCAATTGCGTTGCGAGGATGTACTGGTGGTCGCTTACGCCACCGCACCATTCGAATATGGGAACACGCCCTCACGGGCAGGAGATCAACCCACGAGAACCATTGGCACGCAAACACCCCATTACCGCCAGTCGAACCTGCTGCCAGACTCCGCTCACGCGATGCCAGCGTTTAGCAAGGCCACCAAATAGACCGAGAGTGGCCCACAACAAGATGGCGCGGGCCAACAGCTTCGAGCTTCGGTTGCCCTCGAACAGCAGTTCAATCATTTTCCGAATATCGAAGCACGTTTTCGTTATTTAACGGCAGGGACCTCGCTGGCTAGCATTCGACCTCATCCAACCGGTCATAACAGGTCAGCCACATGCAAGTCGCCAGGGCTCTCGAGCCGATAGCCTTTTCTCCCGTCCCGCTCTACACCCAGGTGCGCGAGGTGCTGCGCGAGCGCATCCTCGACGGCACCTATGCCCCGCATGCGCAACTGCCTTCCGAAAGCGAAATGGTTGCGCTGTTCAAGGTCAGTCGCATCACGGTGCGCCAGGCGCTGAGCGACCTGCAGCGCGAGAACCTGATCTTCAAGATCCCAGGCAAGGGCACCTTCGTTGCAAAGCCCAAGGCGTTCCAGCACCTCGGGCAGCTCGAAGGGTTTGCCGAAGCGATGGTGCGCATGGGCTACGAGATCCGCAACCAGGTGACGAGCCACAAGACCGTGCCCGCCTCCCCTCGCGTTGCGCAGCAACTGGGTCTGGCGGAGGGCACGCCGGTGGCGCAGATCAAGCGCGTGCGGCATCTGAACCGCGCGCCGGTGTCCTACGAAGTGACCTACCTGCCCCACGCCATCGGGGAGCGGCTTCGCCAGGCGGACCTGGCCGGGCGCGACATCTTCTTGATCCTGGAAAACGACTACGGCATCGCCCTTGGCCACGCCGATCTGCAGATCGACGCAATGCTCGCGGACGAGGTGCTTTCGCGCGCGCTGAGCGTGCCCGAGGGAACGGCCGTGCTGCGCGTGGAGCGCCTCACCCACACGGCAGACGGCGCGCCCCTGGATTTCGAAGACCTCTATTTCCGCGGCGATGCGTTCCAGCACCGGCTTCGCATCGCACGCGCCAACCCGACGACGAAGGCCCATCCATGAACATCATTACCCGCACCGTCGACGTGCTGGTCATCGGCGGCGGCACGGCCGGACCGATGGCGGCCGTCAAGGCGAAGGAAGCGAATCCGAAGCTCGAAGTCCTGTTGCTGGAGAAGGCCAACGTCAAGCGCAGCGGCGCCATCTCGATGGGGATGGACGGCCTGAACAACGCAGTGGTGCCCGGCTTTGCCACGCCCGAGCAGTATGTGAAGGAGATCACCACCGCCAACGACGGCATCGTCAACCAGAAGACGGTGATGGCCTATGCGCGCAACAGCTATTCGATGATCGAGGAGCTCGACCGGTGGGGTGTCAAGTTCGAGAAGGACGAGACCGGCGAGTACGCGATGCGCAAGGTGCACCACATGGGCACTTACGTGCTGCCGATGCCAGAGGGCCACAACATCAAGAACGTGCTGTACCGGCGCCTGAAGCGCACGCGCGTGGAGATGTCGCAGCGCCTGGTGGTGACGCGCCTTCTCACCGCGGCCGACGGCAGCATCGCGGGCGCCATGGCGTTCGACTGCCGCACGGCCGAGTTCCACGTGATCCGTGCCAAGGCCGTGGTGCTGGCCACCGGCGCGGCCGGGCGCCTGGGCCTACCCTCCTCCGGCTATCTCTTCGGCACCTACGAAAATCCCACCAATGCGGGCGATGGCTACAGCATGGCCTACCACGCGGGCGCGGAGCTCTCAGGCATCGAGTGCTTCCAGATCAACCCACTGATCAAGGATTACAACGGCCCCGCCTGCGCCTACGTGACGGGCCCCTTCGGTGGCCACACCACCAACAACAAGGGCGAGCGCTTCATCGAGTGCGACTACTGGAGCGGCCAGATGATGATGGAGTTCTACAACGAGCTCCAGGGCGGCAACGGCCCCGTCTTCCTCAAGCTCAACCACCTGGCCGAGGAGACCATCGCTACCATCGAGCAGATCCTGCACACCAACGAACGCCCCAGCCGCGGCCGCTTCCACGCCGGGCGCGGCACCGATTACCGCGACCAGATGGTGGAGATGCACATCTCGGAGATCGGCCTTTGCAGCGGCCATTCGGCGTCGGGTGTGTGGGTGGACGAGCACGCGCGCACGACGGTGCCGGGCCTGCATGCCGCAGGCGACCTGGCCTGCGTGCCGCACAACTACATGCTCGGCGCCTTCGTCTATGGCCGGCTCGCGGGCGAAAGCGCGGCGCGGCATTGCGCGGAAGTCGAGCTGCCTGCGCTCGACGAAGAACAGGTGTCGCGCGAGCATGCCCGCGTCAGCGCGCCGCTCTTGCGCACCGGCGGCCTGCCGCCGGCGCAGATCGAATACAAGCTGCGCCGCATGGTCAACGACTACCTGCAGCCGCCCAAGGTCACGCGCAAGATGGAGATCGGCCTTTCGCGCTTCGAGCAGATCCACGAAGACCTCGAACAGCTTGCCGCCCCCGGCCCGCACGAACTCATGCGCGCGATGGAAGTGCACGCCATTCGCGATTGCGCCGAGATGGCCGCACGCGCGTCGCTCTACCGGACCGAAAGCCGCTGGGGCCTGTACCACCACCGTGTGGATTTTCCCGAGCGCAATGACCGCGACTGGTTCTGCCACACACAGCTGCAAAAGCAGGGCGACGCGATGGTGAGCTTCAAGCGCCCGGTGGACCCCTACATCGTGCCGCTCGAAGCCCATGAGATGTCGGCCTACCAGCATCTGCGCGTACCCGCCGAGGCACGCGAGCCGGTCGCGGCGTGACACCCCCAATCCCGACAAGAAGAGAGTCCCACATGCCCCTCGCCTTCAACCCCACCAGCGTGCCCGTGCGCGTGGACGAGGACAAGTGCATTGCCCACAAGGGCTGCACCGTCTGCGTGGACGTCTGCCCTCTCGACGTGCTCGCCATCGACCTCAGCAAGGGCAAGGCCTACATGAAGTTCGACGAATGCTGGTACTGCATGCCTTGCGAGAAAGACTGCCCCACCGGCGCGGTCACCGTCGACATTCCTTATCTGCTGCGCTGAGCCGCAGCCACTGCATTCAAACCGGAGCATCACGATGAAGACCCAGAGAATCCTGAGTCGCACCCTGTCTTTGTGGGGCGCTACCTTCGGCCTGTTGCTGGCATTGCCCGCTGCCCAGGCTGAAACCATTCGCGTCGCCATCGGCACGCAAGACACCACCATCAACTGCGCCACAGGCGGCCTGCTGATCCGCGAGTTGAAGCTGCTTGAAAAATACCTGCCGCGCACCGGCAAGTACAAGGACGCGCAATACCAGATCGAATGGAAGAACTTCACCTCCGGCGCGCCGCTGACGAACGAAATGGTCGCGGGCAAGCTCGACCTCGGCTCGATGGCCGACTTTCCGGGCAGCTTCAACGGCGCGGCCTTTCAGAAGGCGGGACGCAAGAGCATCTTCATCACCGTGCTCTCGGGCAGCACCACCGGCAGCGGCAACGGTATCGTCGTGCCGAAGGATTCGAAGGTGCAGTCGCTCGCCGAACTCAAGGGCAAGACCATCTCGGTGCCCTTCGCGTCCACTTCGCACGGCATGCTGCTGCGCGCCATCCAGGCGCAGGGCTGGGACCCGCTGAAAGACGTGAACATCACCACGCAGGCGCCCGAGGTGGCCGGCCCCGCGCTGCAGGCGGGCAAGGTCGAGGCGCACGCGGACTTCGTGCCCTTTGCCGAACTGTTTCCCTACCGCGGCTTCGCGCGCAAGATCTACGACGGCTCGCAGGCCAACGTCCCCACCTTCCATGGCAGCCTGGTCGACGAAGACTATGCGAAGAAATACCCCGAAGTCGTGGCCGCCTATCTGCGCGCCGCGCTGGAGGCCGACCGCCTGGTGGCTGCGGAGCCTGAAAAGTACAGCGAGCTGATCGCCAAGGTCACCGGCATCGAGGCGGAGGTCAACTACCTGTTCCATGGCCCGCTCGGCCTGCAGACCCGCGACCTGAGCTGGAAGCCCGAGTACCGCCAGGCCGTGAAGACATCGCTCGACACGCTGCGCCTGCTGAAACGCACCGACAACGACATCGATGCCAATGCCTTCGTGCAGGACGGCTTCATTCGCGCCGCCTTCAAGGAGGCCGGCCTGGACTACGACAGGCAGCTGAAAAACTATGCCCGTTCCCCGCTGGTGGCCAAGGACGCCGCCACGGGCAAGCCGATCACCGATGTGAGCCGCGTGGCCCAGGTCTGGGTGGCCGGCGAGCCGCTCGTGCGGCACTACGCCTCGCCCGAGAACGCCTTCGGCGACCTGCAGAAGCTCGAGAAGTCGGGCAAGAAGGCGCGCGTGGTCTATGCGCAGGACCGCGACAGCGGCAACAAGCTGCTGGCGGCCGACGCGTGGTTCGTGCTCGGCGCCAAGGGCGAGGTCGATGCCTTCCTGCTCAAGGACCAGGCCGAAGGCTGGGCCGCAAAGCACGGCGGCAAGGTGGCCGACTTTGCGGGCGTGCGTGCCGCGCTGGCCGGCTAAGGCCGTTCTTGTTCGCGAGCATCACGATGGGCAGCTTCTTCAACGGCAACCTGCGACGCACGGCCTGGCGCATTGCGGCACTGGTGCTGTGCGTGGTTGCGTGGCACCTCGCCACGCGCGAACGCATCAACCTGGGCGTCGTCACTTTCCAGAATGTGCCTCCGCCGGGTGAAGTGGCTGAGTCGGCCTGGTCGCTCCTGCAATCGCCGCTGGTGCTGCAGCACCTGGGGGCGAGCCTGCGCCGCGTGTTCATCGGCTTCGGGCTGGCGGCCATTGCCGGCGTGGCGCTCGGCCTTGCGATCGGCCGCGCCCGCTGGGCCGAAGACACGCTGCTGCCGCCGCTCGAAGTGCTGCGCCCGATCCCGGCGGTGGCGTGGATACCGCTGGCCATCCTGATGTTTCCGTCCTCGGAGGCGTCGATGGTGTTCATCACCTTCGTCGGTGCGCTGTTTCCGGTGCTGCTCAACACCGTGCACGGCGTCGAGGCTGTCGATGCACGCCTCGTCGCTTCGGCGCGCAGCCTGGGCGCGGGCCGTCTCGCGGTGTTCCGCGAGGTGATCCTGCCCGGCGCGCTGCCGAGCGTGGTCACAGGGCTGGCCATCGGCATGGGCACTGCATGGTTCTGCCTCGTCACGGCCGAGATGATCTCGGGCCAGTTCGGCATCGGCTACTACACCTGGATGTCGTACACGATCCAGAACTACGCCGACATCGTCGTGGGCATGCTCTTCATCGGCGTGCTCGGCATGGGCAGCAGCGCGCTCGTTCGGCGGGCCGGGCAGGCGCTGATGCCGTGGCGCGCCGTGCAGGAGAAAAGAAAATGAAGGCCGACGTGCAGACTGGGCGGATCGCCCTCGACGGCGTGCGCGTGCGCCTTGGCCATGGTGCCCAGGCCTTCGATGCGGTGCAGGACATCACCCTGCATGTGAAGCCCGGCGAGTTCGTCTGCCTGCTCGGCCCTTCGGGCTGCGGCAAGTCGACGCTGCTGGGTGCGCTTGCCGGCCATCTTGCACCGGCAGGCGGCACCATCAGCGTGGACGGCGAGCCTGTGCGCGGGCCGCATCCGGACCGAGGCCTGGTCTTCCAGCACCACACGCTCTTTCCGTGGAAGAAGGTGCTCGACAACGTTGCTTTCGGACTGAAGATGCAGGGCGTGGGCCGCCGCGAACGGCACGCGCGTGCGCGTGAAATGCTGCGCCTCGTCGGCCTGGACGACTTTGCCGGTTTCTATCCGTCGCAGCTCTCGGGTGGCATGCAGCAGCGCGCGGAAATTGCGCGGGTGCTCATCAACCATCCACGCGTGATGCTGATGGACGAACCCTTCGGTGCGCTCGACGCCCAGACCCGCCTCATGATGCAGCGCCAGCTGCTCGACGCCTGGGCGCGCGTGCGCACCACCATCGTCTTCATCACCCACGACATCGACGAGGCGCTGTTCCTGGGCGACCGGGTGCTCGTGATGGGTCCGCGGCCGGGCCGGATCGTGGCCGAGTTCGAGCTTGGTTTCGAGCGGCCACGCGATCCCTCGCTGGTCACGTCGTCCGAATTCACCGCGCTCAAGCGCCGCTGCCTGCAACTGCTGCATCCGCATGCGGGCGCAGGCGCACCGCTGGATCGCCTCACGCCGCTCGGCGCGCCCGCCGCGGCGCAGCTGCGCTTTGCCATCTGAAAGAAAAATGAACCCCGCCCTCCTCGACGATCCCGAACTGCAGGCCATTGCCACGCGGCTGGACTCACCCGACGCCGAAGTACGCCGCATCGCCGTGATGGACCTTGGCGACCTGGCCGACGAGGCGCACACGCCGCTCTTGGTCGCCGCGCTGCGCGACGATGCGCCCGCCGTGCGCGCCGCTGCGGCGCTGGCGCTCGAAACCATGGAGAACCAGGCGGCTGTCGAAGGGCTTGCGCAAGTGCTCGATGACGCCGATGCCCAGGTGCGCGAGGCCGCCGCCCACAGCCTTGCCGAACTGAAGGAGCCTGCGTCAGCCGCCTGGCTGCTGCCGTATGCAAGCGCTGCAGCAACGCGGGTGCGCGCCGCCGTGCTGCGCGCGCTGCGCGAGCTGCGGGTACCGGCCAGCGCTGGCCCTGCCCTGGCGGTCCTGCAGGAGCCGCGGTCTGCGCAGGACAGCGTCGAGGCCATCGCGCTGCGCCGGGAAGCCATTGGCGTGCTCGGGTACCTGAAGCACGCCCCAGCCCTCCCTGCACTGACCGGCATCGCCATGTCCGACCCCGTCGATGAAGTGCGCCGGGCCGCGGTGGGCGCGCTGGCGTTTGCCATCGGCAACGCCGACGCGCGCGCCGCACTGGAAACCGCGCTGCGCGACGCGAGCTGGCAGGTGCGGGAAGAAGCCGCGACATCGCTCGGCAAGCTGCAGCAGCCGGCCGCATCCGAAGCGCTGCTGGTGGCCCTGGACGACGCCTATTGGCAGGTACGCCTGCGCGCGGCCCGCAGCCTGGGCCGGCTGCGCAGCACCGGAAGCGTCGCGGCGCTGCTCGTGACGCTGGGCCACAGCATCAGCAACCTGCGCAAGGAAGCGGCGCTTGCACTGGGCGAGATCGGCAATGCGGCCGCGCTGCCCGCGCTCGAAATCGCCGCCGCCGACGCGGACCCGGAAGTGCGCAAATCAGCCCGGCTGGCAATCGCGCAGATCGGTGCGACGGAACATGGCACCTGAATCCATCGTCGACCATCGCGCGCGCGCTGCGCTGGAGTTCCGTTGGGCGGATGGCACACAGCATCTGGCGCCATACCAGTTGCTGAGATCGAGTTGCCCTTGCGCCGATTGCAAGGCCCAGCGCGCGGCCCAGCACGATGGTCAAGCGAGATTGTTGCCGTCAGCTGCAGACCTGCGGCTTACGGACATTCGGCCGGTGGGCGCGTACGGCGTGCAGTTCGTGTTCGGCGACGGCCACGACCGGGGCATCTTCCCCTGGCGCTTCCTGAGAGAGCTGTTGGAAAAAAACCTCGCCCAGGCGCTGACGGCCGCCGATCACGGCTGAAGGTACAGGTCCGCGAAGCTTCCCCGGATGTGCTCCCCGGTAGGGGCATAGTTGCGCACCTTCTTCGCCAGTACGGTGATCGCAGGATTGGCCCCCAACTCGATGGAGGGAATGTCGCGATGCACGATCTGCTGGAACTCGGTGAACAGCTGCCGGCGCTTGGCTTCGTCGGTCTCGACTGCCGCGGCTTCCAGCAGGCGGTCGACCTCCGGATTCACGTAGTGCGGCGCATTGGAGAACGGCAGCCCGACCTTGAAGTTCTTCGACCAGAACACGCGCTGCACGCCCACCGTGGGATCGAACAGGTTCGTGAGGCTTTCCAGCGTGATGTCGAAGGCCCGTTCGGTATAGGTCTTATTGACGTAGGTTGCAAAGTCGTAGCTCTCGACCGCGGCATCGATGCCGATGCGTCCCAGCGACTGGCGCACGAAGTCCGCGGCGCGCCGCTCCTGGAAGGGGTTGTAGAGCACCCGCAGCTTCAGGCGCGTACCGCCGGCGCCGCGCTTGAATCCGGCCGCCTCCAGTGCCGCTTCGGCTTCCTTCGGGTTGAACGGATACGGCTGGATGCTCGCGTCGTGATAGCGCGAGATGCCCTTCCCTATCGGCGATGCCGAGGGCGTTCCGTAGCCGTACCACACCGTCTTGGCAAACGCATTGACATCGATGGCCTGAGCAATCGCCTTTCGCACTTCGCGCTTTTGCAGCGCAGGCGTGTCCAGGTTGAAGTAGATCTGCTGATGGCTGCCGAGGTAGGGCGAGATGCGCGTGTCGATCTCGATGCCCGCCAGCTTCTTGAACCGCTCGACGTCCGACAGCGGGATGCCGCCCGTTCCGTTCGCCAGGTCGGCCGTGCCCGACTCCAGCGCCGCCGCACGCGACGCGGCATCGAGCACAAAACGCACCACCACCCGGTCGAGGTACGGCTTGGGCTTGTCCCAGTAGTTCGGGTTGCGCTCGAGGATGATGTGGCTGCCCTGCACCCACTCCTTGAACACGAAGGGGCCGGTGCCCACCGGCGCGCTGTTGTACTTGCTCGACGCGATATCGGTGCCTTCGTAAAGGTGCTTCGGCACGATCGGTGACTCGGTCGAGGCCAGCGCCGTGAGCAGGAACGGCGACGGCTTGCTCAGCACGATGATCGCGGTGTGCGCATCGGGCGTCTTCACGTCCACCACATTGGCAAAGGTGCCGCGCCCGCGCGGATGCACCTGCTTGAGCGTGAGGATCGAGAAGGCCACGTCTGCCGAGGTGAAGTCCCGACCGTCATGCCATTTCACGCCTTTGCGCAGCTCGAACGTGTACTGCAGGCCGTCCCTGCTCAGCGACCACGCGGTGGCGAGCAGCGGCTTGGGCTTGAGGTCGTAGTCATAGGTCAGCAGGCCTTCGACGATCTTCGGACCGATCTCGGCGTTTCCGCCGGCCGTGGTCGTGAGCGGCACGATCGAGGAAGGAACGGGGTTGATCAGCCAGGTCAATGTGCCACCTGGGCGCGGCTGGGAAGTCGCCGGCAATGTGGCAAAGGCAAAAGCGGCAGCCACGGCCCATGCCGCGAAAAAGTGCGGCATGGCCCGCGTGTAGGTCCAACGTTTCATGTCTTTTCGCTCAGAAGGCCGGAATCACGGCGCCCTTGTACTTGTCCTGGATGAACTTGCGGACCTCGGCCGTATGGAGCGCAGCCACCAGCTTGGCGATGGCCGGCGAACTCACGTTGTCGCTGCGCGACGCAATGAAATTGGCATAGGGCGACTTGCGGCCGTCCTCGATGAAGAGCGCATCCTTGGCCGGATCGAGCTTGGCCTCGAGCGCATAGTTGGTGTTGATCAGCGCGAGATCGACATCTGGCAGCGCGCGCGGCAGCTGGGCCGATTCGAGTTCGCGGATCACCAGCTTCTTCGGATTGGCAACGATGTCACGCGCCGTCGACTTGATGTTGGACGGATCTTTCAGCTTGATCAGTCCCTGCTTCGCCAGCAGCGCCAGCGCGCGGCCCGAGTTGGAGGGGTCGCTCGGGATCGCCACGACCGCGCCCTCGCGCAGCTCGGAGGTCTTGCGGATCTTCTGCGAGTAGGCACCGAAGGGCTCGATGTGCACGTCGCTGTTCGGAACCTCGACGATGTCCGACTTCCGGTCCTTGGTGAACGATTCGAGGTAGGGGCGGTTCTGGAAGAAGTTGGCATCCAGCTGCTTGTCGCTCACGGCAAGGTTCGGCTGCACATAGTCGTTGAACACCTTCACCTGCAGGTCGACACCCTGCGCCTTCAGCTGCGGCCGGACGAACTCCAGGATCTCCGCGTGCGGCACGGGCGACGCAGCCACACGCAGCGCCTCTTGCGCCTGCGCGGCGGCGCCGAGGCTGGTGATGGCGAGTGCCACGATGAAATGGGCGCGTCGGAATGAAAGCAACATGTTCGGGACTCCCTCAAGAAGTGATTTTTTCGGAATGCTTTCCTCAGGATGGGAAAGCTTGGGTGTCGCAGGTTAGCCGCGACATTCCCGGGCCCAAACAACGGATAGGCGCTTGCATATCTGTTTTTTGCATGCGCTGGGGCGAAGGGGCCGCGCGTAGCCTGCGGTTCCTTTTCCCTCCAAGGAACCCGCAGATGAGCAATCGTTTGAACCGCGTGCACGCATCGCGCTCCGCCGCCATGAAGGCCGGCCTCAACCATCTCGTGATCGACACAGATGTTCACGTCAACGACTGCGCTCCCGTGCTCGAGGACTACGTGGCGCAGTACGGCCGCAGCAAGCTGGTCAACGCACTGGGCAGCCGTTTCGCTACGCGCCATGGCGGCGGCAAGAACTGGTACAAACAGACGGCCGAGGAGCGCTCGTAGCGCAGCGTGTGGTCGGTTCCATGGCGGTCAAGACGACTTCATCGTCTTTCCTCGAAGCCGGTGTGCGGCGCAAATCGGGCCACCGACGCATCGGAATCCCAGCACTTGATCAGCGGCGCTTCGTCGGGGCTGCAGATCGGGAATGTAGAGCCAGCGCCGCGCCGGGTTGAAGGCCACGCCGTAGGTCTTTCCCGCGCGATGGGGAAGATCAGGCCGGAGGCGATCAGGTCGTCAGGTCGGTGGTGCTTGCATCGCCCAGGGCCAGCGGCCAGTCGCGCGCGGGTTGGGCAGCGGGACGCCACACATCAATGATGGCGACACGTCCAGCAAGTAACGCGTCGGCCTGCTCGCCCGCGATGTCGCGCACCCGTTGCGGGCCCGAGGCGATCGATTCGACCTGAGCTTATGCCGCGGCAGCGCCGCCGCCTGTCGTGGGTACACGGTGCCGCCAGGCATCGATGCTCCACGGGCCGGCACCGGCTGCCGCGATGAACAGGAAGACGAACGAGAACAGCACTGCCGCCTCTCCCTGGTTGAGCGAAGGAGCAAGCACGAACCCCTTGGGCGCATGGCCGATGAAATACGCGAACGCCAGCAGACCCGACAGCACGAACGCCACCGGCCGCGTGAACCACCCGATCAGCAGCAGGATGCCGCCGAAGAACTCCAGCACGCCTGCCGCGCCGAGCAGCGAGACCAGTTGAAGGTTGTCGAAGAACGCCACGTGCGGAACACCGAACAGCTTCGCCGAGCCGTGCTGGATCAGCAGATAGGCCGAGACGATGCGCAGCACCGAGAGAGCGGGCGGAACCAGACGGTCTGTATTGGCAATGGTCATGACAAGAGGCCTATGGAAAGATTGAACAAGGAGAGACGCACCGGGATTCTGTGGCGCCGGCCAACCGAGATCCAAGCGAGATTTGTGCATAAGCACATGCGCAATGGGCGCATGCGACGACGATGCGCAGTTCCATCGCCTCGCGAGCTACTTCGGCAGTGTGTTCCGCCCGCCGAGCTGGCTACGCAGGACGGCTTTTCCTTTCAGATATTGCCCCGCAGGCACGGCATTCATGCCGCCGAGTGATGCCGCGGCAACCGCCCGAAGAACGGATGGCTCGGATCGTTGAAGCCCGGCAGCGACGAATGTCCGGTGGTCACGAGCGCATCGACCAGGGCTTCGTCTTCATCGGTGAAGCGGTATTGCAGCGCGGGCAGGTAGTCTTCCCACTGCTCCAGCGTGCGCGGGCCGGCGATGGCCGAGGTGACGAGGCGGTTGTTCAGCACCCAGGCCAGCGCGAACTGGCCCGGCGTGATGCCGCGTCCCTCGACGTGCTCCTTCACGCGCTGCGCGATCTCCAGCGATTCGGCACGCCATTCGGTCTGCAGGATGCGCTTGTCGTCGCGGCCCGCGCGCGTGCCCGCAGGCGGTGCCTTGCCGGGTTGGTACTTGGCGGTGAGCACGCCGCGAGCGAGCGGGCTGTAAGACACCACGCCCACGCCGTAGTACTCGGCCGCGGGCAGGTGCTCGGCCTCGATCTGCCGGTTCGCCAGGTTGTAGAGCGGCTGCGTGGCCGCGGGGCGGTCCACGTTCAATGCATCGGCCGTGCGGGCGAATTCCGCGATCTTCCAGGCAGGATGGTTCGACAGGCCGTAGCTGCGCAGCTTGCCCGCGCGGATCAGGTCGCCCAGTGCGCGCACGGTCTCGGCCACGGGCGTGGCCCGGTCCTCGCGGTGCAGGTACAGGAGGTCGATGTGATCGGTGCCCAGGCGCTTCAGGCTCGCCTCCACCGATTGCACGATGCCGTGCCGCCCCGTGCTCCTGTTGTTGGGACCGGCGATGTCCGGATCGGGGTTGGCGAACTTGGTCGCGAGCACCCAGCGGTTGCGGTTGGGTGCCACGAGCTCTCCCACGACCTTCTCGGACTCGCCCTTGTTGTAGGCATTGGCGGTGTCGATGAAGTTGATGCCCTGCTCGAAGGCGCGCTCGGCAATGCGCTGCGCGGTGGCGCGGTCGGCCTGGCCGCCGAACATCATGGTGCCGAGGGCGATCGGCGACACGAGGATGCCGCTGCGGCCGAGGGGACGGTAGTCGATGCTGCTCATTGAAAAGAGGCTCCCTGTGTATCTGTCTGGCGAAAGAAAAGGCGTCAGAGACGAAGCCCGGCCTGCTTCATCAGCGGCAGGATCCGGTCGCCGAAGAATTTGAGGTCGGGCTTGAAGTCGAAGAAGCTCAGTTGCAGGCCATCGATGCCCGCGCGCTTGAGCTGCACGAACTGCTCGACCACCTGCTCGGGCGTGCCGATGACCTCGATGTTTCCGCCAATGGCGCGGCGCTTGGGTGCGTCGTGGCCGACGCGGCCGCGCCAGGCATGCGCGTCGCTGTCGAAGCGGTTGTAGCTGGCGTGGGGGTCGGCATCGAGGTGGTCGACGATGGCGTCGTGGTAGTCCCAGGTTTCGCGTTCGGTTTCTCGGCTGATGACCATCGGGTTGAGCAGCGTGCGCACCTCGCGCCCCACGCGCCGGGCCGCCTGCTTCACGCGCGCGGCGTGTGCGGGCAGCGCCTCGATGGCGCTTGCGAAGCTGGAGCCGCTCGGGCTGGTGATGAAGACGATGTCGGAGTAGCGTGCCGCGAACTCGATACCCGCATCGGAGCCGGTGGCGTTCACCAGCACCGGACGGCCGAAGCGCGGCTTCGGCGAAACGAACGCGCCGTCGAGCTTCCAGGGCGACTCGCCCTTGAACGACCAGTTTTCGGTATCGGCCCACAGGCGCTGCACCACTTCCAGGAACTCCGCTGCGAGTTCGTAGCGCCGGTCGTGTTCGATGCGCTGCGAGCCGAACATCTCGTGCTCTACCGCGCGATGGCCCGTGACCACGTTGATGCCCCAGCGCCCGCCCGAGATGTGGTCCAGCGTGGCAGCGTACTTGGCCAGGTGCAGCGGATGCAGCGGACCGTAGAGCACGTGGATGGTCGAGATCAGCATGATCCGGCTGGTGACTGCGGTGAGCGCGGCCGTGGTCATGAACGAGTCGAGCGCGTTGCCGTCGAAGACGCCGCCGTAGCCGCCCTTGGGCAGCCACTGCGAGAGCGCGAACACGAGGTCGAATGCGAGGTGCTCGGCGTGCAGCACGAGATCCCTGTTGTAGTCGAAGCGCCAGTCGGTGCTGCGCGGCAAGGTCGAGGCGCTCCAGCCGCCCGCCTGGATCGGCAGGAACAGCCCGAGCAGAACGGGCTGCCTGAAGGCCTGGGAGAGCGGGCTCTCGCTGAACTCGGTCGGTGCGGCGAAGCGCTCCAAACCGGCGATGGCGCCGGGCTGGTGGGTCAGGGACATTGTTGGATTACCTTCCAGAGCCCGAATTCTGACCAGCAGCTGCGCAATTGGCACGGCCGGAATTCGCATATCGAAACTCAGAAAACCTTGCCTTCCTCCAGATGCTTCGTCGTGCCGTTGAGGTGGTAGTCGCCGATCACCCGCGCCTTCTGCAGCAGCGGGTTGTGGTTGAAGATGGTGCGCAGGTTGCGCCAGTGGCGGTCGAAGTTGTGCTTCCGCGAAGTGGCGGATGCGCCGCCCGCTTCGAACAGGCGCTCGGCCGCCTGCAGCGCGATCTTGCTGACGGCCAGCTGCGTCTTCGCGGTGGCGAGTGCGCCGGCTAGCACCAACTGCTGCAAGCCCTCTTCCTCCACCTCGCCGTTCGCTGAGCCGCGCCTCAAGGCCGCGGCCGAGCGGTCGAGCTGCCGCGCGTTGTGGGCGATGAGCGCGTCCACCGCGTGGGTGCCGGTCGCCAGGTCGCCCACCACCCATTGCGTGAAGTGGTCCTCCACCGCCGACGATGCGGGGCTGTGCGCCGCGGGCCGTGCGTGGTGGCGCACGTAGTGCACGGCATCGCTGAACACATTGCGCACGATGCCCGCGGCCACCGCCACCAGGTAGAGCTGGCGCAGCGCCGCCGCATGACGCCGCTGCAGGCTGCGCGGCGATGTGAAAACGATCTCGTCGGGCTGCACCTCCAGTCCGTCGAATTCCAGGCTGCCGCTGGCCGTGAGGCGCTGGCCCATGCCGTCCCAGTCGTCCTTCACATGCAGGCCAGCGCGGTCGGTGGGCACGATCACCGTTGCATCGCGGCCTTCCTCGTCGCGCACCGCGATGCTCGCGAAATCGGAGAACGCGGTGCCGGTCGCGTAGTACTTGCTGCCGTTGAGCACCCGACGGTCGCCCTGCCGTTCGAGCGTGGTGGTCACCGTGCCCGAACGCGGCGTGCCAAGCTCGGTGAAGGCGCCGCCGAACAGCGCGCCTTCGCGCACGCGGGCGAGCTGCCGGTCGGCATCCGGATGAGGCGGGGCCGTGGTCCACAGCTCGACGGCGTTGTAGTGCGTGCGCAAGGCGTGCGCCACGTTGGAGTCGGCCGCCGCAAGCGTGGCGACAACCTGCACGAGGTCTTCGATCGAACCGCCAGGGCCGCCGCGCTCGACCGGAATGCGCAGTGCGCCCAAGCCCGATGCGCGGAACAGCGCGAACGCCTCGAAAGGCAGCGTACCTTCGCGTTCGCGCTGCGAGGCGCCTTCGGCGATGGCCGCGCACAAGGCCGGCAATCGATCGATCAGCGTCTGGAGTGGCACGCCCGACAGGGCGCGATCGATGGCATTCATTGCGTTTCCCGGAAGCGATGGAGAGCCGCGAATATAGGCGCCCTTCCTCATCGGTTCTCGCATAAGAAAACTCGGTTTTCGTGCGTGGCGCAACGCAACTGCCCGCAGGCAGGCAGCGCATTTCCAAGATCGAAAAAATGCTAAGTGTCGGCGCCGTTTTCCGGGACCATCGTCTGCCCTTTTGCACCCATCTTGGACACGGTGACCTCCTCCATGGCTCTCTCTTCCCTCCTCCGGAAACTCTGGTCAGACCAACGGCTGCTTCAGCTGGCGCTGGCCTCGCTGTCCTTCACGGCGCTCGCGCAGGCCAAGGCGCCCGTGCCGGTGGACGGCGGCACGCTGACCTATGCGGTGTCGCAGGAGCCCACCTCGCTCGTGTCCTTCCTCGACACGAAGACCGACAACCGCAACATCAGCGCCAAGGTCACCGAGGGCCTGCTTCGCTACGACGCGAAGTTCAACCCCCAGCCGCTGCTGGCGACCTCGTGGCAGGTGAGCGCCGACGGCCTGAAGTACACCTTCAAGCTGCGCGCGGGCGTGAAGTTCCACGACGGCCGCGATTTCACCGCCGAGGACGTGCGCTACTCGGTGCTGACCCAGAAGAAGCAAGGCCCGCGCGGGCGCATCACGCTGGCGAACGTGGAGCGCGTCGACGCGCCCGATCCGCTCACCGCCGTGATCGTGCTGGCCAAGCCGGCGCCGTTCCTGATCAAGGCGCTGTCGTCGGCGGAGCTGCCGATCGTGCCCGCGCACCGCTACGCCGACGGCGACCCGCTGGGCAGCGCGAACAATGCCGCGCCGGTGGGCACCGGCCCCTTCGTCTTCGAGCAATGGGTGCGCGGCAGCCACCTGGTGCTGCGCAAGAACCCCGGCTACTGGCGCCAGGGCCATCCGCGCATCGACCGCGTGATCGTGAAGTTCGTGCGCGACCCGGCCGCGATCTCCACCGCCGTCGAGACCGGCGAGGTGGATGTCGCGCAAGGCGTGAGCCTGGCCGACCTCGAACGCCTGTCGGCGAACCCGAAGCTCAAGGTGGACGACGGCTACGACGGCTTCCTCAACAACGCGTCTTTCCTCGAGTTCAACGTGGAAAACCCGGTCCTCGCGAACGCGAAGGTGCGCCATGCCATTGCGCAAGCCATCGACCGCAACTTCATCCGAAACACCATCTACTACAGGCGCGCGGAGGTGGTGAACTCGCCGATCCCGCGCGTGCTGTCCGACTACTACGAGGACAGCACCTTCCGCGACACCTTCGACGTGGCTGCAGCCAACAAGCTGCTGGACGAGGCGGGCCAGCCGAAGAGGGCCGGCGGCCAACGCTTCTCGCTGCGGCTGAGCTACATCCCCGGCGCGGAGTTCAAGCGCACGGCCGACTACCTGCGCTCCGCGCTCGCGCGGGTAGGCATCAAGGTAGAGATCGTCGACGGCGACCTGCCCACCTTCCTCAAGCGCGTCTACAGCACGCGCGATTTCGACCTCAACATCAACGGCCTCGGCCGCCTGTTCGACCCGACGGTGGGCGTGCAGCGCATCTACTGGGGCGACGGCGTGCGCAATCCGCTGATCTGGGTCAACGCGGCCCACTACGACAACCCGCAGGTGGACGAACTGTTTCGGCAGGCGGCCGTGGAGGTCGACGAGGGCAGGCGCGCCGCGCAGTTCAAACAGATCCAGCAGATCGTCGGGCGCGAGTTGCCGGTGCTGCCCATCGTCACCGTGCCCTCGATCGTGGTGCACAGCGCGCGCCTGCACGACTTCCACAACAGCATCGACCTGATGTCCGGCGACCTGTCCGACGCATGGATCGACCCCAGGAAGTGACCACACGAGAGCAACCATGACCACCCAGGACCTCCATTCCTCCCTTCTGGATTCGCTGACCTTCGCGAGCGCCCGCACGCAGGCCGAGGCGCTGGCCGCGGGCCGCGTTTCGGCCGTCGACCTGCTGGAACATGCGCTGGCGCGAATCAGCCAATTCGACAACGACCTCAACGCCGTGGTGGTGCGCAACGACGAAGGCGCCCGTGCGGCCGCCCGCGAAGCCGACGCGGCCCTGGCGCGCGGCGAACGCGGGCCGCTGCTCGGCGTGCCGATCACGGTGAAGGAATCATTCGACGTCGCCGGTTTCGTCACGACGAGCGGCAACCCCGACCATGCGAACAACGTGGCCGAACAGGACTCGCTGGCCGTCGCCGCGCTGCGCGCGGCCGGCGCGGTGATCGTCGGCAAGAGCAACGTGCCGCTCGCGCTGGCCGACCTGCAGAGCTACAACGCCATCTACGGCGTGAGCAACAACCCATGGGATGCCACGCGCACGCCGGGCGGCTCCTCGGGCGGCTCGGCCGCGGCACTCGCGGCAGGCTATGTGGCGCTCGAACTGGGCACCGACATCGGCGGCTCCATCCGCATTCCTGCGCACTTCAACGGCGTGTACGGCCACAAGCCCACGGCGGGGCTGGTGGCCATGCGAGGCACCGGCGTGCCCTCGGGGCGGCTGGCCGACCGCGACCTGAGCGTGGCGGGTCCGCTGGCGCGCACCGCGTCCGACCTCGAGCTCGCGCTGGACCTGCTCGTCAACCTCGAGCCGCTGGCCGCCAAGGCCTGGAAGGCCACGCTGCCGCCGGCGCGGCACGTGCAGCTCAAGGACTTTCGCGTGCTGGTGATCGACGAATGGCCCGGCAGCGCCCGCAGCCTGCACGAGGCGCTGGTGGTCGAGCGCGTGGTGGAGCGGCTGCGCACGCAGGGCGCGAAGGTGAGCCGGCCTTCGGAACTGCCGTCCGGCCTGCTGCCCGATCTCACGGCGTCGCACCGCGTCTACCGCAGCCTGCTCGGCTCGTCGCTCGCCTCGCCGCCCGCGCTGAGCAAGGCGGCGCAGAAACGGCTCGAAGCGCTGGCGGCCGACGACGACAGCGCCGATGCCGCATGGCTGCGCGCGCCCACGCTGCGCCACAGCGACTGGCTCCAGGACAACGAGCGGCGCGTCGCGCTGCGCCACCGATGGGAGCGCCTCTTCGAGACCTTCGACGTGGTGGTGACGCCGGTCGCGCCGCTGCCGGCCTTCCGCCACGACCACAGCGAGCCGAAGGATGCGCGCACCTATCCCGTCGAGTTCGAGGATGGCACGCGGGAGGTGCCGTTTTTCGATCTTTTCCATTGGGCGGGCCTGCCGGTGCTGCCGGGCCTGCCGGCGACGAGCTTTCCGGTCGGGCTCGACGACAACGGGCTGCCGGTGAGCGCGCAAGCCGTGGGCCCGTACCTCGAAGACCGCACGACCATCGCCTTTGCGCAACTGCTCGAAGAGGTCTATGGGGGCTTCATCGCACCGCCCGGATTCAGCGCAGGCCCGGCCACCGGGGCATCGCGGCCATGACCCGGAGCACCATCGATCGCCGCGCCTTCCTGCAGGGCGGCGCGAGCCTCGGCCTCGCAGGCCTTGCACCTGCGTGGGCACAGGGCCAGCCCGCCGCCGCGGCCGCGGCCGCCCCCGTGCGCGGCGGCACGCTCACCGTGCTGATCGACCCCGAGCCGCCCACGCTCACCACCATTGCGCATTCGGCGGGCTCGTCGGTGCTGGTCTCGGCCAAGGTCACCGAAGGCCTGCTGAGCTATGACTTCGACTTGGCGCCACAGCCGCAGCTGGCCACCGCCTGGGCCGTGAGCAACGACGGCCTGCAGTACACCTTCACGCTGCGCCGCGGCGTGAAGTGGCACGATGGCCGGCCTTTCACCTCGGCCGATGTTGCGCATTCCATCGGGCTGCTCAAGCAATATCACCCGCGCGGCCGCGCCACTTTTTCCAGCGTGGCCGAGGTGCGCACGCCGGACGAATTCACCGCCGTGCTGGTGCTGACCAAGCCGGTGCCCTACCTGATCACCGCGCTCTCGGCCTCCGAATCGCCGATCGTGCCCCGGCACCTGTACGAAAGCGGCAGGGCCGATGCCAACCCGGCGAACAACGCCCCCATCGGCACCGGCCCGTTCATCTTCAAGGAATGGGTGCGCGGCAGCCACGTGACCTACGAGCGCAACCCGAACTACTGGGATGCGCCGCGCCCTTACGTCGACCGGCTCATCGTGCGCTTCATCCCCGATGCGGCGGCGCGCGCGGCCGCCATCGAGAAGGGCGAAGTGCACCTGAGCCCCGGCACGCCGGTGCCGCTGGGCGACGTCGAGCGGCTGCGCGCCAGGCCAAACCTGGTGTTCGAGCCGAACGGCTACCAATACATCAACAGCGTCTCGCGCGTGGAGTTCAACCTCGAGAACCCGGCCCTGCAGGACCTGCGCGTGCGCCAGGCCATCGCACACGCCATCAACCGCCAGGTGGTGCGCAAGACCGTGTGGTACGGCCAGGGCACGCTCATTCCGGGGCCGGTGCATCCGGCGCTCAAGAAGTTCTACGTGCCCGACCTTCCGGTGCTGCCCTACGACCTGAAGCAGGCCGAGGCGCTGCTCGACGCGGCAGGCCTCACGCGCGGCAGGGCCGGCGCCAGCCTGCGGCTGAAACTGGCCCTGGTGCCGATCCCCAATGAAGGCGGCCAGCGCACGGCCGAGTACCTGAAGCAGAGCCTCGCCCGCATCGGCGTCGAGGTCACCATCAACTCGCAGGACTTCGCGACCTACGTGCGCCGCATCTATGCCGACCGCGCGTTCGACCTGCACGTGAGCGTGATGAGCAACACCTTCGACCCGACCGTCGGCATCCAGCGCCTGTACTGGTCGAAGAACTTCAAGAAGGGCCTGCCGTTCTCCAACGGATCGGGCTACAGCAATCCCGAAGTGGACCGGCTGCTCGAAGCCGCGGCCGTCGAGGTGGACGAGGGCCGCAGGCGCCAGGCTCTTACCGAGTTCCAGCACCACATCGTGCGCGACCTGCCCGACATCACGCTGCTGGCCATCGACAGCTACACCATCGCCGACCGCCGCGTGCGCGGCCACACGGTGAGCGCGGACGGCATTGCCGGCAACCTGGCCGGTGCGTGGATCGGCACCTGATCCACCGCGTTTGCTTATGCGGAAGTCTTCGTAGCGGCGCATCCGCCGCGGAGCTATGGTGCCGCCGACCTCTTTCTTCTTCAGCGCACCCATGTCCCTCACTGCCGAAATCCCCATTCCCGCCCGCGCGGCCCCATCGGCATTCGCACCCGCCATCTCCGCGGCCACCCTGCACCAATGGCTGCTGGACGGCCGCGAACTCGCCCTGCTCGACGTTCGCGAGCACGGCCAGTACGGCGAAGGCCATCCCTTCTTCGCGGTGCATGCCGCCTACAGCCGCCTCGAAACCGAGGTTGCCCGCCTCGTGCCCTGCCGCGCCACCCGCACGGTGCTGTTCGACGGCGGCGACACGGACTCGGCCCTGGCCCGCAAGGCCGCAGGACGCCTTGTCGCACTCGGCTATGACGACGTGTCGGTGCTCGCAGGCGGCGCACCGGCCTGGTCGCGCGCCGGCCACACGCTGTTCAAGGGCGTGAACCTGCCGTCCAAGACCTTCGGCGAACTCGCCGAACATGCCTTCGAAGTGCCGCACATCGACGCGCACACCCTGGCTGCCCGGCAGCGCGCGGGCGAACCGCTGGTGCTGCTCGACGGCCGCACGCTGGAAGAGCATCGCAAGATGACGCTGCCCGGCGCCATTCCCGTGCCCAACGGCGAACTGGCGTTGCGCTGGCGCACGCTGGTGCCGGACCCGGCCACGCCGATCGTGGTGCACTGCGCGGGGCGCACGCGCAGCATCGTCGGCGCGCAGATCCTGCGCGACCTTGGCGTGCCGAACCCCGTGCTTGCGCTGGAGAACGGCACACAGGGCTGGGCACTCGCGGGCCTCGAACTCGAGCGCGGCAGCGCCCGGACGCTCCCGCCGGCACCCAATGCCGCGCAGCGCCGGGCCGCACGCGACGATGCCGCTGCGGCGGCACAGCGCGCGGGCGTGCCCGTGCTCAGCGCCGCCGAGGCGCAGGCATGGCTCGACGACGGCACCCGCACCACCTTCGTGTTCGACGTCCGCACGGCGGAAGAATTTGCCGCCGGCGGCCTGCAGGGCACACGCCACGCGCCGGGCGGCCAGTTGCTCCAGGCCACCGACCTGCAGATCGGCGTGCGCCACGCGCGCGTCCTGGTGCTCGACGACGACGGCGTGCGCGCCCCGGTGGTGGCGCTGTGGCTGCGCCGGCTCGGCTTCGATGCGGCGCTGGTCGAGGACGGCCTGGCCGGCGAGCTGCGCGTTCCGGTTCGCGCGCCGGCGAGGCTTCCGCCGGCGGTGGCGGAACTGGACGCCGCCGAACTGGCCACGTTGCGCGAAGACGGCGCCGACCCACCCGCCGTGGTGGATCTGCGCCCTTCGCGAACCTACAGGGCACGCCATGCGCGCGGCGCCACCTGGTCGATCCGTCCCCGCGTGGCCGCCGATGCCCTGGCCGCGACCGGCGGCAACCTGCAGCACCCGGTGCTGCTGATCGCAGCCGACGAAACCATCGCTCGCCTGGCCGCACAAGACCTGCGCGAGGCCGGATGGCAGCAGCTCTCATGGGCCCGCGCCGAGGCGGTCGAGTCCGCGGGCTGGGCCCAGCAGGCCACGCCCGCGTCGCCGCCGGACGCCGAGGCCATCGACTACCTGCTGTTCGTCCATGACCGCCATGACGGCAACCTCGACGCGGCGCGCCGCTACCTCGACTGGGAGCTGGGCCTGATCGCCCAATGCGCACCCGATGAACTGGCCAGCTTCCGCCTGCCAGCCGCTGCGCACGAAAGTGCGCACCAAAAACCGCATATCGATAGTTGAAGGCGTTCGTTGCAGCGGCAAGCACGGCCTCGCAAGATCGCCGCCTGCTGGGTTTCCTTCGAATTCCGCCATGGCACACCGGCAATGGACCGGCGATGCGCCCGTGCTGCGGCTGCATGTCGGACTCGAGGATCCGCAGGACCCGATCGCCCACTTGGCGCAAGCCCCCGCCGCCCGCTGTGCCGGCACTCTGACTCCAGCCAGCGAATATCTCTTCTCCATGTCCTCGAAATCCAATTCCTTTTCCGTGGCACCCGATCCGCGCGTCCGCGTGGCCGTCGACGTCGGCGGCACCTTCACCGACGTGGTGCTGCTGCGCGGCGCCGAGAAGCACACACTGAAGGTGCTCACCACGCCGGCCGCCCCCGAGCAGGCCGTGCTTGGCGGGGTGCAAGAGGTGCTGCAGCAGGCGGGCATCGGCTGGGCCGATGTCGACCTGCTGATCCTCGGCACCACGCTGGCCACCAACGCGCTGATCGAGCGCAAGGGCGCGTCCACGGCGCTGCTCACCACGCACGGCTTTCGCGACCTGGTGGAGATCGGTCTCGAAGACCGCTTCGCGCAGTACGACGTGTTCCTCGACAAGCCTGCACCGCTGGTGCCGCGCCACTGGCGCCACGGGGTGGTCGAGCGCGTGGATGCGGCCGGCCGCGTGATCACGCCACTGGACGAAGCGCAGGTGGCCGTGCTCGCGAAGCAACTGCTGGCCGACGGCATCGAGAGCGTGGCCGTGTGCTTCCTGCACGGCTATGCCAATCCCGCGCACGAGCGCCGCGTGCGCGAGCTGTTGGGCCAGCACGCGCCCGGCCTGTGGGTGTCGCTGGCGTCCGACGTGTGCCCCGAGATCCGCGAGTACGAGCGCCTGTCGACCATCAGCGCCAACGCCTATGTGCAGCCGCAGGTGGCGGGCTATCTGCGCCGCCTGCAGGAAGGCGCGAGCGCACGCGGCCTGCGTGCCGAGCCCTTCCTCATGACATCGGGCGGCGCCATCACCACGCTGCAGGCCGGCATCGACGAGCCCGTGCGGCTGGTCGAGTCGGGCCCCGCGGGCGGTGCGGTGCTGGCGCGCCAGGTGGCCGAGCAGATCGGCGCCACGCGCGCACTCTCGTTCGACATGGGCGGCACCACCGCCAAGATCTGCTTCATCGACGACTACCAGCCGCAGATCAGCCGCAGCTTCGAGTTCGGCCGGGTGCACCGGCACCTGAAGGGCTCGGGCCTGCCGATCCGCATTCCGGTGATCGAGATGGTGGAGATCGGCGCGGGCGGCGGCTCCATCGCCCGCGTCAACCACCTGGGTGTGGTGCAGGTCGGTCCCGACAGCGCAGGCTCCGCGCCCGGTCCGGCCGCCTACGGCCTGGGCGGCGAACAACCCACCGTGACCGACGCGCACGTCGCGCTCGGTACCATCGACCCGGCGCGCTTCGCGGTCGGCAAGGTGCGGCTCGACCCGCAGCGCGCACGCGACACGCTGCTGCAGGGCCTCACGGCGCAGACCGGCCTCGATGTGGAAACTGCTGCGCAGGCCGTGGTCGAGATCGTCACCGAGAACATGGCCAATGCCGCGCGCGTGCATGCCTCCGAACTCGGCAAGGCGGCGGAAGAAAGCACGCTGATCGCCTTCGGCGGTGCGGCGCCGCTGCATGCCGCCCTGCTGGCGCGCAAGCTGGGCATCGCACGGCTCGTGATTCCCAACTCGGCCGGCGTCGGCTCGGCGCTGGGTTTTCTGTGGGCGCCGGTGGCCTACCAGACCGTGCGCAGCCTCGCGCAGCGGCTCGACCGCATCGACCATGCCGCGGTGGACAAGCTGTTGATCGAGCTCACGGCCACGGCCGACGACGTGGTGCTGCGCGCCGCGCCCGGGGCCGCGCTGGTGCGCCATCGCCAGGCCTTCATGCGCTACGCCGGCCAGGGCCACGAGATTCCGGTCGAGTTGCCCGAAGGCCCGTTCGATGCGACCGCGAGCAAGGCTTTGCATCGACGCTTCGAGGAACGCTATGCCGCGCTCTACGGCCGCAGCCTGCCGCACATCGCGGCCGAGGCGGTGAGCTGGTCCGTCGCGGTGGAGGCCGGGGGCCGCGCGGCGCCGGAGCCTGACGAGGTGGCGGCCGACACGGGCCGCGCCGCACCTTCGGGCACGCGCCGCCTGTACGACGCCGACGCCGGCCGGTGGGCCGAGGTGCCGGTCTATGAACGCACCGCGCTCGGCGTGGGCGAGTGGATCGAAGGCCCGGCGCTGATCGTCGAAGACGAGACGACCACGCACGTCATCGCCGGCTTCGAGGCGCGTATCAGCAAGCTGGGCGCGCTGGTGCTCAACGACACGACCGCCGTCCAGCTCGACCACGCCGAGGCCGCCGAAGCGGTCCCTGCATGAGCGCTACAGGCCGTCAGGCGCTGCGCCAGCAACTGGTGTGGAGCCGGCTGCTCGCGGTGGTCGAGGAACAGGCGCAGGCGCTCATCCGCACCGCCTTCGGTACACCGACGCGCGAGGCCGGCGACCTCTCGGCCGGCGTGTTCCTGCCCGACGGCCGGATGGTCGCGCAGGCCGTGACCGGCACGCCGGGCCACGTCAACTCGATGGCCGATTCGGTGCTGCATTTCTTGCGCGCCTTTCCGGCCGACACCATGCGCGACGGCGACGTGTTCGTCACCAACGATCCATGGAAAGGCACGGGCCACCTGTTCGACGTGGTCATGGTCACGCCGGTGTTCCACGGCGGCAAGCTCGTGGCGCTGTTCGCGTCCACTGTGCACGTGGTGGACATCGGCGGCGTCAACGCCGGGCCCGATGCGCTGGAAATCTTCCACGAAGGCCTGTTCCTGCCGCCGCTGCGCTTCGTGAGCGAAGGCGTCTTCGAGGAGGCCGTGCTGGACATCGTGCGTGCCAACGTGCGCGAGCCCGGCCAGGTCGAGGGCGACTTCCACGCACTGGTGGCCTGCAATGCCGTCGGCGCCGCCAGACTCCAGCGCCTGCTGCGCGAGTTCGGCCTGGCCGACCTCGAGGCGCAAGGCGACTACATCATCGAACGCTCTCGGCTCGCGATGCGCGAGGCACTGCGCGAATGGCCCAAGGGCACCTGGCGCAACCAGATGACGGTCGACGGCTACGACACGCCGGTCGAACTGCATGCGGCCGTCACCATCTCGGACGACGGCATCCTGGTCGATTTCGAGGGCACCTCGCGCGCCATCGCGCGCGGCATCAACGTGCCCAAGGCCTACACCGACGCCTACACCTCCTTCGGCATCCGCTGCCTGGTGGGTGCCGACGTACCCAACAACGCGGGCTCGCTGGCACCGATCCGCGTGGTGGCACCCGAAGGCTCCATCGTCCACGCGCTGCCGCCTGCCGCGGTGGCAGCCCGCGCGGCCATCGGCCAGATGCTGCCCGACCTCGTGTTCGGGGCGCTGCGCCAGGCACGGCCGGACCGCGTGCCGGCCGAGGGCGCCTCGTCGCTGTGGAACATCCGGCTGTCCGGCGGTCAGCCGATCGAGGGCGGGCCCAACGAGGCGCTGCGGCGCGCGCGGCGCTTCAACATCGTGAGCTTCAGCACCGGTGGCACCGGCGCGCGGCCGGGCAAGGACGGGCTCTCGGCCACCGCCTATCCGAGCGGCGTGCGCAACGTGTCGCTCGAGATCCTGGAGACCCAGGCGCCGCTGCTGTTCCGCCGCAAGGAATACCGGCCCGGCTCGGGTGGCGCCGGCGCTTCGCGCGGCGGACTTGGCCAGGTCATCGAGATCGAGAACGCCGACGGCGACCCGATGGTGCTCTCGGCCACCTGGGACCGCGTGCGCTTTCCGGCGCGCGGCGCGCTCGGTGGCGGCGACGGTGCGCCGGGTGCCGCGCGGCTCAAGCATTCGGGCACCGCGCTGCGCGGCAAGGGCCGCCAGGTCATTCCCGCCGGTGAGGTGCTCGTGGTCGAGACGCCCGGTGGCGCGGGCCTGGGCGACCCGGCAAGGCGCGACCCCGCGCTGGCTGCGCGCGACCTGAAGGCCGGGCTCGTCGGAGCCGCCGCCCCCGCGCCTCTTGTCGAATCCACAGGGACCGCCGCATGAGCAACACGCCCAAGGCGCTGGCCAGCCGCCAGCTCATCCGCAACCAGCTCGCCTGGAACCGCCTTCTCTCCGTGGTCGAGGAACAGGCCCAGGTGCTGATCCACACCGCCTTCGGCACCTCCACGCGCGAGGCCGGCGACCTCTCGGCCGGCGTGTTTCTGCCCGACGGCCGCATGATCGCGCAGGCCGTAACCGGCACGCCCGGCCACGTCAACTCGATGGCCGAGTCGGTCAAGCACTTCCTGCAGCGCTTTCCCATCGAGACGATGGAAGACGGCGACGTGTTCCTCACCAACGATCCGTGGAAGGGCACCGGCCACCTGTTCGACATGACGATGGTCAAGCCTGTCTTCCATGGCGAAGGCGATGCACGGCGCGCGGTGGCGCTGTTTGCCTCCACGCTGCACGTGGTCGACATCGGCGGCATCGGTTCCAGCCCCGACGGCCTGGAGATCTACCACGAAGGCCTGTTCCTGCCGATCCTGCGCTTCGTGCGCAAAGGCACCGTCGATCCGGCCGTGCGCGCGATCATCCGCGCCAACGTGCGCGACCCGGAGCAGGTCGAGGGCGACCTGTACGCGCTGGTCGCCTGCAACGAGGTGGGCGGCCGGCGCCTGCGCACGCTGCTGCGCGAGTTCGGGTTCGACGATCTCCAGGCGCTGGGCGAATTCGTCATCGCACGCTCGGCCCAGGCCATGCGCGAGGCGCTGCGCGACTGGCCGCGCGGCACCTGGCACAACACGCTGGTGGCGGACGGCTACGACGCGCCCATCACGCTGCAGGTGTCGGTCACCATCGCCGACGACGGCATCGTGGTCGACTTCGGCGGCACCTCGGGCACGGTGGCGCGCGGCATCAACGTGCCCAAGGCCTACACCGACGCCTACACCTCCTTCGGCATCCGCTGCCTGGTGGGTGCCGACGTGCCCAACAACGCCGGCTCGCTGGCACCGATCCGCGTCGAGGCGCCGGCCGGCTGCATCCTGAATGCGCTGCATCCGGCCGCGGTGACCGCGCGCCATGTGGTCGGCCAGCTGCTGCCCGATGTGGTGTTCGGCGCGCTGCGCCAGGCGAGGCCGGACCGCGTGCCGGCCGAGGGGGCCTCCTCGCTGTGGAACCTGCAACTCGTCGGCGGCGAGGTGCTGGCCGGCACCTCCGCGGCCAACGCCGAGGCGGTCCGGCGCGGCCCGCGCTTCAACGCGATCAGCTTCTCCACCGGCGGCACCGGCGCGCGCCCGGGCAAGGACGGACTGTCGGTGACGGCCTACCCGAGCGGCGTGCGCAACGTGTCGCTCGAGATTCTCGAAACCCAGGCGCCGATCGTCTTCGAGCGCAAGGAATTCCGCACCGACTCCGGCGGCGCCGGAACCATGCGCGGCGGGCTGGGCCAGGTCATCGAGGTGCGGCATGCGCGCGTAGACGCGGCCATGCTGATCGCCGCCGCGTTCGACCGGGTCGACCATCCTGCGCGCGGTGCGCTTGGCGGGTTCGACGGCGCACCGGGCCGGCTGCGGCTGGCTTCGGGCGCCGGGCTGCGCGCCAAGGGGCGGCAGCTGATTCCTGCGGGCGACCGGCTCATCGTCGAGACGCCCGGCGGCGGCGGCCTGGGCCCACCGTCCAGGCGGGACCCGGCGGCGGTGGCGCGCGACCTGCGCGAAGGCCTGGTCTCGGCCGAAGCGAACGGGGCCGCCGAAAGTGCCGAGCCGGCCGATGCCTGACCTTCTTCTTTTTCTTTCACGTCGCCAGTCTCTCCCCACCATGCATCTCCTGATCCAGACGCTGCGGCTTCGCAGCGCCGTCGCCGCCACCCTGCTTGCAGCACACCTTGCCGCTCATGCGGCTCCGCCCGCGCATAGCGGCACGCTCACCCTGCTCCTGACCAGCGAGCCCACGGCGCTCGTCACCATCGGCAACGTCGCCACGCCCATCCTGAGCGTGAGCGCCAAGGTCACCGAAGGCCTGCTCAAGTACGACCACGACGTCAACCCGCAGCCGCAGCTGGCCACCAAGTGGGCGATCAGCCCCGATGGCCTGACCTACACCTTCACCCTGCGCCAGGGCGTGAAGTGGCACGACGGCAAGGACTTCACCTCGGCCGACGTGGCGTATTCCATCGAACTGCTCAAGAAGATCCACCCGCGCGGGCGCAACACCTTCGCCAATCTCACGGCCGTCGACACCCCCGACAAATACACGGCCGTGCTGCGCCTGTCGAAGCCCGCGCCCTACCTGATCCGCGCGCTGGTGGCCACCGAGACGCCGATCGTGCCCAAACACGCCTACGAAGGCACCGACCCCGCCAGCAATCCGAACAACAACGCCCCGGTCGGCACCGGCCCGTTCAGGTTCAAGGAGTGGGTGCGTGGCAGCCACATCGTGTACGAACGCAATCCCGAGTACTGGGACAAGCCCAAGCCTTTCGTCGACCAGCTGATCGTGCGCTTCGTGACCGACCCGGCCGCCGCCGCCGTGGCTTTCGAGACCGGCACTGTCGACCTGGGCTACCGCACACCGGTCCCGCTGGCCGACCTGGAGCGCCTGAAGAAAGTGCCGGCGCTGCGCTTCGAGACCAAGGGCAACAGCTACTCGTCGAACGTGACGCGGCTGGAGTTCAACCTCGACAACGAGTACTTCAGGAACGAGAAGGTGCGCCAGGCCGTGGCCCGCGCGGTCGACCGCAGCGTGATCGTGAAGGTGGTGAACTACGGCTACGGCCAGGTGAGCTACTCGCCGATCGCGCCGGGCCTGAAGGCCTTCCACGACCCCGCGCCCTCCCCCTACGCCTTCGACCTGAAGAAGGCGAACGCGCTGCTCGACGAGGCGGGCTTTCCGAAGAAGGCCGGCGGCGTGCGCTTCAGCGTGCCGCTGGACTTCAATCCCATCGGCTCCGACGGTCCGCGCCTGGCGGACTACCTGCGCTCCGCACTGGCCCGGATCGGCATCGCGGCGACAGTGCGCGCCCAGGACCCGAGCGCCTTCATCAAGCGCATCTACACCGACCGCGATTTCGCCCTCACGACGAACGGCGCGAGCAACCTGTTCGACCCGACCGTCGGCGTGCAGCGCCTGTACTGGTCGAAGAACTTCATCAAGGGCGTGCCCTTCTCCAACGGCACCCATTACCAGAGCCCGGCGGTGGACAAGCTGCTCGAAGACGCCGCCATCGAGAACGACCCGTCCAGGCGCCTGAAGCTCTTCAAGGATTTCCAGGACACCGTGGCGCGCGACGTGCCCGACCTGAACCTCTACCAGCCGGTGTTCATCACCATCGCCAACCAGCGCGTGCACGACCACTCGCTGACGGCCGATGGGGTCGAGTCGAACCTGGCGGATGTCTGGGTGGACGCGGCGAAGAAATAGGCCCTGATCGCCCTTTCTTCGCGCCCGCAAAGTTGGTCCCGGAACTGCTGGTCGCGCGTTGGCAGCGCTGGTTCGGAGTCGCCCGGGCGCAGCTGGTGTTTCTTGACTGCATTGGTCAATGTATATACAATAATATCTACACTGCACCCTCTGGGAGTCCATTCATGTCGCAATCCATCGCGAAGCTCTTTGCGACCGGCGGCAGCCAAGCCGTGCGCCTGCCTGCCGAATTTCGGTTCGACGACACCACCGAGGTCTACATCCGACGCGATGAGGCTACAGGCGACGTCATCCTGTCCACCCGCGCGCCAGCGGACTGGCACGCGTTCATGCAGTTGCGCAAGCAACTGGGCACCATTCCTGCCGACTTCATGCCCGCGCGCGAACAAGGCGAACAACAGCGCGATCCGTTCGAAGGCTGGAAGGAATGACGCTGTACATGCTCGACACCAATGCGGCAAGCGAGGCGATCCGTGGCAATCCGGCCTTCGACGCCCGCTTGCAAGCCATGGCTCCGGGCCAATGGTGCATTTCCGCAGTGACCTGCTCCGAACTTCGATTCGGCATTGCGAGACGTCCCGAAGCTGTGCGGCTGCACCGGATCGTGCAGGAGTTCCTGCGCATCTCGCCCATCCTGCCCTGGGACGCGCAAGCGGCAACGAAGCACGGCGATCTGCGCGCCCACTTGAAGGCGAGCGGCACGCCCATCGGCGATTTCGACGAAATGATTGCGGCGCACGCATTGGCAGTCGGCGCCGTGGTCGTCACCGACAACACGCGACACTTCGCACGCGTGCCCGGCCTCGTGCTCGACAACTGGCTTCGCGAACCAACGGGTCACTGAGCACCGGGGGCCTCAAGCCGCCTTGCGCCGCTCCATTCCTGGCACAGCCGCAATCAAACTGCGCGTATACGGATGCTGCGGCCGGTCCCAGATGTCCCGATGGCTGCCGGTCTCGACGATCTTTCCCTTGTTCATCACCATCACGCGGTCGGCGATGTAGCGCACCACCGAAAGGTCGTGCGAGATGAACAGGTACGAGAGCCCGAAATCCTCTTTCAGTTCCACCAGCAGGTTCAGGATCTGCGCCTGCACCGAGACGTCGAGCGCCGACACAGGTTCGTCGAGCACCACCAGCGAAGGCCGCAGCACGAGTGCGCGCGCAATGCCGATGCGCTGGCGCTGACCGCCCGAGAACTCGTTGGGAAAGCGCCGCCCCGCATCGGCGGGCAGGCCCACGCGCTCCAGGATGGCGGCGATCCGGTTGCGCCGTTCCGCGCGATCCGACACGCCATGCACCTTGAGCACCGATTCAATGATGTCGAACACGCTGCGGCGCGGATTCAGCGACGCGTACGGGTCCTGGAACACCATCTGCACGCGCCGCCGCCAGGGCTTCAGCGCTCTTTCCGGCAGCGGCGCGATGTCGGTGCCGTCGAACACGATGCGGCCGGAAGCCGGGTTCGCCAGCCGCAGCAGCGTGCGCGACAGCGTCGACTTGCCGCAGCCCGACTCACCCACCAGGCCCATGGTTTCGCCCGCGCGAATATCGAACGACACGCCGTCGACCGCATGCAGCACGCCACCGCCGCGCTGGGGGTAGTCGGTGCGCAGGTCCTGCACCGACAGCAGCGGCTCGGCGGCCGGGCCGCGCACACGCAAGGCCCGCACTTTCGACGCGGGTCGGGGCACATGGAGCGTGAAGTCGCGCACGCCGGTCGCGGGGTCCAGCCGGGTCTGTATTTCGGGCAGCCGCGCATCGGCGTAGTGCAGCGAACTGCCGGCATGGAGCGACGCGCCGAGCAAGCCCTGGGTGTAGGCGTGCGATGGCGCGGCAAAGAGTCTGGAGGTGGGCGCCTCCTCGACCTTCTGTCCGCCATACATCACGGCAACGCGATCGGCCCACTGGGCAACCAGGCCGAGGTCGTGCGTGATCAGCAGCAAGGCCATGTCGAGTTCGCGGCGCAGGCCGTCGAGCAGCGCGAGGATCTGGGCCTGGATGGTGACGTCCAGCGCGGTGGTGGGCTCGTCCGCCACCAGCAGGCGCGGCTTGCAGGCCACGGCCATTGCGATCATCACGCGCTGGCGCTGGCCGCCCGAGAGGTTGTGCGGATGGTCGTCGATGCGCCGGTGCGGCTCGGGAATGCGCACGAAGTCGAGCAGCTCGATGGCCCGCTTGCGCGCGGCGACGGCGGAGAGCTTTTCGTGGCGGCGAAGCGTTTCCTCGATCTGCGCGCCGATGGTATGCACCGGGTTCAGCGAAGTCATCGGCTCCTGGAAGATCATCGCGATCTCGCGGCCGCGCACTTCGCGCAATTGGGCCTGCGGCAGCGCGAGGATGTCGCGTCCATCGAAGTGGACGCTGCCGCGCAGCACCGCGCCGGGCGTCAGCAGCCGCAGCAGTGCCAGCGCGGTGGTCGACTTGCCGCAGCCCGATTCGCCCACGAGCGCCAGCGTTTCGCCGCGCTGCATGGCCAGGTCCAGCCCGCGCACAGCCTGGATCGGGCCGTTCGAGCCGTGGAAGAAGACATCGAGGCCGCGCACATCGAGCAGCGGCGGCGTGGCCTGCACTTGTTCGAGCGTCATCTCAACGCCCCCTCAGCCGTGGGTTGAACGCGTCGTTGAGCCCGTCCCCCACGAGGTTGAGCGCCAGCACCGTGAGCACGATGGCCGCGCCCGGCAATGCGGTGAGATACCAGGCGGTGCGCAGCAGTTCGCGCCCCTGCCCGATCATGCTGCCCCACGACACGGCGTTGGGGTCGCCCATGCCAAGGAAGGACAGCGCCGACTCGATGAGGATGGCGCTCGCCACCAGCACCGAGGTGGTCACGATCACGGGGGGCAGCGCATTGGGCAATATCTCCTGGAAGATGATGCGCGCGTGGCCGAAGCCCTGGCTGCGCGCGGCCAGCACGAACTCGGTCTCGCGCAGCGTGCGGAACTCGGCGCGCACCAGCCGGGCGATCACCGGCCACGACGCGAGCCCGATGGCGAACACGATCACCGGCACCGAAGGCTGGCCGATCGCGACCACCACGATCACGAACAGGAACGAAGGCATGGTCTGGAACAGCTCGGTGATGCGCACCAGCACGTCGTCGACACGGCCGCCGAAGTAGCCGGCCGAGGCCCCCACGAGCACGCCGATCAACAGGCTCAGCGTGGCCGCCACCACCCCCACCGCGAGCGAGATGCGTGCGCCGTGCGCGATGCCGGCAATCACGTCGCGGCCGAGCGAATCGCTGCCGAGCGGATAGGCGGCGTCCTGCCCCGGCCAAAGCAGCGGCGGCGCCACCATGTCGAGGGGGTCGCCGGGGTACAGCAGTGGCGCGGCGAGCGCCAGCACGAGCATGAAGGCCAGCAGCACCATGCCCGCCACGGCGGCCGGGTTGCGCAGGAAGGCGCGCAGCGCAGCGTGGCGGCTGGACAGCGGCTTCGCGTCGACGGCGGACTTCGCGGCCACTGCCGGCGCACGGCGTGCGGCGACCGGAGTCGGCGCTGCCGGTTGCCCAATGGCTGCATCAAGGGTAAATGGTGTGGACATTGGAAATCGCAGTCAGAAATCTGGAGAGGGAACTCAGCGCACCTGAATACGGGGATCGAGCCAGGCATGCAGCAGGTCGACCAGCATGTTGGCCAGGATGACCAGCAGCGAGGACATCAACAGCACACCCAACAGCACGGTGTAGTCGCGGCCCGCTACCGAATCGAAGGCCAGCCGCCCCAGGCCGGGCCAACTGAACACCGTCTCGACCACCACCGCGCCGCCCAGCAGCGTGCCGAAATGCATGCCTGCGACGGTGGTGACGGGAATCAGCGCGTTGCGCAGCACATGGCGCAGGTTGACGGTCCACGGGTGCAGCCCCTTGGCTTCGGCGGTGCGCACGAAGTCCTGCCGCGCCACCTCGAGCATCGCGGCGCGCGTGAGGCGCGAGAAGATCGCGATGTAGAAACCCGACATGGCCAGCGCGGGCAGCACCAGGTGGCGCGCCACGTCGAACACGTGCGTCCAGCCGGTGTAGCCCGCGCCGATGCTCTCGCTGCCGCCGGTGGGCAGCCAGCCCAGGTGCACCGAGAACAGCACGATGGCCATCAGGCCGAGCCAGAAGCCCGGCGTGGAGTACAGCAGCAGCGCCAGCACCGAGAGCGTGCGGTCCTGCCAGCGGCCCACGCGGGTGGCCATGATGGTGCCCAGCGCAATGCCGATGGCCAGGGCGAACGCCAGGGCCGTGACCATCAGCAGCAGCGTGTTGCCCAGCCGCGCGCCGATCAGCGACGCCACCGGCATGTTGTAGCGCGGCGAAGTTCCGAGGCTGAAATGCGCGAGGTTGTCAAGGTAGGCGCCAAGCTGGTGCAGCACGGGCAGGTCGAGCCCGAAATGGCTGCGCAACTGCGCCATGCTCTCGGCCGTGGCGGAGCCGGATTCGGCGGCCACCACGTCGGCGGCGTCGCCCGGGATCCACTGCATCAGCACGAAATTGAGAAGGATCACGCCGACGACGGTCGGCACGGCCTGCCAGGCCGTGCGTGCCAGCGTGCGGCTTGCGCTGCGCAGGTTCATGGGAGTTGGTGCAGTCCTGGTGAAAAGCGGTCGATGGGCTTGCAGCGTATGCGGGCCTGGCCCGTGCCGCGAAGGAAGTTTTTCTTCTACGGATATGCGGTTTGCTTCGTTGGCTACATGGCCGCCTGAAGGCTCTGGCCGAAAAAAGATCTCACAGGCACACCACAGCGAGCAGCACGCCCGCGAGCCTGAACAGCGTCGACAGGTCGAACGAAACCGAGGCCCCCGCGGCCAGCTGCGCCGGCAGCCCCCACACCAGTGCGCCGAACAGCGCGATGCCGATGGCGCTGCCGACCTGGCGCGCAGCACCGAGGATGGCGGAGGCGGTCGCCGAGCGTGTGGGCTCCACGCTCGCGAGCGTGCGCGAGATCAGCGCCGGCGTGGCAATGCCGGCGCCGATGGCCATCAGCAGCAGGCTGGGCAGGATGCGCAGGTAGGGCGTGGTCTCGTCGATGCCGTGCAGCAACCCCGAGCTCAGCGCAAGGAGCAGCAAGCCCGCGACCACAGGTACCCGGGGCGAGTAGCGCCGCGCCAGGTGGCCGCTCGCGAGGTTTGCCAGCATGATCACCACGAACGGCAGCAAGGCGAAGCCGGTCTGGGTCGGCGTGTAGCCCTTGGCGTTCTGGAAGTACAGGCTCAGCACGAAGATCATCCCGTAGAAGGTGAGGTTCATGACAACGCCCAGCATGATCGAGGCCGAGAAGGCCTTGTTGCGGAACAGCCCGAGCGGAATCATCGGTTCCGCCACACGCGATTCGGTGAACACGAACGCCGCGATGACCACCGCCGCAACGGCAAAACCCGACAGCACGGACGCCGCGGCCCAGCCATGCACGCCGGCCTCGATCACCGAATGCGTGAGGAAGAAGAGCGCGAGGATGGCCAGCACCTGCCCGGTGATGTCCAGCCGCTGCGTGGCCACGCGCACGGTTTCGGCAACGTAGCGGCGCGTGGCCCAGAGACCGAGGGCGCAGATCGGCAGGTTCACGAAGAAGATCGAGCGCCACCCGAGGCCGCTCGTGAGCGCGCCGCCGACCACCGGCCCCGCGGCACTCACCACGCCGCCGATGGCGCTCCACCATCCGATGGCGTGTGTCCTGGCCGCCGCGTCGCCGGCACAGGCATGCGAGAGCAGCGAGAGCGAAGTAGGCAGGATCAACGCGGCGCCGATGCCTTGTGCCGCGCGCGCCACGATCAGCACGCCGATGGAAGGCGCGAGCGCGCAGGACAGCGAGGCCAGCCCGAACAGCACCAGCCCGAGGCTGAAGACGCGCCGGCTTCCGAAGCGGTCGGCAAAGGAGCCCGCCGTGAGCAAGAGCGCGGCGAAGGCCAGCGTGTAGGCGTCGACGATCCATTGCAGGCCGGTTGCGCCGGCGCCGAGGTCCTTGCCGATCTGCGGCATCGCGACGTTCACGATGGTCACGTCGAGCTGAACCACGACGAACCCGAAGCTCGTTGCGGCCAGGGTCCAGCCGATGCCCGTGCTGCGTGCGCCGGTCCATGGCGGCGCCGCGATGCTCCGCAGACCTTCCGATCCGGTGCCCACTCGGCCCCGTTCAGGCCGCGAGCCGCCGCGCATCGGCCTGCCAGATGGCACCGGCATAGAGCGATTCGTCGAAGTCGGGTGGCACCTCGGCGCGCGTGCGCTCCTCGTGCAGCGCGAGGTCGGTCAACAGCAGGTCCTCGCTGATGCGGCGCACCACCGCGGGCACGTAGCCGCGGATGCTGGGCACGTCGCCCAGCGGCAGTCCGGTGCTGGCGAATCCGCCGGGGTTGTAGGTGTGGATGTCGCGCAGCCAGGGCGCGGTACCGGGCGTCTTCTCGAGGTACTCAAGTCCTGCGCCCAGGTAGGGTGCGGCGCCGAGTTCGTCGTCGCGCTCGTGCGCGGGCTGCTCGAAGCGGTCGCGCCAGCGCAGCACCAGATCGGCAATGCCGGCCAGCTCGGGGTGCTGCGAGAGTTCGTGGGTGTAGCCGGTTGCGGCGATCGCAAAATCGAAGTGGAAGCGCTCGTCGTGCACCAAGGCGACGATCTTGCCGCCCTGCACCTCTGCGCCCTGCCAGGGCGCGGCCAGGTGCAGATGGAAGTTCGGAAACTTCAGCACGCGCTCCACCGAATCCAGCGGCGGCGTGGTGCCAAGCCGGCGGTAGCGTGCCGCATGGTGCCAGCGCGTGGCATCGGGCAGCGCAAGATAGTTGTCGTAGAAGCCCGGATAACTGCGCACGCGCGCGACCGGTGTGGCCGCGAGCCGATTGCGGCGTGCGAACAGGTGCACCGCTGCGGCGCCGCTTTCGAGCGCCACGGCCGCTGCGTCGAAGGCCGATGCGGCGGCGCCGATCACGGCCACGGTCTTGCCTGCGAGCGCCGCGAAGTCGATCGCGTGGCCGGTGTGGGCCGCAAGGCCGTGGCTCACCGCCGTTGCCAGCAGGTCGGGAATGAAAGGCGCGCCGCTGCCGGCCACGCCGTTCGCGAAGATCAGCTTGCGTGCGGTCTCGGTGCGCGGCTCACCGTTCACTTCGAGGTGCAGCCGCAAGTGCGGCACCGCCCCACCCTCCGCCGGCTCGAAGCGGATCAGGCGCGTGCCGTAGCGCACCGCCGTGCCGGTGATGCTGCGGAACCAGTCCAGGTACTCGGCCCAGGCGGTGCGCGCAATGCGGTCGATGGCGCCATAGGCCGCCTGCCCGTGCCGCGATTCGTACCAGGCCTGGAAGCCCAGCGCCGTGACCGGGCCTTCGGGGCCGACCAGGTTCTTGAGCGTGCGCAGCTTGTGCATGCGCGCCCGCGCGCGCCATACGCCGGCCTGCGATGCATCGGCCGCCGCATCGATCACGCTGACGCCGCCGACGCCCGCGCGCTGCAGCGCGAAAGCGAAGGCGCTGCCGGTCTGGCCCCCGCCGACGACGACCACGTTGTGGTCGATGCCGGCATGCGCGGGCACCCAGTTGGCGGGCGCGGGGCCGAGCAGGCGCAGCGCTTCCTGCGCGGCGTGGTCGGGATTGCTGGAGGAGGAAGAGGAACTCATTTGCAGTGCCTGTCGTCGTGAAGCACGCATGTGCGTGCAAAAAAAACGGACCCAGGGGGCCCGCGAAACGTCGCTTTGGGTACGACGAGGAGACACTCACCCCGAAGGCAAGACAGGCGATTCTTCAGCCATTGGTGCGAAAAGCGAAGCACGGAATCCGCATACGCAAATCCGTCTTTCTTCTTTGGCATTGCTGACGCGAATCGGAACTCCGATCCCCGCAACGTAGACGCATCACCGGATCAGCGGCAGCTCGATCGCAATGCGAAGTCCGCCCCACTGCGACGCCGAGGCCGTGATGCGCCCTTCATGGGCCTGCACGATGTTGCGGCAGATGGCCAGTCCGAGGCCGCTGCCGCCGGTCGCGCGATTGCGCGACTGTTCGACGCGGTAGAAGCGCTCGAACAGCTTCTCCAGTTTGTCGTCGGGCACGCCGGGCGCGCTGTCCTCGATGAGGATGAGCGCGGCGGCGCCGTGCCGGGCGCAGCCCACGCGGACCATGCCGGCGCCATCCGTATAGCGGCGCGAATTCTCGAGCAGGTTGCCGAACAGCTGATGCAGGCGCACCTCGTCGCCACTGACGATCAGCGGCACCTCTGCAATCTGCAGTACCAGTTGCAGCGACGCCGCGTCGAGCCGCTGCCGCATGCTCTCGGCCGCCGCCTGGAGCACCGTGCCCACATCGACGGGAACCCGCCGGTACGCCATGGCGCCGACGTCGCTCAGCGACAAGTCATGCAGATCGTTGACCAGCTTGCCGAGCCGCTCGACCTCCATGTGCATGGCGTTGGTCGACTGGATCGTGGATGAACGGATGCCATCCTGGATTGCCTCGAGTTGCGCGCGCAGCACCGCGAGCGGCGTTCGCAGTTCATGGGAGATATCCGCCATGAAGCCCCGCCGCGCGCGATCGGCATGCTCCAGCGTCCGGGCCATGTGGTTGAAGTCACGTGCCAGCGCCCCGAGTTCGTCATGGGCGCCATCGGCAATGCGCGACGCGAAGTCTCCTGCGGCCAGGCGGTGCGTGGCCCGGGCCATATCCCGAACCCGCCGCAGCAGCGTGCGCGCAAGGATGAGAGTGAGCAAGGCCGCCACGAGAAGCGATCCGAGTCCGACCATCGTCAAGGCGGTGAACTGGTGTTCGAGAAAGCGCTTGTCGTTCTTCGGAAGCACCGCCTCGAACGGCACCGTCGCGATCCAGCCTACTGTCCGTCCCTCGACCACGACGGGCACGCGGATCGAATGGGTGTCGATGCCCGGATTGCCGACCACACGGCGCATCTGCGCGTCCAGCAGGCCCACGCGCGTAAGTGCGCCGGTCTGGTTGGAAGCCGCCTCCTGGAGCGCAGGATCACCCTTCGCTTCCTGGAGAAAAGGCAACACCAGATTCACCCACTCCCGGGAGTCGGAGCGCAGGAAGTCCCAGCTGCCACGAACGGCATAGGCTTGCGCGAGGCGTGGAACGATCTCTTCCAGCCGCGTGCGGCTCTGCTGGTTGAGATAGCCCAGGAAGCCGCGCTCCATCACGAGCCGCATGGCAATGGCCTGCACCACGACCACGGCAGCGCAGGCCAGCAGAACGAACAGGAAGAGCTTTGCCCGGATGCCGAATTTCATGAGAGCGAGAGGCTTGCCGATCGGACCGCGTGCATGGAGGCGTCCCGGCCGCCGTCATCCCGCGGGTTGGATGGCCGAGGCGTAGCCACCCAGGAACACCTGCACGGCACGGCGCGTCGCCTCCCGCAGTTCCCTGCGGGTCAGCGGCCCCTGGATGCCCAGGAGACTCGGCCTGACGGTTTCCGAGTCCAGCAGCGCCATCAGGTGGTGTGCCGCCGTGGTGGGATCGGCGCTTCGCAGGCGGCCCTTGCGCATCTGCCGCTCCAGGAAACCCGCCACCTCGGCGAGGCCCTTCTTGGGCCCTCCCTCGAAGAAAAGCCGCCCGATGTCGCTGCGGCCCGATTCGGCGATCACGGCCCTGTGCGCCTGGATGACCTCTTGCGAACACACCACGGCCAGGACCTTCTCGCCGAACCGCTGCAGCACGCGCGCGAGATCTTCATCGCCCTCCTCTGCCAGCGCCGTGAAGATCGGCTCGAAGTGGATCTTCGCCGAGGCGTGGATCACGGCAACGAACAGTTCCTCCTTGGATTTGAAGTAGCCGTAGAGCGTTGCCCGCGAGCCGCCGACGCGTGCGGCAATTTCCACCATCGAGGCGCCCTCGAACCCCAGTTCCCTGAAGACTTCCGACGCCACCTGGACGATGGCATCGCGCTTGGCTTCGGTCTTGACTCGCATCTCGTTTCTCTTTATTTCTGTACACAGGTGCTCATTATTGATTGACAACTCGCTGGAAGTCAAAATACATTTCAGTACAGCACTGTCTAATTAACCCATGGCCGGCCCCACCGCCCGGCCCCTTCCCCAGGAGAATCGCGATGCGTCCCCCTCTCACCTATGGCCTGACCTTTGCCGCGGCCATCGTGTCCACCTTCCTGCTGGTCGCCTGCGGCAAGCCGCCCGGCGGTCCGCCGCCGGCGCCGGGCACGCCCGAGGTCGGCATCGTCACGGTGCAGCCGCAGCGCGTGGCCATCTCCACCGAACTGCCGGGGCGCACCGTGCCTTTCCTCATCGCCGACGTGCGCCCGCAGGTCGGCGGCATCGTGAAGTCCCGCAAGTTCCGCGAGGGCAGCTACGTGAAGGCCGGCGAGGCGCTCTACCAGATCGACCCCGCCACGTACAAGGCGAGCTACGACAGCAACGTCGCCGCGCTTGCCAAGGCAGAGGCCAGCCTGAGGACCACGCGGCTCAAGGCCGAGCGCTACAAGGAACTGGTCGCCATCAAGGCCGTGAGCCAGCAGGACTACGACGACGCGGCCGCGTCACTGCAGCAAGGCGAGGCCGACGTTGCCGCGGCCAGGGCCAACGCGGAGACGAGCCGCATCAATCTCGCCTATGCGCGCATCGATGCTCCGATCTCGGGACGCATCGGCAAGTCAACGGTCACGCCCGGCGCGCTGGTCACGGCCAGCCAGTCGACCGCGCTGGCGACCATCCAGCAGCTCGATCCGATCTACGTGGACCTGACGCAGCCCAGCGCCGCAGTGCTCCAACTCAAGCAGGCAATGGCGCGCGGCGACCTGCAAAAGAGCGGCGCCAACGCCGCCCGGGTGCGGCTGCTGCTGGAAGACGGCAGTGCGTATTCCATCGAAGGCAAGCTCGAGTTCTCGGATGTCACGGTGGACCAGAACACCGGCGCCATCACGCTGCGCGCGGTGTTTCCCAACCCTGATGCCGACCTGCTGCCCGGCATGTACGTGCGCGCGGTGCTGCAGGAAGGCGTGAAGGAGCAGGCGCTCATGGTGCCGCAGCAGGCGGTGTCGCGCGACGGCTCCGGCAAGCCGATGGCCTACGTGGTGGACGCCCAGCACAAGCTGCAGCGGCGCGCGCTCGAGACCGAGCGCGCCGTCGGCGACCAGTGGCTGGTGAAGAGCGGCCTCGCGGCCGGCGACAAGCTGGTGGTGGACGGCCAGCAGCGCGCGGCGCCGGGGGTCGAGGTGAAGACGGTGCAGTGGAGCCCCAGCTCCAAGCCGGGCACCCAAACGGCCAAGGCCGCCCCGCCGTCATCCGCTGGCGCGGCGAACTGATCGAGAGACCGCCATGGCACGTTTCTTCATCGACCGCCCCATCTTCGCGTGGGTCCTCGCCATCATCGTGATGCTGGGCGGCGTCATGTCCATCGCCACGCTGCCGATCGCGCAGTACCCGAGCATCGCGCCGCCTGCCGTCGCGATCACGGCAAACTACCCCGGCGCTTCGGCCAAGACGCTGGAAGACACCGTCACCCAGGTCATCGAGCAGAAGATGAAGGGGCTGGACCGGCTGAGCTACATGGCCTCGACCAGCGAGTCCTCGGGCTCGGTCACCATCACGCTCACCTTCGAGAACGGCACCGACCCCGACACCGCGCAGGTGCAGGTGCAGAACAAGCTCTCGCTGGCCACGCCGCTGCTGCCGCAGGAAGTGCAGCAGCAAGGCGTCACCGTCACGAAGTCGGCCACCAACTTCCTGAACGTGCTGGCCTTCACCTCGGAAGACGGCAGCATGAACGGCTCCGACCTGTCGGACTACGTGGCCGCCAACGTGCAGGACGCCATCAGCCGCGTCGAGGGCGTGGGCGACACCACCCTCTTCGGTTCGCAGTACGCCATGCGCGTATGGCTCGACCCGAACAAGCTCGCCAACTTCAGCCTCACGCCGCTGGACGTGAAGAGCGCGATCCAGGCGCAGAACGCGCAGGTGTCGGCCGGCCAGCTCGGCGGCATGCCGGCCGCGGGCAGCCAGCAGCTCAACGCGACCATCACCTCGCAGACGCGCCTGAAGACCGCGCAGGAGTTCGAGGACATCCTGCTGCGCACGCAGACCAACGGCGCGCAGGTGCGTCTGCGCGACGTGGCGCGCATCGAGCTGGGCAGCGAGTCGTACAACACGGTCGGCCGCTACAACGGCAAGCCGGCCGCCGGCCTGGCCATCAAGCTGGCGGCTGGCGCGAACGCGCTCGACACGGTCAAGGCGGTCGACGCCCGCGTCGCAGAGCTCGAGAAGTTCTTTCCGCAGGGCATGAAGGTGCAGAAGCCCTACGACACCACGCCGTTCGTGCGCATCTCGATCGAGGAAGTCGTCAAGACGCTGGTCGAGGCGATCGTGCTCGTGTTCCTGGTGATGTATCTCTTCCTGCAGAACTTCCGCGCCACGCTGATCCCGACCATCGCGGTGCCCGTGGTGCTGCTCGGCACCTTCGGCGTGCTCGCGGCCTTCGGCTTCACCATCAATACGCTCACCATGTTCGCGATGGTGCTGGCCATCGGCCTGCTGGTGGACGATGCCATCGTGGTGGTGGAGAACGTCGAGCGCGTGATGACCGAGGAAGGCCTCTCGCCGAAGGAGGCCACGCGCAAGTCGATGGGCCAGATCACCGGCGCGCTGGTCGGCGTGGCCCTGGTGCTGGCGGCGGTGTTCGTGCCGATGGCCTTCTTCGGCGGCTCCACGGGCGTGATCTACCGGCAGTTCTCGATCACCATCGTCTCGGCGATGACGCTGTCGGTGCTGGTGGCGCTGGTGCTCACGCCGGCGCTGTGCGCCACGCTGCTCAAGCCGGTGCCCAAGGGCCATGCGATGGCGAGCACCGGCTTCTTCGGCTGGTTCAACCGCAGCTTCGACCGCGGCAACGGCCGCTACCAGGGCATCGTGCGGCACATGATGGGCAAGGGTTGGCGCTACATGGTGCTGTACGCGGTCCTGCTGGCGGCGGTGGTGTTCGGCTTCATGAAGCTGCCGGTGGGTTTTCTGCCGGACGAGGACCAGGGCACGATGTTCGGGCTGGTGCAGTTGCCGCCGGGCGCGACCAATGCACGCACGGAAGAAGTGATCCGCCAGGTGGAGCAGCACTTCCTGGTCGACCAGAAGGATGCGGTCTCCGGCATCTTCACGGTGGCGGGCTTCAGTTTTGCGGGCAGCGGGCAGAACACCGGTTTCGCCTTCATCAAGCTCAAGCCCTGGGACGAGCGCAAGGGCGAAGCGTTGAGCGTGACGGGCGTGGCAGCGAAGGCCGGCGCTTTCTTCAACACCATCCGCGACGCCAAGGTGTTTGCCTTCGCACCACCGGCCGTGGCAGAGCTCGGCAACGCGACCGGCTTCGACCTGATGCTGCAGGACCGCGCCAACCTCGGGCACGAAGCCCTGATGCAGGCGCGCAACCAGCTGCTCGCCACGCTCGGCAACGACAAGCGCCTGGTGGCCGTGCGTCCCAACGGGATGGAGGACACGCCCGAGTTCAGGCTCGAGATCGATCCGCACAAGGCGCAGGCCCTGGGCCTTTCGATGGCCGACATCAACGACACCTTCTCGGCCGCCTGGGGCAGCAGCTACGTCAACGACTTCATCGACAAGGGCCGCGTGAAGAAGGTGATGCTGCAGGCCGATGCGCAGTACCGCATGCTGCCCGAGGACATCGACCGCTGGTACGTGCGCAACAGCGCCGGAACCATGGTGCCTTTCACTTCATTCGCCAAGGCGGGTTGGAGCTCGGGTTCGCCGCGCCTGGAGCGCTACAACGGGGTTCCCTCCATCGAGATCCTGGGCATGGCCATGCCGGGCAGCGCTTCCAGCGGCGAGGCGCTGGCCATCGTCGAGGAGGCGGTGGCCAAGCTGCCCGCGGGCATCGGCTACGAATGGACCGGCCTGTCGCGCCAGGAGAAGGCCTCGAGCGGCCAGACCGGCCTCTTGTACGCGCTGTCGATCCTGATCGTGTTCCTCTGCCTGGCGGCGCTCTACGAGAGCTGGGCCATTCCGTTCTCGGTGATCATGGTGGTGCCGCTCGGCGTGCTGGGCGCGCTGGTCGGTGCGATCCTCACGTGGAAGATGAACGACGTGTACTTTCAGGTGGGCCTGCTCACCACGATCGGCCTCGCATCGAAGAACGCCATCCTGATTGTCGAGTTCGCGAAGGACCTGCACGCACAGGGCAAGGGACTGGTCGAGTCGGCGCTGGAAGCCGCGCGGCTTCGCCTGCGCCCCATCCTCATGACCTCGCTGGCCTTCATCCTCGGCGTGCTGCCGCTGGTATTGGGAAGCGGCGCCGGGGCCGGCGCGCAGCATGCGCTGGGCACGGCCGTGATCGGCGGCATGCTGTCGGGCACTGTCCTCGCGATCTTCTTCGTGCCTCTTTTCTTCGTGCTGGTGCGCGGCCTGTTCAAGGGCAAGGACCAAGGCGATTTCGCCGAGCCGGCCTCACATTCACACCCGGCTGCGGCCGCATCCTGAGGTCTTCGCCATGAAACTCCTTCGCTTCACCCCGCTTGCGCTCGCCGCCCTGATGGCCGGCTGCAGCCTGATGCCCGCCTACCAGCAGCCCGTGGCACCGGTGCCCGGTCGGTTCGCCGGCGACGCGGGCGCCGACCCGGCGCCCGCCACGCCAATCGCTGAGCTCGGCTGGCGCGATGTCTTCACCGATCCCTCGCTGCAGCGCGTGATCGAGATGAGCCTGGCCAACAACCGCGACCTGCGCGTCGCGGTGCTGAACATCGAGAAGGCCCGGGCCCAGTACCGGGTGCAGGATGCGGCGCTCTTCCCCACCGTGAACGCCAGCGCCGGCGGCAGCGGCAGCCGCACCCCGGCCGACCTGTCGTCTACGGGCGAGGCGCTCACGGCGCGCCAGTACAGCGCATCGCTCGGATTCAGTTCGTACGAGATCGACCTGTTCGGCCGCGTGCGCAGCCTGAGCGCACAGGCGCTGCAGCAGTTCCTCTCCACGGCCGAGGCGCGCCGCAGCACGCAGATCAGCCTGGTGGCCGAGGTGGCGACCAGCTACCTCACGCTGGCCGCCGACCAGGACCGGCTGAAGCTCGCGCGCGACACGCTCCAGAGCCAGGGCGATTCGTACCGCCTCAACCAGCGCAGCTTCGAGCTGGGCGCAGCCTCGGCGCTCACGCTCCGCCAGGCGCAGACCAGCGTCGACGCCGCGCGCGTGGACGTCGAGCGCTACACCGCGCAGGTGGCGCAGGACCGCAATGCGTTGGCGCTGCTCGTCGGCGCGGAGGTGCCGGACGCACTGCTGCCACAGGCCCTGTCCGACGCGGCGGCGTTGGCCGCAAGCCCGCTGGCCACCATTCCGCCGGGCCTGCCCTCGGAGCTGCTGCAGCGCCGCCCCGACATCCTGCAGGCCGAGCGCGACCTCAAGGCGGCCAATGCCTACATCGGCGCCGCGCGTGCGGCCTTCTATCCTCGCATCAGCCTCACCGCATCGGCCGGCACGTCGAGCAGCGAGCTCTCGGGCCTGTTCAAGGGCGGCTCGGGCAGCTGGAGCTTCGCGCCGCAGGTCACGCTGCCGATCTTCGACGGCGGCGCCAACCGCGCCAACCTCAAGATCGCCACGGTAAGCCGCGACATCTCGGTGGCGCAGTACGAGAAAGCGATCCAGACCGCATTCCGCGAAGTCTCGGATGCTCTCGCGCAGCGCGGTACGCTCGGGCGCCAGCTCGACGCGCAGGAGTCGCTGGTGAATGCAACGGCGGACAGCTACCGTTTGTCGCAGGCGCGCTTCCAGCGCGGCGTGGACAGCTACCTGAGCGTGCTCGATTCGCAGCGCTCGCTCTACACCGCCCAGCAGAACCTCATCGGCACCCGGCTGTCGCGCCTGACCAACCTGGTGACGTTCTACAAGACGTTGGGGGGCGGATGGAACGAGGCCACGGGCACTCCCGTGGCTGCGAAGTCGCCGGATACGACTTCCTGAAGAGAGAAGATGCCTGCAAATTTCCCTTCGGGGCTTCGGCGCAGGCCTCTCATGAAGCGGTGCAAGCCGGACCCGCACACCGGCGACGAGCCGGCGCGCGATCCAGTCCCGTTGCCGCGGACCGGAATGGACAGCGTCCTTCCGCTTCTGGCGGCATGATGCCAGCCGTGTGACCGCACCACTGGCTGGCGCGGCAGCGGCGTGTCGCTCCCGCACCGGTTCGTTCGTCACCGACGCGTTCAGGCTGCCGGCCGCCCACGGCGACGAGTCTGCGGCAGCGCCATGCGAACCAGCAGGTCCGCGGGCGTGTCGAGGCGCCAGACGGTGTCGCCCTGTTCGCTGCCGAGCAGGCCATAGCCCCAGCCGGCCCAGGCCGCACGGCATCCGGCAGCACAAGCCGCCTGGCGAGCACTGGCCGAGCCCCCGATCATCAACATGTGCTCCGGACGAGTTCCGAGCACCGTTGCAGCCTGCTCGATCAAGAGCGGCGATGGCATGCGAAGCGCCGCCGTGTCGGCACCGCGCACCGTGGTGAAATAGCCGAGCAGCCCGGCTTCCTCCAGCACCGCCCGGGCGAGCACGGTCGGCGTGTTGGTGATCACGGCCAGCGGCACGTTCTTGCGCCCGAGTTGCTCCAGCAGCTCTTCGACACCTGCATAGATCGAGCATTCGGCAAATGGCAAGCCCAGCACCATCGCGTCGAAATTACGGCGCACGCGCGCCGACAGCCACGCTGTGTCGATGTCCTGCAAGTCGATCGCACGCAACGCGCGCTCGATGAGCACGTCAGGCCCGTTGCCGATCCAACCGCGCACGCGCTGCAGATCGAAGCAAGGCAGATCGGCTTCGTGCAGCGCCGTGTTGAGTGCCAGCGCAACGCCGCCGGCGCTGTCGACCAGCGTCCCATCCAGGTCGAAGGCGATCGCCTCGAACGTCATCGCGTCGGCCTCGCAAGCCACAATGGCGCGACGGCGCCCGCAGGTACTCTCCTTGCTCGCAAGGAAGAGCTGGAGTCATCGGCCATGGAAATTCTCGTCCTATTCATGATCAAGCGCGTCGATTTCCTGAGCTGGCAGCCCCGCGCGCGGTGCCGCCTTCATGCAATTCCTGGTCCATGTGGCCCAATCCCGATCCACGCGCAACTGGGCGCGAGCTCGGACGCATCCAAGAAACGTGCACTTGCCGGAACCCCAAATGAAACTGCCGACAGAAGTCGAAGGACGCCAGCAGCTGGCCGACGAAATCCACGCACGCCCGTTCGAGCCGCTTTCCACGCCGGGCGCCGCATTGGCCATTGCGACGCTGCGCGCGGGCCCGGACGACGATGCGCGTTGCATTGCGCATCTGGCGCGGCTGGACGGCGACGCCTCCGGAGCAGGCACCGCGACGCAGTGCCAGGTGCGTTGCGGCGCGCTGCGCGTGCGCTGGGAGCGCCACACGGAGTTCCACACCTTTACCGTGTTCGCCGATCTTGGCGAGCTCGCGATGGACGGGGCTTTTGACACCGGCTGGCTCGCTGCCTTGCCGCACGGTTGGCTGGCCACGCTGCCCGGCCGCATGATCTCTGCGACGCAGCTGGCCGTGCTCCCCTGCCCCGGCGATCCGCCCCATGCGCGCCTGGTGGCGCCGCTCTTCGGCAGCGATCTGCTGGTAGGCAACCGGGTCGCCGAAGGTGCGGCCACCGTGGTGTCGGACCTTCGCTCCAAAGCCGGGGTGACGCGCTTCCTGGTGTTCGACCACGCCATGAACCGGCGGCGCGCGGGCCGCACCGTCCAGCGGCTGATCGAAGTCGACACCTACCGCATGATGGCCCTGCTCAGCCTGCCGCTTGCCACCCGCCGCATGGGCCAGCTCGCGGCCGAAGAAACGCAGCTGGCCTCGCTGATGGCCCGCTTCCACGATGCGGCGGACCGCGACGAGGTCCTGCTGCACGAGCTCGTCACGCTGGCGGCCCAGGTCGAGCACGCGATGGCCGAGAACAGCGCGCGGTTCGCTGCCACCCGCGCCTACAGCGGCATCGTGAACCAGCGTCTGGTCGATCTGCGCGAGGCGGTGGTGCCGGGCCTGCAGCCGCTGTCCGAATTCATGGAGCGCCGGTTTCGTCCGGCCATGGACAGCTGCGCGGCCACGGCCGGGCGGCAGGCGCAATTGTCCGAGCGGATCGCGCGGGCCGCGCAGCTGCTGCAGACGCGCTCCGAGGTCGAGCGCGAACGCCAGAACCAGGCGCTGCTCAGCTCGCTCGACCGGCGCCAGGGCCTGCAGCTGCGGCTGCAGGAGACGGTCGAGGGCCTGTCGGTGATCGCCATGACCTACTACGGCGTCGGCCTCGCCAACTACCTGCTCAAGCCCTTGGCCAAGGCCATGGACTGGCCCGAAACCGCGGTGACGCTGGTGGCCGTGCCGGCGATCGCGCTGCTCGTGCTGCTCAACATGCGCCGGCTGCGCCGGCATCTGCACCAGTCGGCGGACAGCTAGGCCACACCGCATCTGTCCGGGCTGCCACCCGGACCGCGGACGCTGGTGGAAGCAGTGCTTGCACTTTGGCGGCCGGACTGGAAGCGCTGCGTCGGCATGCCGCCCGGACGCTGACTCGCGCTTGCCGTGTCGCTCGCATTTGCCCAATCAAATCAAGCAGTTGCCGCGCCCCCGCAGGGTATTCCCTTGGGGGCTTTCGCACTGGTCCGCAAGTTGCGATGAAGAGGGGGCAGCAGGCATCGCCTGGGGTCGCCGGCCCCTCGCAGGTCCGCTGTCCACGACATCGCCGCAAAGGCAAGGAGACAGCACACGATGGAAACGTTCTACGAAGTGATGCGCCGCCAGGGCATCTCGCGCCGCAGCCTGCTCAAGTACTGCTCGCTGACCGCCACATCCCTGGGGCTCGGGCCGGCCTTCGTGCCGCAGATCGCCCACGCGATGGAAACCAAGCCGCGCACGCCGGTGCTCTGGCTCCACGGCCTCGAATGCACCTGCTGCTCGGAGTCGTTCATCCGCTCGGCGCATCCGCTGGCCAAGGACGTGGTGCTGTCGATGATCTCGCTGGACTACGACGACACGCTGATGGCCGCCGCCGGACACCAGGCCGAGGCGATCCTCGAAGAGATCATGAAGAAGTACAAGGGCAACTACATCCTGGCCGTGGAGGGCAACCCGCCGCTCAACCAGGATGGAATGAGCTGCATCATCGGCGGCAAGCCCTTCATCGACCAGCTCAAGCATGTTGCCAAGGACGCGAAGGCGATCATCTCGTGGGGCTCGTGCGCCTCCTGGGGCTGCGTGCAGGCCGCCAAGCCGAACCCGACGCAGGCCACCCCCATCCACAAGGTGATCTTCGACAAGCCGATCATCAAGGTGCCGGGCTGTCCGCCCATCGCAGAGGTCATGACCGGCGTCATCACCTACATGCTGACCTTCGACCGGATTCCCGAGCTCGACCGCCAGGGCCGCCCGAAGATGTTCTACAGCCAGCGCATCCACGACAAGTGCTACCGCCGACCGCATTTTGACGCCGGGCAGTTCGTCGAGGCCTGGGACGACGAATCCGCGCGCAAGGGCTACTGCCTCTACAAGGTCGGCTGCAAGGGCCCGACCACCTACAACGCCTGCTCGACCGTGCAGTGGAACGAAGGCACCAGCTTTCCGATCAAGGCGGGCCACGGCTGCATCGGCTGCTCGGAGGACGGCTTCTGGGACAAGGGCTCGTTCTACAACCGCCTGACCGACATCCACCAGTTCGGTGTCGAGGCCAACGCGGACCAGGTCGGCGCGACCGCTGCCGGCGTGGTCGGAGCGGCCGCCGTCGCGCACGCCGCTGCATCCGCGATCAAGCGCGCCGCGCAGAAAAAGAACGACACCCAGGCACCGGCCGACACCGGGCGCTGACTCCCCCACGCTCCCACGGCAAGGAAAAAAACAAATGAGTGCATACGAGACACAAGGCTTCAGGATGGACGACACGGGCCGCCGCATCGTGGTAGACCCGGTGACGCGCATCGAGGGCCACATGCGCTGCGAAGTCAACGTCGACAGCAACAACGTGATCCGCAACGCCGTGTCCACCGGCACGATGTGGCGCGGCCTCGAAGTGATCCTCAAGGGCCGCGACCCGCGCGACGCATGGGCCTTTGTGGAGCGAATCTGCGGCGTTTGCACGGGCTGCCATGCGCTGGCCTCGGTGCGCGCGGTGGAGGATGCGCTCGGCATCACCATCCCGAAGAACGCCTACCTGATCCGCGAAATCATGGCCAAGACGCTGCAGGAGCATGACCATGCCGTGCACTTCTATCACCTGCATGCGCTCGACTGGGTCGACGTGGTGTCCGCGCTCAAGGCCGACCCGAAGAAGACGTCGGAGCTGCAGCAGACCGTGTCGCCTTCGCATCCGATGTCGTCGCCGGGCTACTTCCGCGACATCCAGAATCGGCTCAAGAAGTTCGTCGAGAGCGGGCAGCTCGGCCCCTTCATGAACGGCTACTGGGGCAACAAGGCCTACGTGCTGCCGCCGGAGGCCAACCTCATGGCGGTGACGCACTACCTCGAGGCACTCGACCTGCAGAAGGAGTGGGTCAAGGTCCACACCATCTTCGGCGGAAAGAACCCGCATCCGAACTACCTGGTGGGCGGCGTGCCCTGCGCCATCAACATCGACAAGGACGGCGCGGCGGGCGCACCGGTCAACATGGAGCGGCTGAACTTCATCGAGGCGCGCATCCGCGAAATGATCGAGTTCAACAACAACGTGTACATCCCCGACGTGCTCGCCATCGGCACCATCTACAAGCAAGCCGGATGGCTCTACGGCGGCGGCCTCTCGGCCACCAACGTGATGGACTACGGCACCTACGAAAAGGTGATGGGCGACCGCAAGACCCAGCAGCTGCCCGGCGGTGCGATCCTGGGCGGCAACTGGAACGAAATCCTGCCGGTCGATCCGCGCGACCCTGAGCAGGTGCAGGAGTTCGTCAACCACAGCTGGTACAAGTACGCCGACGAATCGAAGGGCCTGCATCCCTGGGACGGCGTGACCGAGCCCAACTACGAACTCGGCGCGAAGACCAAGGGCACGCGAACCAACATCGAGCGGCTGGACGAAAGCGCCAAGTACTCGTGGATCAAGTCCCCGCGCTGGCGCGGCCATGCCATGGAGGTGGGGCCGCTGTCACGCTACATCCTCGGCTACGCGCACGCGGCAAAAGGCAATCCGCACTGCCAGCGCGTGAAGGAGCAGGTTGACCTGTCCGCCGCGATCATCAACAAGGTGTTCCCGAAGGCGCTGGGCATGCCCGAGACCCAGTACACGGTGAAGCAGCTGCTGCCCACGACCATCGGCCGGACGCTCGCGCGCGCCCTCGAAGCGCAGTACTGCGCCGAGATGATGCTGGACGACTTCCAGGAACTGGTTGCCAACATCAAGGCCGGCGACACCAGCACCGCCAACGTCGAGAAGTGGGACCCGGCCACCTGGCCCAAGGAAGCCAAGGGCGTCGGCACGGTCGCCGCGCCGCGCGGCGCGCTCGGCCACTGGATCCGCATCAAGGATGGCCGCATCGAGAACTACCAGTGCGTGGTGCCGACGACCTGGAACGGCAGCCCGCGCGACACCAAGGGGCAGATCGGCGCGTTCGAGGCCAGCCTGATGAACACGCCCATGGCCGATCCGGAGCAGCCCGTCGAGATCCTGCGCACGCTGCATTCGTTCGACCCGTGCCTCGCGTGTTCGACGCACGTGATGAGCCCGGACGGCCAGGAACTCACCAGCGTCACGGTGCGATGAATCGACCCCAAAACAACGGAGACAAGCACATGCAGATCCAAACCACATCGACCGCTCGCGTTCGAACGTCGGTCGCCAAGGGCCTGGCCGCCGTGGCTGCGCTCGCGGTGGCCTCGTCGGCCCAGGCCCATCCGGGCCACGGCGCCGAAAGCTTCGCGGCCGGCCTCGCCCACCCCTTCGGCGGCCTCGACCACCTGCTTGCCATGGTGGCCGTAGGGATGTGGTCGGTGGTCGCTCTGCCCAAGGCGTGGCGCACCGCCGGCCCGGCGGTTTTCCTTGCGGCGCTGCTGCCCGGCGCCGCATTGGCCGCGGGCGGCATCGGCCTGCCGTGGGTCGAGGCCGGCATCGCGCTCAGCGTCACCGCCCTCGCTGCCTTGATGCTGAACGCCAGGCGCATCGCACCGGTCACCGGCTTCGCCCTCGTCGCGATGGCTGGTGTGCTCCACGGGCAAGCCCATGGCGCCGAGCTGGCCGGGGGCCACTCGTTCATGGCCTACGCGGCCGGCTTCATGGCCGCCTCGACGCTGCTGCACATCGTGGGCCTGTGTGCCGGCGCGTCGCTGCAGCGGCTGCCGGGCTGGGCCTGGCGCGCCGCCTCCGCGCTGATCGGCGGCAGCGGGCTTTTCATGCTCGCGGCGCGCGTCTGAGGCCGGTGCGCACCAACGCAGGAACACGCCATGAACACCACTTCATCCCCCCCGGTCCCGGCGCGCAGCGTCGACGACAGCAGCGTGGCGCACGGCCAGTCGATCAAATCGGTCTATGTGTACGAGGCACCGGTCAGGATCTGGCACTGGATCAATGCGCTCGCGATCACGGTGCTGGCGGTCACCGGCTATTTCATCGGCTCGCCGCTGCCGACCCAGCCCGGCGAGGCCAGCGCGAACTTCCTGATGGGCTACATCCGCTTCGCGCATTTTGCGGCCGGCTACGTGCTCGCGGTCGGCCTGCTCGGGCGCATCTACTGGGCCGTCGTTGGCAACCACCATGCGCGCGAGCTGTTCTGGGTACCGATCTTCCAGCGCATCTACTGGCAGGAGATCTGGGGCATGGCGAAGTGGTATGCATTCGTCAGTGCACGGCCGGGACGCTATGTGGGCCACAACCCGCTGGCGCGCTTCGCGATGTTCTTCGGGTTCCTGCTGCTGTGCATCTTCATGGTCGTCACCGGTTTCGCCCTTTATGCGGAAGGCGCCCAGCGCGGCTCATGGCAAGACCGGCTGTTCGGCTGGGTCATCCCGCTGTTCGGGCAGTCGCAGGACGTGCACACCTGGCACCACCTCGGCATGTGGGGGCTGATCGTCTTCGTGATCGTGCATGTGTATGCCGCCATCCGTGAAGACATCATGGGCCGCTCCAGCGTGGTCAGCACCATGATCTCCGGCCACCGCACGTTCAAGGACTGAGAACATGCCGCCGGATGAATCAATCTGCGTGCTCGGCATCGGCAACGTGCTGTGGGCCGACGAGGGCTTTGGCGTGCGCTGCGTCGAAGCACTGCAGCGGCGCTACGAGTTCGCGCCGCATGTGGGGCTGATCGATGGCGGCACGCAGGGGCTTTACCTGATCCAGCATGTGCAGCAGGCCACCCGGCTGCTGATCTTCGACGCGATCGACTACGGCCTGCCTGCCGGCACGCTCAAGCTGATCGAGGACGACGAGGTGCCGCGCTTCATGGGAGCCAAGAAGATGAGCCTGCACCAGACCGGCTTCCAGGAGGTCCTCATGCTGGCGCAGCTCACCGAGCGCTATCCGCAGCGCGTGCTGCTCGTCGGTTGCCAGCCGGAAGAACTCGACGACTACGGCGGCAGCCTGCGCCCGGCCGTGAAGCTTGCGATGGAGGACGCGCTCGCGCTTGGCATCGACGCACTGCGCCGCTGGGGCGCCATGCCGCGTCCGCGCAGGCACCCGCTGCCGGGGCCCGACGCCGTGACCTTCCAACAGCTCGACCTCGATCGCTACGAGGCCGGACGGCCCGCCGAGGACGCAGCCTGCCGGCATGGCGACGAACGCTTCCTGCCGGCGCCTGCCCGGCAGCCGGCCTGAGCCAATCATGTGCATCGGCATTCCCATGCAGATCCTCTCCATCGAGCCGGGTCATGCCATCTGCACCGGGCGGGGCGAGCAGCGCCGCGTCCGGACCTTGCTGGTGGCCGAGCCCGCCGTTGGCGACTGGGTGCTGGTCTTCCTCGACAGCGTCCGCGAGCGCATCGATGCGCGGCGCGCTGCCGAGATCGACGCCACGCTCGACCTGCTCGCGGCGGCGCAGGCCGGCGCCCCAGGAGGCACCGCGGCTGCGTTCGCGCTTCCCTCCGCCGCGAGCACGCAGGAACTTCTCGCGCTGTGCGGCCAGCCGCCGTTGCGCCTTGCCGACGAAACCACCGAAAGCCCTTCATGACACTCGAAACCACCGGCACCGAGACGCTCGTGCGCCTCCCGGTCCAGCAGCCCGAAACGCGCCGCGAGGGCTCCGCGCTCATCGCGCGCCTGGTCGATGACTTCGGCGCGACCTGGGTCGACGACCAGAGCATCGACGCCTGGTCCGCGCAAGGCGGCGACCGCGTGGTGCTGTTCGCGGGCGATCCGGTGCGCTTTCCCGAAGGCCAGGACGTGGCCGCCGTGCTGCCCGAACTGATGCGCAGCTTTCCGGGCCGCTTTGCGGTAGCCGTGGTGCCGCGCGACCTGGAGGACAAGGTCGCGCGCCGCTTCGGTTCGCAGCGCTGGCCCACGCTGCTGTTCCTGCGCGACGGCGGCTACGTCGGCACCGTGCCGGGCATGCACGACTGGGACGTGTTCCTGCAGCGGGTCGAAGCCGCCCTGGCGAGCCCGGTGGGCCGCGCGCCGACCATCGGCATTCCGGTGGTGAGCGCCACGGGCGCGGCCGGCGCCTGCCACTGAGGACCGCATGATGAAAGACTTCCCCATTCCCGTGCGCACCATCGGCCCCGGCTCGCAGCCCGAGGAAGAGGAGCTTGCCTACATGGCCATGCCGCAGGGCATGGAAACCTTCCGCGCGCCCGCGCTGCCGGAGCCCGAGGAGCTCGCGGCCCACCATCTGGCACGCGCGGCGCTGCGCGATGCGCTCGCGCAGCTGGTGATCGTCTGCCGTGAAGGCGGCAACCGCCGCATCGCGCTGGACGGTCTCGCGCCGGGCGATCTCGCCCTCATCAACCAGGTGCTCGGCGAAGGCGAAGTCAGCGCCCTGGTGCGGCACGAGGGCACGCCGCCGCGCGAGCTGCGGGTGCAGGAGTCCGTCTTCGCGGGCGTCTGGCGCGTCATCGGGTCGCTCGACGGCGTCGTCGCGAGCGACAGCATCGAACTTGGCGCCATCCCCGATGCACTGAAGGCCGTCGCGCGCGAGGACGTCGCGCCCGAGGTGCCGAGGTGGTCTGGCCCGCTGCCGCCCAACGTGCAGAACGCGCCCGCCCTGCTGGCCGAGATCGAGGACCATTGGCGCGCCTGGGTGCCGGGCTGCCCGGCGCAGGTCATCAACCTCACGCTGCTGCCGATGTCGGTGGAGGACATCGGCTTTCTCGACCACCACCTGGGCACCGGCCGCGTGCTCATCCTGTCGCGCGGCTATGGCAACTGCCGCATCTCGAACACCCGCATGCCGAACTGCTGGCGGGTCGTCTACTACAACTCGCAGGACGTGGTGATCCTGAACACGGTCGAGGTGGGCGACCTGCCGGAAGTCGCGCAGGCCGCGCGCGAAGACCTGGAGGATTCCCATGAGCGGCTGGCCGAGGTGCTCCAGTGGATCGAGAGCACGTGACCATCGCCGGCCCCGTGCGCTTCGAGGGCAGCTATCTTGGCGACCGCGCGAAGCTGGGTGCTTCGGCGCGGCTCGAATGCAAGATCTGCTGGTGGGTGTACGACCCGGCAGAGGGCGACGAGACCTGGCAGATCGCCCCCGGGACGGCTTTCACCGCGCTGCCGGCCTACTGGCGCTGCCCCCAATGCGACGGCGATGCCGACCAGTTCATGGTGCTCGACAACGTGGGCGGCCCATGACCCACACCCAAGCCCCCGGACACGACGAACTGACGCTGCGCACGCGCGCTTTCGAAGCATTGTTCGATGGCATCGCGCACGCCCGCATGGCCGGCCTGCCCTTCATGAACAATGCACTGCGCGTGGAGGCTGTCGACTTCAGGCTCGAACCCTCGCGCGGGCCCGATCCGGTGCAGGGCACTCCGGAATCCGCCCATGCGGCCGGCGTGCTGGTGACGCCCTGGTTCATGAACCTCGTGCGGTTCCCGCTCGTGCGCCGCGACATGCCGGCACGGGTCGGCACGATGCGCGTGCGCAAGGTCGGACACGAGCAATTCACCTTCACCGGCGCGCACGAAGACAGCTTCGGGTCGTTCGAGGCCTGCTCGCTGTTCTCGCCCGTGTTCGAGTTCGGCACGCAGGGCGATGCGATCGCCACCGCCTCGGCGCTGCTGGCGCAGCTGCGCCAGCCCGTCGTCGCCAGCGGGGAGCCCGTGGCCGCAGCGCCGGCGCGGCGCAGCTTCCTGCTCGGCCGCGGCGCCACGCAGAGGCAGGCCCCGTGACCACGCTCCAGACCCTTGCCGGCACGCTGCGGGTGCGGCCGGGCCTGCGCCGCCCGCACAACCTGGCGAGCGACCGCCGTGCGCTCGCCGGCCTGCTGCTGGCGGGCCGGTCCGCGGCCGAAGCGCCGCACCTGCTGGCCAACTTGTTCACCTTGTGCGGCCACGCCCATTTCCTGTGCGCCACGTTGGCGCTGGCAGCGGCCCAAGGACAGGAAGCCTTCGGATCGGCCGCGCAGCGGCGCGCACTGCGCCGGGAGACCGCGCGCGACCACGCGCTGCGCATCGGCCTGGACTGGCCGGTCGAGTTGCACGTGCCCGGGGCCATGCCCGCATGGGCCGACAGCAGCCGCACCTCGTTGCTGGGATGTCCGTGGCTGGCCGATGGCGCGCGATCGAAGGGTGACGCGGAAGGCATTGCCTGGCTCGCGGATCTGCTGGGCGCTTCGCCCGCCGACTGGCTGGCGCTGTGGGAACGCGAGCCCGCGGAATGGCTCGCGCAATGGAGCGAGCGCGGGCGCGGTTGGCTCCCTGCGCTGCTGCACGCCTCTGCGGCACTCGGGAGTCGCCCCTTGCAGCCAGCGGCACCGCTGCGCCCCCACGGCAGTCCGGCGGACCTGCGCGCGCTCGCCGACGGACTGGGCACCGCCTTCGATGCCGCCGCGCCCACCTGGCGCGGCCGATGCGCCGAGACCGGAACCTGGACCCGCCTGCACGACCTGCGTGCCGATCCGCCGGCGAGCGCATGGGAACGGCTGGGCGCCCGCATCGCCGACCTGGCGCGCCTTTCGCTGCCGGACGCAGCGGAACGCGGCGGCGCCGGGTGGCTCGCCGCGGGCGCGCTGCAGACCGGCATCGGCGAAGGGCTGGCTTGGGTCGAAACGGCGCGCGGGCTGCTGATCCATCGCGCACGGGTCGACGGGCGGCCCGCCGACCCGCGCGTGGCCGGCTACGACGTCGTGGCGCCGACCGACTGGAACTTTCATCCCCTCGGCGCCGTGGCGCATGCGCTCGAGCGCATGCCGGCCGAGGGCCGCGAAGCGGGGCCATTGCTGCGCATCCTGATGGCCGCGTACGATCCGTGCGTGCGCTTCGCGGTCGAGTCGCGCACAGCCACCGCGGAGTTGCCCCATGCATGAAGCCAGCCTGGCCGGCGGAATCCTGAAGCTCGTCGAAGACGCGGCACGCCGCGAGGGATTCCATCGCGTGACCGCCCTGCGGCTGGAGGCGGGACAGCTCTCCGGCGTGGAGACGCGCGCCCTGCGCTTCGCGCTCGAGGCCATCGCACCGCGAACCTGCCTGGAGGGCGCGTCGATCGACATCCTCGAGCCCCCCGGCACCGCGTGGTGCATGCCCTGCGGCGCCAGCGTCGAGATCACGCGGCGCGGCGACGCCTGCCCGCGCTGCCGCAGCCATCAGCTTCAGGCCACGGGCGGCACCGAGCTGCGCGTGCTCGAACTGCAAGTCGAAGATTCATAAGGAGACTCCACCATGTGTGTCGTTTGCGGATGCGCCGAGGCCGATCACGATCATCACGATCACGATCACGATCACGATCATGGCCATGATCACGGGCACGTTCATGCGCCCCGGGGCGACCTGCACTTCGGTGCCGGCGCCGCGCGCGTATCGGTGCCGGGCCTGAGCCAGGAGCGCACGATCCGGCTGGAAGCCGACATCCTGGGCGAGAACAATCGTGTCGCCGCGCGCAACCGCAGCCACTTCGCCGCGCACCGCGTGAATGCGCTCAACCTGCTGTCCAGCCCCGGATCGGGCAAGACGACCCTGCTGTGCGCCACCATCGATGCGCTGCGGGCGCGCCACCCCGCCCTGGCCATCTCGGTGATCGAAGGCGATCAGCAGACGAGCTTCGATGCCGAGCGCATCCGCGCCACCGGCGTGCCGGCCATCCAGGTGAACACCGGCAAGGGCTGCCATCTGGACGCCCCGATGATCGAGCAGGCCTTCGCGCAGTTGCACCACCATGCGCACGGACCGTCGCACGCGGACGAGCGCAGCCTGCTGTTCATCGAGAACGTCGGCAATCTCGTCTGTCCGGCCCTCTGGGACCTCGGCGAGGCCGCCAAGGTGGTGCTGCTTTCGGTGACCGAGGGCGAGGACAAGCCGCTCAAGTATCCGGACATGTTCGCGGCCGCCCAGCTGATGGTGCTCACCAAGACCGACCTGCTGCCGCACCTGCGCTTCGATGTCGCCCGCTGCATCGAAGGCGCGCGCCGCGTGAATCCGGCCATCGAGGTCATCCAGTTGTCGGCCACGAGCGGCGAAGGCATGGCCGCCTGGCTCGACTGGCTCGCCGATGCGGATGGCGACACGCGCCACCTCGCGCACTGAGGCCGATGAAACAGCCGCTTCCCGCCGTGCTGGCCAGCGGGGCCTGGCTCAAGAACACCGCATGCCTGCTCGACCATGGGCAGGTGCGCTGGTCTGCATTGCATGGGGACCTGCAGGACCCCGCGGCCTGCCGCCAGCTGGAGGCTTCGCTGCGCGCACTCGCAGGCGGGGCGCGGGCGCCGGTGGCGGCCGTGGCGCATGACCTGCATCCCGACTTCTACAGCACGCGCATCGCCATTGCCCTGGCGGAGGAATGGGGCGTGCCGGCCATCGCGGTGCAGCACCACCATGCGCACATCGCGGCGGTGATGGCCGAACACGGCCTGGATGAACCCGTGATCGGCCTGGCGCTCGACGGTGTCGGGCTCGGCACCGACGGCACCGCCTGGGGCGGCGAACTGCTGCGGGTCAGCGGCGACGGCTGGGAGCGCCTGGGAAGCCTGTGGCCGCTGGCGCTGCCCGGCGGCGATGCCGCGGCACGCGAGCCCTGGCGCATGGCCGCGTCGGCCCTGCACGCGCTCGGTGCCGGCGACCGGATTGCCGCGCGCTTTTCGCCGGACGTCGGGTCTGGCCTGGCGGCCGGCGTGCAGCGCATGCTCGCGACCGGATTGAATTGCCCGACCACAAGCAGCGCCGGCCGCTGGTTCGATGCGGCGGCCGGTGCGCTGGGCCTCTGCATTCGGCAGGCCCACGAGGCCGAGGCCGCGGTGGCCCTCGAAGCGGCGGCCGCACGCTGGCTGGCCAGGCACGCCATCGTCGAGACGGCGATCTGGCCCGACACCCACGACCTGCGGCATCTCGATCTTCGCCCGCTGCTCGCGCAGCTGTTCGCCTGGCCCGAGCCGCAGCGCAACGGCGACGAGGCCGCCGCCTGGTTCCACATCCTGCTGGCCCAAGGCCTGGCGGGCTGGGCCGCCGCCGCGGCGCGCCAGACCGGCTGCCGCATCGTCTGCCTCGGCGGCGGCTGCTTTTTCAACGCGATCCTGCGCAGCCGCGTGACGCAGGCGCTCCAGGCGCATGGCCTTCGCGCCGTGTCGGCCGAGGCCATCGGTTGCGGCGACGCGGCCCTGGCGCTGGGCCAGGCCTGGGTCGCCGCCCATGGCCTGCGCAACGCACCCTCCCCCATTTCACGAGAAGCCATGCCATGTGCCTAGCCATTCCCACCCAACTGATCGAACTGCGCCCTGGTGCGCTGGGGCTGGTCGAACTCGGCGGCATCCGCAAGGAAATCTCGGTCGCACTGGTGCCTGACGCCGTGGTCGGCGACTATGTGATCGTGCACGTCGGCCACGCCATCGGGCGGATCGACCCCGAGGAGGCCCAGCGCACGCTGGCCATGTTCGGCACGCTGGCGCAGCTCGCCGCAACCCATGAGGCGGCCCTGCCATGAAGTACATCGACGAATTCCGCGACGGAGCCATCGCGAAGAAGATCCAGGCCCGTCTGCACGCGGAGGCGCAGCCCGGCCGGCTGTACAGCTTCATGGAGTTCTGCGGCGGCCACACGCACGCGATCTCGCGCTATGGCATCGGCGAGCTGCTGCCGCACAACGTGCGCATGATCCATGGTCCGGGATGCCCGGTGTGCGTGCTGCCGATCGGGCGCATCGACCTGGCGATCCAGCTCGCGCTCGAGCGCGGGGCCATCGTCTGCACCTACGGCGACACGATGCGCGTTCCGGCCTCCGGCGGGCTCTCGCTGGTGCGCGCGAAGGCCCGCGGCGGCGACATCCGCATGGTGTATTCCGGCGCCGATGCGCTCGAGATCGCGCGCCGCGAGCCCGGCCGCGAAGTGGTGTTCTTCGCCATCGGCTTCGAGACCACCACGCCGCCGACGGCGCTGACGATCCGCACCGCACAGCAGGAAGGATTGAAGAACTTCAGCGTGCTGTGCTGCCATGTGCTGACCCCTTCCGCGATCACGCACATTCTCGAATCGCCTGAGGTCCGCGAGTTCGGCACCGTGCCGATCGACGGCTTTGTCGGGCCGGCCCACGTCAGCATCGTGATCGGCTCGGCGCCTTACGAACATTTCGCCGAGGAATATCGCAAGCCGGTCGTGATTGCCGGCTTCGAGCCGCTCGACGTGATGCAGGCCGTGCTGATGTTGGTGCGCCAGGTCAACGAAGGCCGCGCAGAGGTCGAGAACGAATTCACCCGCGCGGTGAACCGCGACGGCAACCTGCATGCGCAGGCGCTGGTCTCGCAGGTGTTCGAACTGCGCAGCAGCTTCGAGTGGCGCGGCCTGGGCGAAGTGCCGTACAGCGCGCTGAAGATTCGCTCGGCGTTCGCGGAATTCGACGCCGAGCGCCGCTTCGGCCTGGGCTACCAGCCGGTGCCGGACAACAAGGCCTGCGAGTGCGGCGCGATCCTGCGCGGGGTCAAGAAGCCTACCGACTGCAAGATCTTCGGTACGGTCTGCACGCCGGAGAACCCGGTCGGCTCCTGCATGGTGTCGTCGGAGGGCGCATGCGCCGCGCACTACTCGTACGGGCGCTTCAAGGACATTGCGGTCAGGGTCGAGGTGGCCGCATGAAGAAGGACTACATCCGCCCGCTCGACATCCGCCACGGACGCGTCGACATGGGCCATGGGGCCGGCGGGCGGGCGGCGGCGCAGCTGATCGAGGAGCTGTTCCTTGCCGCGTTCGACAACGAGTACCTTCGCCAGGGCGACGACGGCGCGGCGCTGGCGATCCCGGTGGGTGCCAGGCTCGTGATGGCCACCGACGGCCACGTCGTCTCGCCCCTGTTCTTTGCCGGTGGCGACGTCGGCTCGCTCTCGGTGCACGGCACGATCAACGACGTTGCGATGTGCGGCGCGGTGCCGCTCTACCTTGCGGCGAGCTTCATCCTCGAGGAAGGCTTTCCGCTCGCCGACCTGAAACGCATCGTCGACTCGATGGCCGCGGCCTCGCGCGCGGCCGGCGTGCCGGTGGTCACCGGCGACACGAAGGTCGTCGAGAAGGGCAAGGGCGACGGCGTGTTCATCAGCACCACCGGCGTCGGCGTCGTCGCCGCCGGGGTCCACATTTCGGGCGCCAACGCGCGCCCGGGCGACGCGGTGCTGCTCTCGGGCACGATCGGCGAGCATGGCGTGGCGGTGCTGTCGAAACGGGAATCGCTGGATTTCGAAACCACCGTCGCCTCCGACAGTGTGGCGCTGCATGGGCTGGTGGCAGCGATGCTCGCGGCCTCGGACGGTGTGCGTGTGCTGCGCGATCCGACGCGCGGCGGCCTCGCGACCACGCTGAACGAGATCGCGCGCCAGTCGAACGTGGGCATGCTGCTCGAGGAGGCGGCCATTCCGGTGCTGCCGCAGGTCGAGGCGGCGTGCGAGCTGCTCGGCCTCGATCCGCTCTATGTCGCCAACGAAGGCAAGCTGGTCGCGATCTGCGCGCCCGACGCCGCGGAAGCGGTATTGGCGGCCATGCGCGCGCATCCGCTCGGCGCGAATGCCGTGCGCATCGGCAGCGTCACCGAGGACCCCCACCGCTTCGTGCAGATGGAGACCAGCTTCGGCGGCCGGCGCGTCGTCGATTGGCTGAGCGGCGAGCAGTTGCCGCGCATCTGCTGAAAGGCCGCCTTGGCGCGGACCGAGATGGACGACCAGGCCTCCAAACGCATCTTCGCCAAGACAGAAGCCGGCCGTGCGGCACTGGCCGAACGTTCTTCGGCCGGGCGGGCGCGAACGGCGCTGATCCTCGTCAACGGCCAGGACAGCGTGCAGGCGCTGCGCGCGACGCTCGGGCCGGACGCCGACGTCCTGATCCAGGAGCTGCACCGGCGCGGCCTGGTCGCGCTCCGGCGGCCGGCGATCCAGGCCCCGGCGCCCCGGCCGGTACAGGCGCCGCCCGTCCCGCCGTTGGACGAGTCCGATCGGCTCGAGCCACTGAAGCGCGAGGCGATCGCCCGGCTGGGGCCGCACTTCGGACCCGATGCGCCGATCATCGCGGCAGCCCTCGTGGCCGCCACCCAAACTGCGGCCTACAACGCCGCGCTCGGCACGATCGAGGCGCGGCTGGCGCTGTACCTGGGCAAGGCCGGCGCCGCGCAGGTGCTGGCCGGACTGCGGGGCTGAGATGACGCCCGCCCCGCTGCGCATCCTGCTGCTGTGTCACAGCTTCAACAGTCTGAGCCAGCGCCTGTTCTGCGAGCTGCGCGCGCGGGGCCACGAGGTCTCGGTCGAGCTCGACATCGCCGACCGCGTCACCGAAGAGGCGGTCGAGCTGTTCCGCCCCGCCCTGGTGATCGCACCGTTCCTGAAGCGGCTGATCCAGCCTTCTGTGTGGCAGCGTCAGCCGTGCCTCATCGTGCACCCCGGGCCGGTCGGTGACCGCGGCCCTGCGGCGCTCGACTGGGCCGTGCGCGAAAGCGAGCCCGCCTGGGGCGTGACCGTGCTGCAGGCCAACGAGGCCTTCGATGCGGGCCCGGTGTGGGCGCACGCCGGCTTCGCGATGCGGGCGGCCGCCAAAGGCAGCCTGTACCGGCGGGAAGTGACGGAGGCGGCCGTCGATGCGGTGCTGCGTGCCGTGGCGAACTTCGAGGCCGGCGGCCCCGACGGCGAGAGCCCGGCCCGGCCCGCGGCTTCCACCTGGCGCGGCCCGCTGCCCCAAGCCGAGCGCTGCATCGACTGGTCGAAGGACAAGACGGCCACCGTGCTCGCGAAGATCCGCAGCGCCGACGGCCATCCCGGCGTGCAGGACGAGCTCTTCGGCCAGCCATGCCGCGTGTTCGACGCGCACGCCGCCACGCCGGATGCACCCGACGCCTCGCCACCCGGCGCGCTGATCGGCCGCCGCGACGGGGCCGTGCTGCGCCGCACGGTCGACGGCGCGGTCTGGATCGGCCACGCCAGCCTTGCCGGCCCCTGCGGCGGCAAGGCCTTCAAGCTGCCATGCGATCTTGCCTTCGGCGCGGCCTTCGAGGCGCTCCCCGCGATGAACGTGCCGCTGGAGCGCGCGAGCGGCGAGTGGGGGGAGATCCGCTACCAGGAGTTCGGCGCCCCGGGCGCCCGCGTCGGCTGCCTGTCGTTCGAGTTCTACAACGGCGCGATGTCGACGGCGCAATGCCGACGCCTTCTGGCCGCGTGGCGCGAGGCCACGGCCCGCGACACGCGCGTGCTGCTCATCGCCGGCGGCGCCGACTTCTTCAGCAACGGCATCCACCTGAACTGCATCGAGGCGGCCTCGTACCGCGAGGACGACAGCGCCGCCGACGAGTCGATGCGCAACATCGAGGCGATGGACGACCTGGCCGAGGCGGTCATCCACACCACCGACCGGCTGACCATCGCACTGCTGCGCGGCAATGCCGGCGCCGGCGGGGCCTTTCTCGCGCTTGCCGCCGACGAGGTCTGGGCGCACCGCGGCGTGGTGCTGAACCCTCACTACAAGAACATGGGGAACCTGTACGGCTCGGAGTACTGGACCTACCTCCTGCCGCGCCGCCTCGGCGACGAGGGTGCGGCCGCGCTGATGGCGGGGCGCCTTCCGCTGGGCGCGCCGCAGGCCCTGTCGATCGGACTCATCGACCGGTGCATGGATGTGGCGGCAACGGCGTTCGAGGCGCTGGCAATCACCCATGCGACGGCGCTGGCCGCGGCGCACAATATCGAGCAAAGGATCGCCGCAAAGACGCGGCGGCGCAGCGCCGACGAGACCGCGCGCCCTCTCGCCGACTACCGCCTTCATGAGCTTTCACGCATGCATCGCAATTTCTACGGCTTCGACCCGAGCTTTCATGTCGCGCGGTATCACTTCGTCCACAAGCTGCCCATGGCATGGACGCCTCGTCACCTGGCCCGGCACCGCGACGGCATGAACGCCGCGAGCGCCCGATGATGCCGGCCGCGCCGGTACCGACTGTCCTCGTCGTCGACGACGAGGTGCGCTCGCAGGACGCGATCCGCCGCACGCTCGACGAGGAGTTCGCCGTGCTGACGGCCAGCGATGCGGACGAGGCCCGCCGCCAGCTCGAGCGCCAACCGGTCAGCGTGATCCTGTGCGACCAGCGCATGCCCGGCGAGACCGGCGTCACCTTCCTGAAGGAGGTGCGCGAGCGCTGGCCCGACACGGTGCGCATCGTGATCTCGGGCTACACCGACTCCGAGGACATCATCGCGGGCATCAACGACGCCGGCATCTACCAGTACCTGCTCAAGCCGTGGGTCCCCGACCACCTGCTGCGCACGGTGCGCGATGCGGCCGAAGCCCAGATGCTCCAGCGCGACATGAACCGGCTCGACCTCGAGCTGCGCACCAGCACGCCGGTGCTGCGGCGCCGAGCCGCCAACAAGCTGGAGCGGGCGCGCACTGCCTTCGATTTCGATCGCATCGAGCGCGCCGACGGCAGCCCGCTCGACGCGGTGTGCGAGCTGGCGGCGCGCGTCGCGCGCTACGACCTCAGCCTGCTGGTACTCGGAGAGTCGGGCTCCGGCAAGGAGCTTCTGGCACGCGCGGTGCATTACGCGAGCCCCCGCGCCAGCGGGCCCTTCGTGGTCGAGAACTGCGCCGCCATTCCCGACACGCTGCTCGAGTCGGAGCTTTTCGGCCACAAGCGCGGCGCGTTCACCGGTGCGTTCGAAGACCATGTCGGATTGTTCCAGCGCGCCAATGGCGGCACCGTCTTCCTCGACGAGATCGGCGAAACCTCGGCCGCGTTCCAGCTGCGCCTGCTGCGGGTGCTCCAGGAGGGCGAGGTGCGGCCCGTCGGCTCGCCGCGCACCGTGCCGGTCGATGTGCGCGTCATCGCGGCCACGCATCGCAACCTCGAGCAGCGGGTGCATGAGGGACATTTCCGCGAGGATCTGTTCTACCGCATCGCCTGCGTGACGCTCACGGTGCCGCCGCTGCGCGAGCGCGGCGGAGACATCGGGCCGATCGCGCGCCGGCTCGTGAACGAGGTGGGCGAGGCGCTCGGGCGGCCCGGCGCGGCGCTCTCGGACGAGGCGATGGCCTGCCTCATGACCTACCCCTGGCCCGGCAACATACGCGAGCTGCGCAACGAGATCTCGCGCGCGGTGGCGCTGAGCGCCGACGACCTGATCGACGGCACCGCCTTCTCCACGCGGGTCCTGCAGGGCCAGGCGGGACGCACCGCCACCGCGCAATCGCCGTCCCTGCCGGCCAGCGGCACGCTGGCCGAGCGGCTCGATGCGATCGAGGCCATGCTGCTGCGCGAGACGCTGCTGCGCAACCGATGGAACAAGACCCGCGTGGCCAAGGAGCTGGGGCTGTCCCGGGTCGGCCTGCGCGGCAAGATGGCCCGCTTCGGGCTGGAGGGCTGAACCGATGGACATCACGACGCCGAACTTCAACGTCCTGTGGCTGCAGTCGGGCGGCTGCGGCGGCTGCAGCATGTCGCTTCTTTGCGCCGACACGGCGGACTTCCACGGCCAGCTGCGCGACGCCGGCATCAACCTGCTGTGGCATCCGTCGCTGTCGCTCGAAAGCGGCTGCGAGCTCATCGAACTGCTCGAGCGCGCCGCCGATGGCCGCCTGCGCGTCGATGCGCTGTGCATCGAAGGCTCGCTGCTGCGCGGGCCGAACAACACCGGCCGCTTCCATGTCCTGGCCGGCACAGGCATCCCGATGATCGACTGGGTCCGCCGGCTGGCCGCGACGGCGCGGCAGGTCGTGGCGATCGGCAGCTGCGCGGCGTGGGGCGGCATCACCGCGGGAGGGAGCAACCCGACCGATGCCTGCGGCCTCCAGTACGAGGACGACCGCCCGGGCGGCCTGCTCGGCGCGGAATTCCGCTGCGGCAGCGGCCTGCCGGTCATCAACGTGGCGGGCTGCCCAACGCATCCCGGGTGGGTGATTGACAGCCTCATGGCGCTGGCGGCCGGCCAGTTCTCCGCCGCCGACCTGGACCCGTTGAACCGGCCGCGGTTCTATGCCGACCAGCTGGTGCACCACGGCTGCACCCGCAACGAGTATTACGAGTTCAAGGCCAGCGCCGAGAAGCCCTCGGACCTGGGCTGCATGATGGAGCACATGGGCTGCAAGGGCACGCAGGTGCATGCCGACTGCAACACGCGGCTGTGGAACGGAGAAGGCTCCTGCACCCGCGGCGGCTACGCCTGCATCGCCTGCACCGAGCCGGGCTTCCAGGAGCCGGGGCACCCGTTCCACGAGACGCCCAAGATCGCCGGCATTCCCATCGGCCTGCCGACCGACATGCCCAAGGCCTGGTTCGTCGCGCTGGCGTCGCTGTCGAAGTCGGCCACGCCCAAGCGCGTGAAAGCCAACGCCACGGCGGACCACCTCCAGGTGGCGCCTGCGGTGCGCAAGACCCGCCTGCGCTAGCCTGCCGCCATGACACGCCTGCTGGTCGGTCCTTTCAACCGCGTCGAGGGAGACCTGGAGGTCACGCTCGACATCGAGCATGGACGCGTGTCGTCCGCCCGCGTGAACTCGCCGATGTACCGCGGCTTCGAGCAGATCCTGCAGGGCAAGCGGCCGCACGACGCGCTGGTCTACGTGCCGCGCATCTGCGGCATCTGCTCGGTGTCGCAGTCGGTCGCCTCGGCCCGCGCGCTCGCCGACATGGGCGGCCTGTGCATGCCGCCCAACGGGCAGCATGTGACCAACGTGATCCTGGCCACCGAGAACATGGCCGACCACCTGACGCATTTCTATCTGTTCTTCATGCCCGACTTCACCCGGGCCGTGTACGCCGGACGGCCCTGGCACGCCGAAGCCCTGCGCCGCTTCGACCCGACGACCGGCGAGCAGGCGCGCCAGGCCATCGCGGCGCGGCAGCGCTGGTTCACGATGCTCGGCCTCCTGGCCGGCAAGTGGCCGCACACGCAGAGCATCGAACCTGGCGGTTCGACGCGGGCTGTCGATGGCGCCGAGCGCACGCGGCTGCTGGCACGCATGCGCGAGTTCCGGCGCTTTCTGGAGCAGCAGCTGTTTGCCGCGCCGCTGGAGCAGGTGCTCTCGCTCGCAAGCGCCGACGAGCTGTGGGACTGGGATGCCAGCGCGCCTCTTCGAGGGGATTTCAGGATGTTCCTGGCCATTGCACGCGACGCGGGCCTGATGGACCTGGGCAACGGGCCGGGCCGGTACCTGAGCTATGGCGCCTACCCGCAGCCCGGCGCCGAGTTCGTGTTCCCGCGCGGCGTCTGGCGCGCCGACGGCGACAGCCTCGGCCCCCTCGACGAGCGCGGCATCCTCGAAGACGCGACACACGCATGGCTTGCGGACGACGGCGGTCCGCGGCATCCACGCGAAGGCCTGACGGTGCCCGCCGGCGACAAGCCGGGCGCTTACACCTGGAACAAGGCGCCCCGCCTTGCCGGAGAGGTGGTCGAAACCGGTGCCATCGCGCGGCAGCTCGCCGCTGGCCATCCGCTCGTGCGCAACATGGTGGGGCGCCATGGCGGCACCGTCTTCACGCGCGTGCTGGCACGCCTGCTGGAGCTTGCGCAGGTGGTGCCGCTGATGGAGCAATGGATGCTCGCACTGGAGCCCGGCGAGCCGTACTGCGCCAGTGGCGCGTTGCCCGACGAGGGCACCGGCGTCGGCCTGAGCGAAGCGGCACGCGGCAGCCTGGGGCACTGGATCTCGGTGCGGCGCGGCCAGATCGAGAACTACCAGATCGTTGCGCCGACCACCTGGAACTTCTCTCCGCGAGACGCGGCCGGCACGCCGGGCGCCCTCGAAAGCGCGCTCGAGGGCGCGCCGGTGCACGAGGGCGAGACGACGCCCGTCTCGGTGCAGCACATCGTGCGTTCCTTCGATCCGTGCATGGTCTGCACCGTCCACTGATGCCGCCGCGCCGCACCGAACGCCCGAGGGCAGCGCCGCATGGCGTGGATGACGCCACCTGGCTGGACGTGATCCAGAAGATGGACGAGGTCTATTCGCAGCTGGTTCAGGACGAGGTCGAGCTCGAGAAGAAGAACGAGGAACTCGAGCAATCGCAGCAGTTCATCTTCAGCATCCTGTCCGCCATGTCGGACGTGCTGCTGGTCTGCACCGAAAAGGGCGAGATCGAGGAGACGAACGCGGCCTTGTGCGAACTGGTCGGCCGCAGCGACGCCGACCTGCGCGGCACCTCCCTCCTCGCCCTGCTGGCGGACGCCGGCAGCATCGCGCGGGCGCATGCGGTGCTCATGAACGCCAGCCCCACCCGGCGCGGCGAGACGATCGAGCTGAACCTGTTCGCCGCCGACGGAAGCAGCGTGCCGGTCGACGCCAACTGCACCCCGCGCGCCACGCCTTCGGGCCGCCGTGTCGGCACGGTGTTCGTCGCGCGGCCGACGGCCGAACTGCGCCGCGCCTACCAGGAGCTGCGCTCGGCGCACGAGGCGCTCAAGCAGACCCAGCAGCAGCTACTGCATTCGGAAAAGATGGCGTCGCTGGGCCGGCTGGTGGCGGGCGTGGCGCACGAACTCAACAACCCGATCAGCTTCGTGCTCGGCAACGTGCATGCGCTGAGTCGCTACAGCGACAAGCTGCGCACCTACATGGCGGCCGTTCACGAGGACAAGGACCCGCAGGCCCTGCTCGAACTGCGCACCCGGCTTCGCATCGAGCATCTTCTGGATGACCTGCCGTCGCTCATCGAGGGCACGCTGGAGGGCGCGCAGCGCACCGCGGCCATCGTGAACGGCTTGAAGAGGTTCTCGGCCATGGATCCGGAAGAACGGAAACGCGTGGACCTCAACGACGTGGCCGAACGTGCCATTCTCTGGGTGTCCAAAGGCACGTCGCAGCCGCTGAAGGTCGATTGGCAGCCGGCTTCGCCATGCCTCGTCGAAGGCAGCCTCGGACAATTGCAGCAGGTCGTGATGAACCTGATCCAGAACGCCGTGGATGCGGCCAGCACGGCCCAGCCTGCGCGCGCGCCGCATCTGTGGATCCATGCCCGCGCCGGCGCCACGCGCAACCGGCTGTCCGTGCGCGACAACGGGCCCGGCATCGCACCCGAGCTGCTCTCCCGGATCTTCGATCCGTTCTTCACCACCAAGCCGGTCGGCAAGGGCACCGGGCTCGGCCTCTCGATCAGCTACGGGATCATCGAGCAGCATGGCGGAACCCTGCGCGTCCGCAATCACCCCGAAGGCGGCGCGGAGTTCACGGTCGAGCTGCCTGCAGTGAACGGAGCGAGCTGAAGCCGCCGCTCGCTGGAATCAGTGGATCTCGCCCAGTGCCCGGCGCACCAATTCGTCCGCCGCATCCGGCCTGAGTAGGCCGCTCGCCCTTGGGCTGGTTGATCTGACAACAACAATACCTTGCCGTACCTCCACAGAGTCCACGGCAAGAAATCTGAACTCCGACTGGCAAGCAGCGAAGGTGGGTCTGTCTCGCGGCCACTTCTTCGCCTTATTTTCGCGAGCAGCTCAACACGACGCCGCAGGTTTTCTGAAGTGGCGTGCGGGTCGAAGAAGCCATGCGACGTGTGGCCGAAGGCAGCGCATTGACAGATGTCGCGCTGGACCTCGGCTTCTCCGCCCCGGAAAACTTCTCGCGCTTCTTCAAAGAGCACATCGGCGTCTCGCCGTCGATCTTCAAGCGAGCCGCACGCGAACCTTCGCCGGTGACAGTAACCGGAATTCCGCGGGAGCAGAGCAGCTAACTGTGCGCTGATGCTGGCAGCCTCTACGGCTCCAGGCGAGCACCGGAGCCGCAGCCTGACAGGCCGTTCCTGCGGTACTCCCACGCGCAATACCGGGCTGCGCGAAGTTACTCGACCTTGCCGATCCGCTGGACCACCTTCGCCATCGACTCAGCGTCCTTCGCAACGAATTTCTCGAAATCGGGCGCATCGAGATACTGGACGTAGGTTCCGGCGGATTGCAACGACTGGACCGCGCGCGCGTCGCTCGCAGCGAACTTCGCGGCTTCGCGCAATTTGTTGATGATGGCATCTGGCGTCGATGCAGGGACGAATACGCCAGTCCATTGCGAATAGGTGACGGGCACGCCCAGCTCCTTCAGGCTCGGCACGTCGGGAAGCGTTGGAATGCGGCCATCGCCCCATTGCGCGAGTGCACGCAACTTGCCTGCCTGGATCTGCCCCGCAACGGTCGATGGTCCCGTCGCGACGGCATCCACCTGGCCGCCGAGAAGTGCCACCACCGCCGGGCCTGCGCCGGTATAGGGAATGTGCAGCATGGACGTTTTCGTGGCAGCTTTCAGCTGCTCGAGCGGCACATGCATCGTTCCATAGTTCCCGGAGGAGCCGAAGGTATAGCCACCCGGCTTCTGCCGCAGCGCTGCCGTGAACTGCTTGAAGTCCTTCCAGGGACTGTCGGCCTGGACGACGAGGACAACGGGATCCGCGGTGAAGCGTGCAACGGGCTTCAGCTGTTTGAGCTCGAACATGGGCTTGCGCTGAAGAACGGTGTCCGCCTCGGGCAGCACCACGATGGAGGCAAGCGCCATCAGTACCGTGTACCCGTCGGGCTTTGCCTTGGCGACCTGCGACATGCCCACTCCGCCGCCCGCACCGGCCTTGTTCTCGATCACGATGGGCTGTTTCAGGTAGCGCCCCATGGCTTCCGCCACTGGCCGGGCAGCGATGTCGGCCACACCGCCAGGCGGAAAGGGCACGATCATGGTGATCGGCTTCGAGGGATAGGCCTCCTGAGCTGCGGCCGGCGCACCGGCAAGCAGTGCAGCTGCGGCCAGGGCTGCCAAGCCCCAAGGGTTCTTTGAATCGATCATCGAGTTGTCTCCGTTGTTGGTCTATTTGTCGGACGCGCAGGGCTGCGCCGCAGTCACCTGGTGCGAACGCGGTTGTTCAGTTCGCCGAGTCCCGTCACCGCGACGCGAACGAGGTCGCCGTCCTGCAGGAACTTGGGGGGCGTATGGCCGACACCGACACCGACGGGCGTGCCGGTCGCGATGATGTCGCCTGGCAGCAATGTCATTGCCTTCGACAGCGTGGCGATCAAGGTCGGAACGTCGAAGATGAGGTCCGTCAGCACGCCGTTCTGGCGCAGTTCGCCATTCACCCATGTCTGGACCTTGAGCGAAGCGGCGGGCGACTCGTCCGATGTCGCAATCCATGGACCCACGGGACAAAAGGTGTCGAGCGACTTGCCCAGGAACCATTGCGCGTGGTTCTTCTGCAGGTCACGTGCCGTCACGTCGTTGAGCGCGATGAAACCAAAGACCTTGCCGAGCGCATCGGCCGGGGCGACGTTGCGGCACTCTGCTCCGATCACCACGCCGATTTCGCCTTCGTAGTCGACCGACGAGGTGTGGGCCGGGTCGAAACGGATGTCGTCGGTGGGACCGGCGAGCGAGGTCGTGGCCTTGGTGAAGATCTGCGGAAAGGCCGGGACCGCGGCAGCGCCACTGGTGGCATTGAATCCGCTCTTGTCGAACTCGGCGGCGTGCTCGATGTAGTTCTTGCCTACCGCGAAGATGTTCCGCACAGGAACGGGAATCGGCGACAGGAAGGTGACGTCGACGAAGTTGGCCTCGCCATCCCTGAGTGCCTCGAGTTCCGCTGCTGTGATCCGGCGCTCGATCACGGCCTGCACCGGGTTCAGATGATTCGAAAAAACGCCGCCGACGAATGTGACCTTGCTGCCCGCCTCGTCGACCAGGACCATGCGCACCCGACCCTGATGAGAAACACGTCCGATTTTCATATCGCTCCAATTGGTTCTAGAGCCAACCCAATTTGGCCCTATGAGCTCATTCTAGAACCAATTGGATGCGAGAAGGCTCTCCTTTGTCCCGCCATTTTCAAGGAATTATTCGCTGATATGCGACTTCAGAATTGGGCCTAATTGGTTTAACTTGAGCCGACTCGGACAACGCTTTGCTATGATTTCGGCCATTCAAGGAACGACGATGGACCACGCGGCGGTATTGAGGGACGCAATCCTCGGCAAGCTCAAGACCGGCGAATGGCGCCAAGGCCACAGGATCGCCACCGAGCGCCAACTCAGCGAGTCCTTCGGGATCGGCCGCTCGACGGTTCGGCGCGTCCTGGCGCAGTTCAAGGTCGCAGGTGTCATCACGCAAACCGTTGGAAGCGGAACCTATGTGAGCGAAGCCTTCGATCCTGCGACCCTCGGGGAAGGAACGCCATCGGGCTTGGCAAGCATCTCGGGATCGGTCAGCCCGGCGGAACTCATGGAGGCCAGGCTCGCGATCGAACCGAGCATTGTCGAAATGATCATCCGCAATGCCTCGCAGAACGACTTCGCGAAGATGGCGCAGTGCTGCGACAAGGCGGAGGCTGCCGCCAGCATGGAGGAATTCGAGATCTGGGATGGCCAGCTTCATGCAACGATCGCCCTCGCCGCACACAACTCCCTCGTCACCAACATCTTCCAGTTGATCAACCAGGCGCGGGCACAGGACGATTGGGGGGCGCTGAAGCGCCACAGCCTTTCCACCGAGCGACGCCTGTCCTATCAAATTGAGCACCGGCAAATCGTGGGCGCCCTGACCGACCGAGACCTGGTGCGCGCGACGGCATGTGTCCGGGATCACCTATTGCACGTGCGGAGGAATCTGCTGGGCTCATAACCGGGCCGGACTTTTCGGCCCGCGTTGGAGCGGCGCTTCGGATCAGTTGATCTCACCAAGTGCGCGGCGCACCAAGTCATCCGCCGAGCCATCGTCTCGCAATCCTAGTGCGCGGGCCGATGCATCGTCGAGGCGCGGATAGCGCCCGAACACCGCCTCCACGTCAGGGCGAGGCTGGAATGACACCAAACCGCGACGGGATTCGCCGTAGCGTGCCGAGCACGTATCGATGATGTCCCCGATCGAGAGACGCAGCACGGGCAACGGCCAAGCCCGCCCCAGGTCGGCGCGCGAGGCATCCATGACTGCCGCATGGACCAGGTTCTCGGCGCAGCGCTGCGCCGACATCCACCACGCCGTGGCCTCGGGACCTACGGGGCAGGTGAAGGTTTCGCCGGCCTTGAGCGCGTGCAGGATGTCGCTCATGAATGCGGAGGAGAGACCCACGCTGCGCTTCGCGCGGGCGACGATGCCGGGGAGCCGGACCGATCGGCCGTCCAGAAGACCGCGGCGCGTGAAGTCCGCCAGCAGGATCTCGCACACCTGCTTGTGTGCGCCGTAGGTGAGCGGAGGTCGCAATGGCGTCTTCGGCGTGACAAGGTCCGGCAGGTCGGTGCCGTACACCGCGATGCTGCTTGCATACACGACCGTGGGCCGGGTGCCGCTCGCAGCCAAGGCCTCGAACAACGAAAGCGATGCGTCGAGGTTGACCCGTCGGCCGAGCGCGTAGTCGGCCTCGGACGCACCTCCAGGGACGGCCGCGAGGTGAAAGACCACGTCGGGCCGGAACGTTGCGACCTTCGCCATCACGGCAGGCTGCGTGAGATCACCGCGGATGGCGGTCTCCCCTGCCGTCTCCGGCAAGGCCTGGTCGGCGAGCGCCAGTGCTCCGATGCGCCGACCGCCGAGTTCGCCGCGCTCACGCAGCAGGTCGGCGAGGTGGGCCCCGATGAAGCCGCCACCGCCGGTGATCAGGACTCGCATGGTTCCGCTCACGCCTGCGGCGGCGTGGGCGCGCGAACGATGCGCTGGTCGATGGCGCCGAAAACCGGTCCGCCGTCCTGGCGCGCCTCCATGCGGACGCGGTCGCCGAAGCGCATGAATGGCGTCTTCGGTGCACCGTGTTCGATGGCCTCGATGGCACGGCGCTCCGCGATGCAGGCCGAGCCCTTCTGCCCTCCCGCGTTGGAGACCGTGCCGCTGCCGATGATCGTGCCGGCGGACAGACGGCGCGTCGCGGCCGCATGCGCGATCAGCTCGTCGAAGCCGAAGTTCATCTCGCCGCCGTTCGGGTTGCCGAACCACGCGCCGTTGCATTCGACGTGGAGGTCCAGGTGCACGCGCGCATCCCGCCAATGCTCGCCGATCTCGTCCGGGGTCACCGCCACCGGCGCAAAACTGGAGGACGGCTTGGCCTGAAAAAATCCGAAGCCGGTCTTTATCTCGCGCGGGCCGAAGGCACGCAGGCTCACGTCGTTGATCTGCACCAGCAGCGCGATGCACCCCTGTGCTAGTTGCGGCGAAGCGCCGAGCGGCACCTCGCGCAGCATCACGCCGTACTCGCCCTCGAAATCGATGCCATGCGCCTCGTCCGGCAGCGAAACGTCGTCGGTGGGTCCCAGGAAGTCGTCGGATCCGCCCTGGTAGATCAACGGGATCGTCTCCATGTCGGGGATCGGCGCGAGGTTGAACGCCGTCTCCATCAGGCGGCCGTGGTTCAGGAAGGCGGAGCCGTCGCACCATTGCGGCGCCCTCGGCAGCGGCGCGGCAGCCTGGCGCGGATCGAACGCAAATTCGCCCTCCACCTGCCCCGCATTGAGCCGGGCATAGAGTTGCTGAAGTCGCGGCTCGCACTCGCCCCAGCGTTCCAGTGCGTTGAGCAGGGTCGGCGCGATCGCCTGCGCGCTCACTGATCGCTGCAGGTCGCGCGACACCACGACGAGGCCGCCGTCCTTGCCGCCCTTCAGGGATGCGAGTTTCATCGCCTCAGCCCCGCGCGGCCAGCGCCTGGCCGATGGCCGGATCGTATGTGCCGTCGACCAGGACGAAGAGCATCCGGCATGGCTTACCGGAGCGGTTGGCCCACGCATGGTTGGTGCCGCGCTGCACGACGACGCTGCCGGCGCGCAGTTGCACCTCGCCCTGGTCCAGCACCAGCGTGATCTCGCCCTCCATCACGACACCGTAGTCGACGCTCTCCGTGCGGTGCATCAGCGGGTGCGGCGCGCCCCGGTCCGCGGTGGAAGCCGCCATGTCCCCGATCTCGCTGAAACCCGCGCGCAACTGCTCGGCGCTGCGACTGAACAGCTCCTCGCTGTCCGGCGGAATGTCGACGAACCGGAAGCGCGTGCCATGCGACGGCGGTGGCAGCGTCAGCGGTCCGGTGGTCGGGTCCGGGCCGTTGTCGACGCGCACCGGCGTGCCCGTGGTCGCCCACACCTCGTAGAAGACGGTGCCCGGGATGGCCTTGAGCTGCGCCACGACCGGCAGCGGTCCATTGCTGGTGATCACGGCATTGCCTTGCGCGTCGTGGCCGGTGACCACGCGATGGATGGATGGAAAGTTCATGGTGTTCCTCCTATTCGAATTGGAGCTTGGACTCTTTGGCGATGCCGCGATAGAGCACGAGGTCGTCGCGTATCGCATCGGCAAGGCGGGCGGAGGTTCCGCCCTCGGGCCGCAGCCCGAGTTCCGCGAACCGTTTTTGCACCGCAGGGTCGGCCAAAGCCGCGCCCGCTGCCTTGTTCAGCTTCTCGAGCAAGGGCTGCGGCGTCGTTGCCGGGGCCAGCACGCCGACCCAGGATTCGAGTACGAAGGCCTTCACGCCGGCCTCTGCTGCCGTCTGCGTGCCGGGAAAGCGCGGATCCCGCTGCTTGCTGGTGACCGCCAGCAGCTTGATGTGCCCCGCATCGACCAGCGGCTTGGCCGAGGCATCGAACGCCAGGTCCAGCTGCCCACCCGTGACATCGTTCAACGCGCCTGACGTGGAGCGATAGGGAATGTGCACGAGGAAAGTTCCGGTCAGCGACCTGAAATACTCGCCGGCAAAATGCGCGCCGCTGCCCATGCCGGCGCTGCCATAGCTGAGCTTCCCGGGATTCTTTTTCGCGTACGCGATGAACTCGGCCAGCGTGTTCGCGGGGATGTCCTTCTTCGCGACGATCTGCAGGCCATAGGTGGCGGTCATGCTGACCGGCGCCAGCGCCTTCGCGGGATCGAAGGAAATCTTCGGATCGACGACCGGGAGGATGCTGTAGCTCGAGTTGGTGAACAGCAGCGTCGTGCCGTCGCCGGGCGACTTGATGACGGCCTCGACACCCAGCCGGCTGCCGGCGCCGGGCCTGTTGTCGATGATGATGACTTGGCCGAGCTGCCGGCCCATGTGCTCCGCCATGATGCGCGCCACCTGGTCGGTGACGCCGCCGGCGGGAAAGGGCACGACCATCTTGGTCACGTTCGGCTGTGCATGGGCCGTGCTGGTCGTGGCAAGCATGGCAATCGCGGCAAAAAGCAAGTAGATCCACGCGGGGCGACGCTGTTGCTTCATTTCTGTCTCCTGGTTTTTCTGGAAGGCGTCAACCGAAGGCGGGCGCCAGCCCGTCCCAGCAAAGGTACTTGATCTCGAGGAATTCCTCGATGCCGTGGTGCGAGCCCTCGCGGCCGAGCCCGCTCTGCTTTACCCCGCCGAAGGGCGCCACCTCGTTCGAGATCAGGCCGCAGTTGATGCCGATCATTCCCGACTCGATCGCAGCGGACGCGCGCCAGATGCGGGCCGCGTCGCGGCTGTACAGGTAGGCGGCCAAGCCGAGTTCGGTGGCATTCGCGAGGTCGAAAGCCTCTTCGTCATTCTCGAAGCGGAACAGCGGTGCAACGGGCCCGAAGGTTTCCTCGCGAGCCACGGCCATCCCTGACCTCGCTCCCACGATGATCGTCGGCTCATGGAAGCGGCCGCCCAGCGCGTGGCGCTTGCCGCCGTGCAGGACGGTGGCGCCATTGGCAATCGCGTCGGCGATGTGCTCCTCGACCTTGGCCACGGCCGCGTCGTCGATCAGCGGTCCCAGCTGCACGCCCGCTTCCAGGCCGTTTCCCACACGGAGCTTGGCCACGCGCTCCGCGAGCTTGGCAGCGAAGGCGTCGTACACGCCCGCCTGGACCAGCACCCGGTTGGCGCTGATGCAGGCCTGGCCGGTGTTGCGGAATTTCGCGGCAACGACGCCGTCGGCAGCCGCATCGAGATCCGCATCGTCGAAGACGATGAACGGCGCATTGCCGCCGAGCTCCATGGAGCACTTCTTGACCGTTGCCGCGGCCTGCGCGAGCAGCAGGCGGCCGACTTCCGTCGAGCCCGTGAAGGTGATCTTGCGCACGAGGGGATGGCTGGTGAGCGTGCGACCGATGGCACGCGTGTCATTGCCCGTGACCACATTGAACACGCCCGGCGGCACGCCGGCGCGCTGCGCCAGGTCGGCGAGCGCCAGCGCCGTGAGCGGCGTCTGGCTGGCGGGCTTCACGACCATGCTGCAGCCCGCGGCCAGCGCCGGGCCGGCCTTGCGCGTGATCATTGCCGCAGGGAAATTCCAGGGCGTGATAGCCGCGCAGACCCCGATCGGCTCCTTCAGCACCACGATGCGCTGGGTGTCCTTCGGTGCCGGGATCACATCACCGCGCACCCGCCTGGCTTCCTCGGAGAACCATTGCAGGAAGGAGGCCGCGTAGTCGATCTCCACCTTCGCTTCGGCAAGCGGCTTGCCCTCTTCCAGCGTGATCAGCGTTGCAAGATCGTCGCGGTGCCGGATCATCAGCTCGTACCAGCGGCGCAGCACTTCCGAACGGTGCCTGGCCGTGGTCTTGCGCCAGGACAGGAAAGCCGCGTGGGCAACTTCGATCGCGTTGGCGGTCTCCGCCTCCCTGAAGCGGGGAAGCTCGGCCAGGACGGCGTTGTCGGCCGGATTGCGCAGCGTGTAGGTGCCGTGCGGTGTGGCGCCGATCCACTCGCCGCCCACATGGGCAGCGGTGCGGAAGAGTTCCGGGTCCTCGAGGAGGTGTCGCATGCTGCCTTCTTTCAGCACGGGTTGCGGCCAACCATGTAGGCGCTGTCCGGGTCCTTGGTGACCGGCAGGCCGGATGCCACCAACCCCTGGCGCAGCATCTTCATGAGGCGGTCCGGCACACGCATGGCTGGCGCACGCAGAGGCCCGCCGTTGAAGCCTGCCAGCCAGTCCTGGTACTTCCACATCGTCCGGTTCAACACGCCGGTGCCGCCGGCGTAGCTCTGTGCGGCGGCGCCGTTGGCGCTGCGCGCCGGGTTGACCTTCCAATACAGCTCCATCGCGGACTCCCACTCGCCGCTTCTCGCCAGATCGAAGGCGCGCGGGTAGTAGGTGCTCATCCATTGCGTGTTGCTGGTGCCGGAGAACTGCAGCTTCATCACGCTCATGAGCGGGATGGCATCGCCTTCGATGGGGCAGCTGATCACCACGTCGTCGCGGAAGTGGTGGTACATCTCGCACAGGCCCGCGGGCAGCGGAAATCCCTGCTCCGACTTGATCGCCACGATGTTGGGACAGTCCTTCAGCAGGCGGCGCACCAGCTCGACCGACATGCCCGCCGGATGGACGCGCTCGAAGCCCCACAGCGGAATCGGGAACAGCATCACGGCCAGCTGCGTCGCGTCGCAGAACTGCTTGGTGTAGTCGTAGATCTCCTGCTCGGTCGTCGGCCAGAACTGCGGGGGATAGGACAGCAGCACGATGTCCGCGCCGGCCTTCTCCGCCAGTTTCACGGCCTGGATGTTTTCGGCGAGGGTGCCGAAAGCCGCATGGAAAAAGAGACCCATGTCGCTGCCCGCCGTGTCGCGCGCCCATGCGGTGAACTGCGCATTCTCTTCGGGCGTGATTGCCACCTCGGCGCAAAGAAGCGTGTAGCTGTAGCCCAATTCCTTGGCAAGCGCGATGTCGTGGCGGATGCCCTTTTCGTTCAGCTTGCTCAGGTCTGCGGAGTAGCTGGGAATGGTGACGGCGGAGCAGCCGACGAGGTGTTCGCGCGCCCAGGCGCGAGCGTCCTTGCGTTGATAGGTAGGCATGGTATTCCTTGGGTTGATTGGTTGGCTTACTTGGCGACCGGCACGATGCTGTGGGCCATCTCGGTACCGATCCCCATGGCCCGGGCGCGGGCCAACAGCATCTCGGCGGTGATGACGTCCTGCAGCGCGGAGCCGACGGACTTGTAGAGAACGATGTCGTCCGGCTTTCGCATGGCCTTGCCTCCCACCAGGTCGGCGAGCGACACCAGCTTGCCGGCGAAGTCGACACCGGCTCGGGTCGCCGCCAGCATGTCACCCGTGTCATGAGCGACCTCTTCGGGCATGTCGGCGACGATCAGGGACGCACGGGCGATGGTCTGCTCATCGACCTCGCGCTGCTCGGGCAGCGTGGAGCCGATCGACACCACGGTCATGCCGGGGGCCAGCCATTCACCGCGGATCACGGGCGACTCGTCGCGGCTGCGCGCAGCGCAGAGCACGACATCCGTGCCCTCGATCGCTGCGGACGCCGACGCAGCGGCCCCGATGTCGAGGCCGTGCTCTTCGCGGACCGTCGACGCAAACTTCTCCCGGTTCGCTGGTGTCGGGCTGAAGATGCGAACGCGCGCGATGTCCCGTACGGCGGCCAGGGCCGCGAGGAGCCCCTTCGCCTCGAAGCCGGAGCCGATCACGGCCACACTCAGCGGTTTGCGCGGCGCTGCAGCGTCTACCGCGACCGCGGCGGTGGCTGCGGTGCGGATGCCCGTGATGCGATTGCCGTCGATCAGCGCGGCCAGGCCCATCGTTTCCTGTTCGAAAAGTGAGACGAGGTAGCTGGCACGGCGCGCCTTCATGCTGGCGGAGATCAGCTTGCAGCCCATGTGCCTGCCGCTTGGCGACACGGCCGTGAGCCCGCGCAGCCAGGTGCCGTCACCGCGGGCCATGGAACGCGGCGGCACCATGGCGGCGGCGATCGGGCTGGCGTAGGCGCTGCGCAGGGCGTCGAAGGCGGCCTGCCAGTCCGTCAGCCGGGCCACGTCCACGTCTGTGAGAAAAAGGGTCGGCGGCAACGCTATGGCGGCCGCGGAATTGAGGGTGCCCAAGGCGATGTCTCCTGTAATGGGCACGATCGTAGGCAGCGTCCCTCCCCCTGGCGACCCGTCGGAGGCCAAAGCAGCTTTCCCGATTCGGGATAGCCCGCTAGCTCTGCCTTGCCGACTTGAGCATGGCTGGCGCCATGGACTTCAGCAGGCGCATGACTTCCCAGGTTGCTTTGGTATGGGCACGGTGTTGGGTGACCCCGAGCACGACCGCGCGCGACAGCGCTGGACGGACGATGCGGACGGCCGCGAGCCGGCGCGCCTCATTGGCCGTCAGCGTGCCGGCCGTGATCGCGTATCCGCCGCCACTGGCCGTGATCTCATGCTGCAGCCGGATCGAATCGGCCTCCAGCACCTGCGTGAGCGTCAGCCCCTTCTGCCGCGCGAGCATCGCGAGGCGTGCGCGCAGCGGGTGCGGCTCGCTCGGCAGCACCAACGGCAAGCCCGCGACATCATCGAAGTCGATCGTCTTTCGCCCCGCCAGCGGGTCCTTGGCCGGCACCACCAGATACAGCGGCAGACGCGTGAGCACGGTTTCCTCCGGCGCGGCTGTGTCTTCTTCCCGCAGCAGCAAGGCAAGGTCGAGGCGGCCCTGGGTCAGCCATTCCTCGAGTTGAGCGCTCGATCCTTCGGTGAGATGCAATCGGACCTGAGGCCAGGCCTTGCGGACGGCCGAGAACAAGGGGCCGGCCAGCACCGCCACCGTAGACGGCAGCAGGCCGAAGCGCACGTCGCCCACCGGCGTTCCGCTGTTCGTACGCATGTCATCGGCCAGTTGCTCCGCATCGCGGATCAACGCCATCACCCGCGGGTAGACCTGTTGCCCGAATTCAGTCAGAACGACGCCGCGGCCCGTCCGGCGGAACAGGCGCGTCCCGGACTCCTGCTCCAAGCGCGTGATGTGCCGGCTTACCACCGACTGCTGCATGTCGAGCGCGAGCGCCGCGCCGGAGACGCTGCCGGCGTCCGCAACTTTCACGAACAGTTGCCATTTGGGGTCCAGGATGTTCTGCACTCAGGCATTGTGCATGGGGCAACCACGATCTTGCACCGCTGGGCTTTGGGAATCTGCCTATGCAGCAGCCAACGCCTCGGACAACGCTTGTGCCAGATCTTCTCGCAGATCCTCAACGCTCTCCAAGCCGATCGAGAACCGCAGCAGATGCCCGCCATAGCTCTGCTTGCCGCCGCGGATGCTTTGCATGTCGTAGGGCATGACCAGACTCATGGGACCGCCCCAGGAGAGACCGATTCCGAACAATTGAAGACGGTCACAGAAGGCATCGACCTGCGCGTGGGTGCGGGATTCGTCGATGAGCACCGAGAAGAGTCCGGCGGCGGCGCTGCAGTGCGTTGCCCAGTGCTCGTGCCCAGGACAGGATTCCAGAGCGGGGTGCAGGACCCTGCTGATGCCGTCCTGTCCGGGCAGCCAGGAGGCGAGCGCTCGGGCCGTGGCGTCGTGCAGGTCGTAGCGGGCCTTGATGGATGCCAAGCCCCGCAGCACCAGTTCCGCATCATTCGCGCCCACGCCCATGCCGAGGTCCAGGTAGGCGACGCGGAACTTGTCATGCAGCTTGTCGTCGTTAGTGATGATCGAGCCCATCAGGACATCGGCACCGCCTGAAGGGTACTTTGTCAGCGCGTGAACGCTGATGTCCACGCCCATCTCGAACGGCGCGAATGCAATGCCCGCCCCCCAGGTGTTGTCGAGCGCCACGATCGCGCCCGCGCTCTTGGCCGTTGCCACCAGTGTGCGAAGGTCCGGAAATTCCATCGTGATCGATCCCGGCGCTTCGACCCAGACCAGCTTGGTACGCCCGCTGAGCTTGGCCTGCAGATCGGCGACATCCAGGGGGTCGTAGCACTGATGGGTGATGCCCAGTTGCGAGAGCGTCGTGCGTGCATGGCGCAGCGAGGGGCCATAGACATTGGTTGGCAGAAGCACCTCGTCACCGCTCGACAGCAATCCGATGTTGACCGTGGCGATGGCCGCCTGCCCGCTCGGGCAGAGCAGGCAGTGCCGACCGCCTTCGAGCGTACACAGGCGCTGTTCGAGCGTGTATGTGGTCGGCGTGCCATAGAGGCCGTAGCTGTACCCGTCACGGTGGCCGAATGCCTTGGCACGCTCGCGCACCGTTGCCGTGTTCGGGAACAAGACCGTCGATCCCTTGAACACGCCCGGGGGAACCGCCTGGTAGCCGGGCGGCGGAACGTAGGCGTGGTGAATCAGTTGGGTGCTGATGTCTTGAGACATGACGAGAGTTCTTCTGCAGGATCAGAAGCTTCAATGTATCGGAACGCGGGTCGGCTGCCGCAATGGCGCCCCGGGCAAAACCGCACATCGGGTTGCGCCGATGCGGCAAGGCGTCCTCATGTATGCATATCGGCTAGCTGCGCGGCTGCGCGTCGGCAGGGCCGTTGAGCCATTCCTGCTTCGACTCGAAGAGCCGATGAAGGTATTCGGTGACAGCGCGGATGCGGGCCGAGTATTGGAGGTCATGGTGCACGCTCACCCAGAGCGTCCGCATCACCTTCGCCGTGTTGGCAAGCACCGGCACCAGCGTGTCCTCCTTCACCACGGAGAACTTGGGCAGCAGCACCAGGCCGAGCCCGGACGCCGCGGCGGCCATCTGCGCCAGCATGCTGTTGGATTGGAAGCTCATCGAGGGTCTTGCGACCAGCTCATCGAGCCAGCGGACCGCGTCGAGCTGGATCAGGTCGTCCAGGTATCCCACGAACTGGTGCTTGGGCAGGTCGGCCAGACTCGCGGGCACTCCGTGTTTCTCGAGATAACTCGGCGAGCCATACAAATACAACGCGAATGAGCCCGCTGTCTCGCACGCCAACCCCTGGCCAATCGGTTTGAAAAAGCTGACGAAGACGTCGGCTTCCCTGCGGCTCACGTTGACGATGGACGAAGACGTCACCAGTTCCACGCGCAGCTTGGGATACGTGCGCAGCAGCGGCTCGAGGTGGCGAGCCACGAAGGTGGTGCCAATCCCTTCCATCATGGCCATACGCACGCTGCCTGAAGGCTCCCTGTCGGTTCCGCCGAGTTCCTCTTGCAGCGACAACACGGCCCGCTCCATGTTCTCGGCCTGCAGTGCGAGGACATGCGCCAGTTCGGTCGGTTTGAGTCCGGTGCGGTGACGTTCGAAAAGCGGGCCGCCCAGGCACAGCTCCAACTGCGAGAGCCGTCGGCTGACCGTCGAATGATCGATGTGAAGCTGCCTGGCCGCCTGGGAAAGACTTCCGGTGCGGTTGATATGCAGGAACAGGCGCACGTCGTCCCAATCGAGGTTGGCAAGGGGTACCTTCTTGGTCGTCATGCAGCCTTCTCGTGCGTTGTCGTATGCAGTCCTGCTCCATCGGCCCGGCCGGCCGTCGGTTTTTGGATAGCATTTCACATCGAGATGCGCAATACAAGGGAAAGCACAGCCGAACATGGCCGCTTCCCAGTCCGGGCAGAGTGGCGTGAAAGATCGCCAAGGTGAACTCAGCCCGTGGGCTGCTCGACATGCGCCTGGCGCCGGTACAGGAAGTCCATCAGTGCGCGCCTGCACTCCGCATAGGTCGAATCGGTCGCCAGGCTGACGCGATCGCGCGGACGCCCAATCGGCACGTCCAGGATCTCCCCGATCCGGGCCGCGGGACCATTTGTCATCATGACGATGCGGTCCGCAAGGAGCACTGCCTCGTCCACGTCGTGCGTGACCATGACGACGGTGCTTTCGGTTTTCTCGACGATGCCGAGCAGTTCGTCCTGCAACTTGGCGCGCGTGAGCGCGTCGAGCGCACCGAAGGGTTCGTCCATCAGCAGGACCTGCGGTTCCATCGACAGCGCCCTGGCAATACCGACGCGCTGCTTCATGCCGCCGGAAATTTCGCTGGGCTTCTTGTGGGCAGCCTGCGCCAGGCCGACCATCTCGAGCGCCGCCTCGGTGCGACGGTCGATCGCGGACCCAGACTCGGCCCGAAACACGCTGCGCACGGCCATGCGCACATTATCGAAGCAGCTGAGCCACGGGAGGAGCGAATGATTCTGGAAAACCATCGCGCGCCGCGGGCCCGGTCCCCGGATGACCTCCCCGTCGCACGAGACGGTTCCCGCGGTCGGCGATGCCAGCCCGGCGAGCAGATTGAGCAGCGTGGATTTTCCGCAGCCGGAGTGGCCGATCAATGCAACGAATTCGCCTCTTCGAATCTCCAGGTTGATCTCGCTGAGCGCAGGAAATTCGCCCTTGGGCGTGCTGAAGGTCTGCCGCACACCGCAAACGCGCAGGAACCCGGGCGTTGCGGTCGAGGCAGTCGAAACGGTTGAGAAAGTTGGCCGCAGCATCGTCTGCCCGTTCATTCACGGAAGCTCAGCTGCTTCATCAATGCGCCCAGCAACTGGTCGAGCACCAGGCCGACGACACCGATCATCACGATGGCGACGATGATGCTGGAGATCTGCAGGTTGTTCCATTCGTTCCACACGAAGAAGCCGATCCCGCTCTGGCCCACGACCATTTCGGCCGCCACGATCACCAGCCAGGCGATGCCGATCGAGATGCGCATGCCCGTGAGAATCATGGGAACCGCCGCCGGAAAGACGATCTTGCGCGCGCTCTCCAGTGGCGTGAGTCCGATCACGCGGCCGACATTGGTCCAGTCCTGGCGCACGCTCGCGGTGCTGTACAGGGTATTGATCAGGATGGGCCAGATCGAACAGATGAAGATGATGAAGATCGCCGAGGCGCCGCTGTCCTTCAGCGTGTAGAGCGCAAGCGGCATCCAGGCCATCGGGGAGACGGGCCGCAGCAGCTGGATGAAGGGATTCAGCGCCTGGCCCAGCCATGGCACCAGTCCCAGCAAGAAGCCCAGGGGAACGCCGACCAGCACGGCCAGGGCGTAGCCGCTGAACACACGCCTGAGCGAGTCGAGCAAGTGCCAGGCAATGCCCAGGTCGTTCTCGCCGTTGCGACGGAACGGATCCGCAAACAATTCGCCCGCGCGCTTGAACACGTCGACGGGCGTCGGAATGGCCGAGCGCTCCACGGAGACACCGGGGCTCTTGCCCATCAGCTTTTCGTAGTCTGAAAGCTCCGCCGGCGCGCTGCCGCCACCGCTGGAGGCGAGTGCCTGCCAGACGGCCAGCAAGAGCAAGCCGATGACCAAGGTGGCCAGCCAGGAGCGTGAGGTCGAGATCGCGCCCTGCATGATCACGCCTTGCCCAGCGACTTCAGATAGTCGGCGGGACGATCGGAGTCGAAGCTCTTGCCCAGGATGGTTTCCTTGCGGAATCCGACCTCCGGTGCCCTGCCGCCGCGCTCTTCGATGAGACGCTTTGCATCGGTGGCCAGCATGACCTGCCGGGCGAGACCCTTGTAGTCCAGGTCCTCCTTGATCATGTTCCATCTGCGCATCTGGGTCAGAAGCCACACCGCGCTCGAGTAGTGAGGAAAGGGCTGGAAGTCGATGCGGCGCTGCAGCGTCTTCACGTTGCCAAGTCCGTCGGCATACCGGCCGGTGAGGACTTGGTCCACGACCGTTTCGGGCTGATTGAGATACTGCGGCTGAGCAAGGATCTTGGCCATTCCCGCGCGATTGGCGGGCTCTGACACATGCAGGCTCGCCGCGATGATCGCGCGGTAGGCGGCCATGAAGCTGTTCGGATGGGCCTTGATCCAGGCCTCGGTTGCCGTGACCGAACAGCAAGGATGCTCCGGCCAGATCTCGCTGGAGACCAGGTGAATGAAACCCGCCCCCTCGTACACGGCCCGTTGCCCGCCGGGTTCGCCGCCGAAGAAGCCGTCGATGTTGCCCACCCGAAGGTTGGAAACGTACTCGGACGGAGGAACGACGCGGTAGGAGACGTCCCGGTCCGCGTCCAGCCCTGCCGATGCGAGATAGTGGCGTAGCTGCAGCATCTGATGGGACTGCTCGAACGGCACCGCGAACCTGAAGCCCTTCCAGTTCTTCGGGTCACGGTTGTCCTTGTGTTTCATCGCAAGAACCAGCGAATTGCCGTTCTGGTTGAGCACCGTCATCACACGGGTGGGAATGGGGGCGCCGCCGATGCCGGCCGACATGGCCAGCGCAACGGGCATCACCTGTTGGGAGATGTCCAGTTCGCCGTTGACCATCTTGTCGCGGATCAGCGCGATGCCGGCGATCTTCTGCAGGCTCAGTTCCAGCCCCTCGCGCGGAAAGAGTCCGAGTTGCTCCGCATAGATCAGCGGCGTCGCGCAGGTGATGGGCAGGAAGCCGACAGCGAGCCGCTTTTTCTCCGGCGCGCCCTTGCTGTTGCGCTCCTGCGCGACGGCGGCAAGCTGGGTCAGGGGCGTGAGTGTCGTGAGCGCGGCCAGCGCCCCTGCCCTCCCCAGCGTCTTGACGAATGCCCGCCGCAGGCCGCGCTCGGGAAAGAGGCCGTGCAGCATGCCCTGGGCCATGGCGCCGGCCAGCGCATCGCCGGCGTTCGCAGGCTTCTCCGCGAGGCACTCCTCATCGTCACCGTGGGTACTGCCACATGCGCAGAGGCCGGTGCGGGAAAGGCGAACATACTCATGTGATGGGTCCATGGGCCCTCCAGGGTGGGTTGAACGGATCAGGTCCGCGACATGGCAATGGTGAGCATGTTCCGTGCAAATAGCCGCCGGGAAATTCACAACCCGCTGTGCACAGATCCTGCATGGCCCCGTGGAGGTCGCAAAAACGCACCTCTTGTTGCGTTTTTCGAGCATCTGTGCGGCTGTACCGGCAACTATCCTGTGGGCCTCAGCAACGCACAGCGAGTACCTGACATGAGTTCATTGCCCCGGGTGAAGGTTGCCGCCGCCCACGCAGCGCCAGTACTGCTCGACAAGACCGCCACGACCGAAAAGGCCGTGTCCATCATCAAGGAAGCAGCCCTCCATGGCGCGCAGGTGATCGCGTTTCCGGAGACGTATATCCCGGCGTTCCCGGTGTGGGCGGCACTGTGGGCGCCCATCTACAACCACGATCTGTTCGAGGCCATGGTCGAGAACAGCGTCTACGTGCCGGGGCCCGAGGTGGCCTTGATTGCCGCGGCCGCCAAGCGCTTTGGCGTGTGCGTGTCGATGGGCATCAGCGAACGCAGCACCGTCAGCGCCGGCTGCATCTGGAACTCGAACATCCTGATCGGCGAAACGGGCGAGTTGCTCAACCATCATCGCAAGCTGGTGCCGACCTTCTACGAGAAGCTGGTCTGGGCGGCCGGAGACGGACAGGGGCTTCGCGTCGCCGAGACCCGCTTCGGGCGCATCGGCGGACTGATCTGCGGCGAGAACACCAACCCGCTCGCACGCTTCTCGCTCATGGCGCAGGCGGAGCAGATCCATGTCTCCAGCTGGCCGCCGATGTGGCCCACGCGCAAGCCAACGGGAGGTGGAAACTTCGACAACGTTGCGGCAAACCGCATCCGGGCGTCCGCCCATTCGTTCGAAGCCAAGGCGTTCGGAATCGTCTGCGCGAGCTTCATGGACAAGGCGATGCGTGACTTTCTGGTGGATCGCGATCCCACCGTGGCAGAAGTGGTCGACGGCACGCCGCGCGCCGCATCGATGTTCGTGGACCCCACCGGCACGCAGATCGGCGACACGCTCCAGAACGAGGAAGGGATCGCCTATGCCGAGTTCGACCTGAACAAGTGCATCGAGCCAAAGCAGTTCCATGACGTGGTGGGCTACTACAACCGATTCGACGTCTTCTCTCTGGGTGTCGAACGCCGCCGCCACGAGCCGGTTGCCTGGTCAGGGCCATCCGATCCGCAGTTTCCGCGGCTGCTCGACGATGAGATGATTGCCGGGGTGCTGGATGAGTAGCTCCGATTTCCTGCCACCGCTGCCTGAAGGCGCGGAGCGATCAGTCATCATTGGCCGGTCTCCCGGATTCCATCTGAAGCCGCCACCCGCCCCTGCAGGGCTGCGCGACTTCGTCACCGCCGATGCGCAGCTCTTCGAGACCATCCACATGGGCTCCGTCGAAGTCGACGCCAAGCGCTGGCGGCTGCAAGTGGACGGGCTCGTCCGCAGGCCTTTTTCGATCGGGCTGGACGGTCTCAGGCGGCTGCCTTCTGTCTCCGTCACGGCTTTCCACGAATGCTTCGGCAGCCCCCTGGTACCGGCCGACGGCAACCTCTGGCGCGTCGGCAACGTCCGATGGACCGGTGTGCCGCTGGCTGTGCTGCTCGAGCATGCCCAGCTCGAGACGGGTGCCACCCATGTCTGGTCGGACGGTTTGGACAGCGGCGAGTTCGGCGGCCGCACGATGAACCGGTACCGCAAGGATCTGCCGATCTCGAAAGCGCTTTCGCGCGAAGTGCTCGTGGCTTACGAGATGAATGGCGCACCCCTGACCCGCGAGCGGGGTGGGCCTGTTCGCCTGGTGGTTCCAGGTTGGTTCGGCACCAACATGACAAAGTGGCTCTGTCGGCTGTCGGTCCAAGACGGGCGTGCGAACTCCCCCTTCACGACCCTTTGGTACAACCGCGACAGCGAGCATGAAGGCAAAGTCGATCGAGAGCCGGTGTGGGCTGTCGAACCCAATTCGATGATCACCCATCCGGTGCACGGCGACACCCTCTCCACGGATGCGGTTGATGTGGAAGTCAAGGGCTGGGCCTGGAGCAACAACGGCATCGGTGGCGTGGCGCTCAGCGCTGATGGCGGGGCAACCTGGCAAGAGGCTGAGGTCCGGCCCCGCCAAGAATTCGAATGGCAGCAGTTCGCGGCGACGCTTGCACTGGCGCGGACGCCGGGCCTGGTGAGCATCATCGCGAGAGCACGGGACGCCAATGGATCTATTCAGCCATTGAGCGGGACACGAAACGAAGCCCATTCGGTCCAGATTGACCGTCCTCTACCGGGCTCCAAAACAGCGTGACCAAGTCTTCCTTCGCCGCGGCTGCGATCGTGAAATGTCTAAGATCCTCATGCTTTCCCGCGAAGTAATGGGACCGGGGGTAGAGCTGTTTCTATAAGTCGTTGTTTGAGGTCTTTACGGTGATCAGCGTGACGGACGGCAATCACAGCAAAGGCTTGGCGGCGGCAGCACGATATTTGGCCACGAAACGTGTCTCCTCGTTAACGAGCGATTCCCTTGCGTCGTCCGCTTTCCCTCTTGGGCGACAGCGCGCGCCATCCAATGACGCACGATGTGATGCACAGGGCCGTCCCGAGCTGGGAAAGAATCAGCACCAGGGCTTCGCGCAACCAGGGCCGTTCGCGCAGCGGTTCGAAGTCGAGACTGTGCAATCCTTGGTAAAGAAGCCGTTGCCAACGCACTGACGGGTCGACTCGCAACAGCACCTTGCCCGAGGCGGCGTCGACATACAGGTCCGTGCCGTCGTGCCAATGGGCGCGCCAGACGGGCAGCGGCCGGGTGTCCAGCGCCTCCGCCGAGGCCGGATTCTTCGCGTAGTAGACATTGTCATAGCGATCGATCCGCACGACGCTTGACGCAGGCCCGTCTACGCCGCGCAGATGCCGCAGGACGCCCGCCATCAGCGCATCCGGCAGCGCCGGATCCAATGTCGATACGGCGCTCGCGTCGTCCGCGCGCACCCACCACCGCCGGTGCGTGCCCTGGATGCGGTACCAGACTTGCCCGTCGATTCGAAGCCGCTCGAGTTCCAACGCCTGCGCACCGGCCTCCCGGGTCGCGACTGCAGCCAGTGCAAGCTGCGGCGTCACGACGGCACCCCGGTCGGCGCCGAGCCAGCGCTCGCGCTCGGCAGCTGATAGCCCGCGTGACGAGAACACGCCATAGGGATTCATCGACATCAGGCCCGAGAAGATCCAGGTGAGCGTAAACACCGCGGCGACCAGGCCCGCGATGTGATGCCAACGCATCCAGGCCTTGCGATAGGGAATCCAGCGCGTTCGGTTCAGGAACAGCTGCCAGATGCCCAGCGCCAGTCCGGTCGCGGCCAGCACCACGCCAGGAATCGCCAGCCAGACGACCACCTGGTTCCACGCTTGCGGAAACTGCCGGAGCACGGTCGGATAGATCCAGTGCGGGACCGCCCCGATCCAGTTCCAGAACCGCTCGCTGCGGCGGGTGTCGCGCACCACTTCGGCGGCGGTGCGCGAGACGTACAGTTCGAGACCGTCGTCGCCTTCCAGGCTGACCTTGAAGAGCGGACGGTAGGGATCGAAGCCTTGCGGAACCGTCCATTGGTCACGCTCGAGCGCTTCGGCTGAAAGCGCGCGCCGGCCGCTGAAGGACTCGGCCACCTTCATGGCCTGCACGGCGCCGAGCGAGGCCCTCGCGGTGCCGGTGCGGGCATCGAGGGCTTGCCACTGCGCAGCCTTCGCGTGCCCGGGGTCGACCAGCAGTCGCCAGACCGGCGCTCCCGGGTCGGCCATGCCCAGGCGTGCCTCGGTGAAGCTCACGCCGGCCCGCCTGGCAGCCTCTTCGGCGGTCAGGCAGCAACCGGCGCCGAGCGCCAGAGGCTGCAACCCCGCGCGCCGCTCGGCCTGCGAGAGGTTCGGGAATGGCACGTAGTACAGCACGATCCCTGTGACGAACCACATCAGGAACAGCAAGGCCAAAGAGATGCCGAGCCACTTGTGGATGAAGATCAGTGCGCGCTTCATACCCGTGCCACCAGCCCATGGCGCCGCGGCCTGAATGCAGGGAGGGCTCCCCTGCACGCGCTCATCAGAAGGCCGCCCGGTAGCTGACTTCGAAGCTGCGCGGCGCGCCGATCATGACCTGGTTGTTCGAATTGGCGCCGCTCCAATACGCATAGAGCTGGTCAGTCAGGTTGCGAACGCGAAAGGTGATTTCGCCCTTCTGCAGGCTCCAGGTCGCATAGGCGGTCGCAGTCGTGAACCCGTTCATGCGGACCGTGTTGGCGTTGTTGGCGTAGGCGTACCCGGTTCGGTTGACGCCGCCACCGATGCGCAGCGGCCATCCCGGCACCTTGTAGTCGACCCAGAGGTTGGCAACCGCGCCCGGCACGTTCGGCGGGGTGTTGCCCGCGCGCGAGACGTTGCCGGCCTCGATGAGGCTGTCGAATTTCGCGTCGACCCATGCGAGATTGCCGCTCAGTGTCAGCTCGCGTGTCGCCTTCCAGACCGCGGCGAGTTCCAGGCCCTGCGCGGACTGCTTGCCGCTGTTGACCGTGAGCGTCGGGTTGCTGAAATCGCGCGACAGCACGTTGTCGAGTTCGATCCTGTAGGCCGCCAGCGTGTAGTCAAGGCGGCCCTCCATCGCCGACTGCTTGAGGCCGAGCTCCAGCTGCTTGCCCGTCGAGAGGCTGAAGGCGGCGTTGGCCGCCGACAGCAGCAGCAGGTTGCCCGTACCGACCGGCGCGCTCGCGTTCGAGTACTGGGCGTAGACCGAAGTGTAGTGGTCGATCGCGAAAACCACACCCAGACGCGCCGATGTGGGCTTGTACCTCTGCGTGAACGATGCCCGAGCCCCGGTGTTGAGGTCCATGTTCTGGCGCTCCAGCTTCACGTGGTCCTGCCGCAAGCCGCCCACGAGGGTCAATCGCTCGCTGACGGACAGGGCATCTTCCATGAAGATAGACCCCGTCGGAATCCGTGCGTCGAAGATCGTGCGATTGCCGGCACCCGCGAACAGAGCGGGGTTCGCGGCAAAGTTGCCGTAGCGTCCCGGGATGGTGGCGAAGTCGCTCACCGAGAGCGCATTGTTGGCTGCGGTCGATCCGTTGGAGAAGTCGCGGTTGGAGGAAAAGTCGGTCTTCGTGTATTCAAGCCCCGCCACGAACCGGTTCTTCATTCCCCCGATCGGCGACGTGTTCGTGAGATCGAGCCGATCCGTGAGGATCTGGTGGTCGTGCGTGATACCGACCAGGTCGCGCACGATGCGGCCCGGGGCGGCGAAGGCAAAGGACTCCGAATTGCGCCATGTCCTGTCGGCCGTGTAGTAGGAAAGCTGGTTGCGCAGCTTCCATTCCGGCGCGATCTGCCAAGTCAGTTTGGCACGCGTCCAGAGGCTGTTCGCACTCATCTCGGCATCGTCGAAGTTGTAGTTGCGAAACGCGATGCCGCGATCGACCACTCGCCCGCTGGCGTCGCTGACGATGTCCATCGGCTGGAGCGCATAGGCACGCGGCACGAGCGGCGTGCCCTGGTAGGACAGCGCACTGTCCCTGGCGTAGTCCAGCGACAGATCGAGCGTGAGCTCCCGCGTCAATGCCGTGCTGAAGCCCATGGTGAGGTTGTCGTAGCGCTGCTTGTTGCGGTCGATGTACCCGTTGGTCTCCTGGTGGCTGTAGTCCAGTCGGAAAGCGCTGGCCTCGCCCACGTTGACACCCAGGCCGACGCCGGCCCTGGCCGTGCCGAAGCTCCCATAGGACAGCATGGCCTCGGCCCCGGGGTTGCTGCGGTCGGCTCGCTTGGTCACGAAGTTGACGGCCGCGCCGATGGCGCCTTCACCGTAGAGCACCGACGAGGGGCCCTTCAAGACTTCGATGCGCTCGTAGTTCCAGGTGTCCTGGGGACGGCTCACCATCGTCGGCACTGCAATGCGATCGCCGTCGAACAGATAGGTGATGAAACCACCGGTGAAGCCGCGCGTGGAGATCACCGATGGCGATCCGGGCGCTCCACCGGCCGTGATGCCCACGCCGCCGCGCAAGGCCTCCTCGAAAGTCCTTGCGCCACGCCGTTCCATGGTCTCCTGGCTGATAACCTCGACCGAAGCCGGCGTTTCCATGACGCTCAGGCCCAGCCTGCCGGCAACTTCGGTCGTTGTGGCCTGAAGCGCCGGCGCCTGATCCTGCCGGGGGGCCGTCACCTCGACCGGTCGCAAGCTCACTTGCGCCAGCGCAGACGTGCTGGCGAGCAGGGCGACAAGGCCCGGGATCGTGATGTGTTGGGTCGTGAAAGGACCGGAAACCCGGGGCCGGATCCCGAGCTCGGCAGGCTTGCGCATATGCTGTTCCTCTAGCCCGCATTCCCGCTGGGCTGTTCCAAGAGATACACGCTGCAATTGCACGAGCCGATGCCAACCCGGCACGCAGGTACCGAGCAGCACGGACAAACGCACTCCCGCAGCGTCCGAAGGCGATTGCGAAGGCCGGTATCCGGGCTCGCGGGTTGCTGTCATGCGCTTGCGCACAACAACAGAAGCCTCGCCTTCCCACGCTCGATTCAAGCGCAGTGGCTGCGAACACCCGCAGGTGCTCGCTCGAAACTTCTCTATCCGCTTACCGTTGCGGGGGCAGCGCAGGCATTGCGCGCCATCGGCGCGCGCACCTGCTTCCCGTTTAACCTCCCAAACCATTTCCGGCATGGGGGGCACCTTCGAACCGTGGCGGGGATCGCTCCAGCAAGGAGTGTTCTACCGACCGGGGCGGATTATAGGAAGCGCCGACGGCTCTGATGCAAAAATTGCAGACGGCCAATGTTGAGCAGGCCCTTGTGAGTTATCGCAATAGACCGGTGCAGGCACGGATCACGCGCGCCCGACCGACCAAGCCCAGACAACCAGCATCACCAGCACCAACGCAAGGCCGCTGAGCGAGAACGCGTTCTCGCCAAGTTCGATTGCCGGAAGCAGTGCCTTGCCGATGTTGTACGCAGCCACCGCGTACGAGATGCAGACGACAAGCCAGCCCAGCACTCGGCGGTAGCGGCGGGCAACATCCTGCCCGTCAGTACGGCGGTCAATGCTGCAGATCAGCCAGCCGTCCAGCGTGTCGGTGATGATCATGCCGGCGGTGAAGACCAACCCGGCTGCCATCGCTGCCGACAGGCCGCCGCCGCGGTGGCTGGCCACATATCCCCAGGCCGCCGCCTGGGTCGCCGTGTCGAACACCGTGGCGAACAATACGCCCGTCAGCACCACCGCCCACGGGCTGGCGTGCAGGCGCAGGCGCCGCGGAACCAGCTTCAATTTCCACCCGGCAGGCGCGAACGCAACATCGCGGCGTCGCAGGAGGTGCAGGTTCATCGTCCCGACCAGCACAAGCAATGCCGTGGGAATCCAGTCGAACACCGCCACCAGAGCCTCAGGCACATGCACGTCATGAGGGAGCTGGCTCACACCCGCTGCGATCGCGGTGACGAGCAGCCCGTGGCCGAGCGCGAACAGCGTGCCAATCCAGGGCGCATGGCCGTGGTGGGCACTGCGGTCCAGAGCCCGCCAAGTCAGTCCGTCGATACAGGCAATGTGGTCGGGGTCCAATCCGTGCCGCAGCCCCAGCGCGAACATCAGAACCAAGCCCGAAAAGGACAGCCACTCGGCGCTCATTCATGGCTCCGCAACGGCCGATCGACCAAGACCCGGGCCAGTTCGCCTTCAGTCACTACCTGCTGCCGCGCCAGAACCTGCAGCAGCGCCCCAAAGAACCGCTCGTAGTAGTCCCAAGGCGGCTGGGCAGCGCATTCAAGCCGTTCCCAGTCGCCGATCGATTCAATCAAGTGCTGGCGGAAGTCTTCCCAGTCGAAGTGCCCCTGCTTGGCCACGGCCAGCGTCAACCCGAAGAGCTGCCGTTGCCAGGCCTCTGCAAAGAACAGCTTGCCCTGGCTGCGCGGCGGCGAGTCGGCATGGCCCAGCATCTGGGAAGCCGCGTATTCCTCAAAGCGAGTGAACATGGCACGCTGCCTCAGGCCGCTGCAGGCGGCGATACCAGCGCGACGCCCATCATCGCCTCCGGCGTGACCAGCGCAGCCAGTTGCTCTTCGCTGAAGCCGTCGGTATTGGCCGGCCGCTCGGGCACAACAAACCAGCGAATCTGTGCGCTGCTGTCCCACACCTTGACCTCGGTGTGCTCGCTCACCGGCACGCCGAACTCGCGCAAGACAGCACGCGGCTCGCGCACGCCGCGGGCGCGAAACACGGGATCCTTGTACCAGTACGGCGGCAGACCGAGCACCGGCCACGGATAACAGGAACAGAGCGTGCAGATGATCAGGTTGTGCACACCCGGACCGTTGGCCACCGCGGCCATGTGCTCGCCCTCGGCGCCTTCCATGCCCAACGGCAGCTGAAGTTCGGCAATGGCTTGGGGCGTGTCGTCGAGCAGGCGCTGCTTGTAGGCGGGATCGATCCATGCCCGGGCAACGATGCGCGCGCCGTTGAACGGTCCCGCGATCTTCTCGAAATGTTCGAGCACCGCATCGACCGAGTCGCTGCCGATCACGCCTTTCTCGATCAACAGGGCCTCCAGCGCGCGCACCTTCGCGGCACTTGCCGCTTCGCGCTCGTCGTTGTACTTGAACAGATCGCTGCTCATGGCGCTTCTTCTTTCTCAGGTGTGTTCGAGGCTTGCAGATAGACCTCGAAGAGGTCGGCGTAGATCGTCGTATTCGGTTCGCAGAGGTCGGGGCTCCAGATGTCGCGGGCATCGAACGCAACGCGGTACACCGGCATCGGTCCTTCCAGCCCGTCCGGCCCGGTCGAACAGAAATATTCGAAGGCGCCCGGGTACACCTCGCGGACAGTGCCCTTCTTGTTGCGAAGGTAGCCGGGTAGCCGCGTATGGTCGGCCGCTGCGGGGTCGGCCACATGCACCGTCTGGCCGGCCCTGAACCGCGGTGCATCCGGCAGCGGCCGCAGGCTGGAATCGCCTTGCAGCAGGTAATCGACGACCTGACGTTTGATCGGCTCGCTGGGCCGCTCGGGCAGTGGCGCGTCGGGCTGGACGCGATAGTGCGCGGTCCGCCAGGCCAGCTCTTGGGCGGTGATGTAGCCCTCGTCGACGAAGAACTGGCTGATGCCCATCAGCCATTTTTCGTAGTAGCGGAACTTGAAGTACTCGAAGGGCTGCATGCCCTCGGCGCCCGTGCGCAGCGAGGCCCAGGTCCAGGTGTGCTTGAACGCGGTGGGCAGGCTGGCCATCGGATACTTCGGCAACGCCTCCGCAAGGTGGGCGCTCTCGGCCATCATCACCGTGTGGATGCCGAAGATGCGCTTCTCCCATTCCTGCACGAAGACCCTGGTTTCGAGGTTCACAGGCCCGAGGTTCTCGAGGCCGCCCAGCGCATGCTGGAGTTTCATGGGTGCTCCATTTCAGATTCGGTGGCAGGAGCCGGCTCTCGTTCGGGTTGAACAGCCAGGCATCCAAGAAAGCCCTCGCGCAGGGCGTCGGCTGCAAGTTCCCGCCCGATGAAAACCAGCTTGCTGCGGCGCGGCTCGTCGGGACCCCATCGCCGCCCAGGCCGCGCATCGAGCAGCATGTGCACGCTGTGACAGTGAAACTGGCGCGCCTCGCCGGTGAAGTGAAGCACGCCCTTCGTACGCATCAGCCGCGCGCCGTCGCGTTGGACCAGCTGGTTCATCCAGCGGCTGAACCGATCCGGGTCGATCGCGCCGCCGGTTTCCATGCAGCACGAGCCGATCGAGGTGTCGTGCTCGTGGTCATGCGCCTCGCCGTCGAGCAGATCGGGTTCGATCGACAACACGTGCGGCAAGGAGAAGCGCTTCGTGCCCAGCAGCTCGGCGGCCGAAACCTGCGCCCGCTCGGTTCGGACCAGGTGCGCGGCCGGGTTCAGCCGGCGCAGCTCTCCCTCGAGTTGCTCCAGCTCCGGTGCGCTGGGGATCTCGACCTTGTTGAGCACGATCACGTCGGCGAAGGCGATCTGCTCGCGCACGACGTCGTCGCCGATGTGGATCAGGATGTGGCGCGCATCCGCGACGGTGACCACCGACTCGAGCTCCACGCGCTGCAGCAGGTCGGGATCGGCGAGAAAGCTCTGCAACACCGGAGCGGGATCGGCCAGGCCGGAAGTCTCGATGATCAGCCGCTCGATCGGACGTTCGGCGCGTTGCAGAAGCTCGTTCACCGCCGCGGTCAGGTCCTTTCGCACCGTGCAGCAGACGCAGCCGTTGGTGATCTCGATCAGCGGCTGGTCATCAGCGACGATCAGCTGCCCGTCGATGCCGACCTCGCCGAACTCGTTGACGATGATGCCGATGTAGGTGCCGCTGCACTGCGCCAGCAGGTGATTCACGAGCGTGGTCTTGCCGGCCCCAAGGAAGCCGGTGACGATCGTGACGGGGATCTTCGCTAGAGCCATGGCGATCCGGGCTACTGTTGCGACGCCGCGAGCTTCGAAGCAGCATGCGGCGTTTCCGTTGCGGCTACCGGCTCGCGCATGTCGAGGCCCCGGCGATCACGAATGCAGAAGGCGCCCACCACCAGCGTGAGCAACGCTACGGCAATCGTGTAGACGAGGCCGCGGAAGATGTCACCGCTGCTCACGACCATCGCAGTGGCGATGAACGGCGCGAAGCCGCCGATCCAGCCATTGCCAAACTGCAGAGCCACAGAGACGCCGCTGTAGCGCACCTGCGTCGGAAACTGCTCGACCAGGAACGCGCCCATCGGGCCGTACACCATGGTCGCGAGCAGCACCAGCACGAACAGCATCAGCACGACCATGGGCGCATTCACGCGTGCCGGATCGGCCGTGAGCGGCATGCCGCGCTCGACCAGCACGCGGCGCAGTGCCGCTTCATCGAAACCGGCCAGCGTCGTTTCGGCGACCACGAACTGCAGCTCGCCCGCCTGCGGCCGCAACGTATACGGCACGCCTTGCGCCGCCAGGAACGATCGGGCGCGCGTGCACGGCTTGGTCGCCTTCGGCTGGAACAGCTGGCCGATGAAGGACTGGTCCTCGCTGCAATCACCACCTTGGATGACGACCTGAGTGCCGGCGCGGAACTCCTCCAGGGCCGGATTGCCGTACTTGGCCATGCCCTGGAAAAGCGGCATGAACAGGATTGCGGAAAGCAGGCAACCCGTCAGCATGATCCACTTGCGCCCGATCAGGTCGGACAGCCAGCCGAAGAGCACGAAGAACGGAGTGGCCAGCACCAGGGCAATCGTGAGGTAGGCATAGGCGGACTGGGGCGGCAGCTTGAGCGTCGCCGTGAGGAACTGCAGGCTGTAGAAGTGCGCGGTGTACCAGATCACCGCCTGCCCGGCCACGGCGCCGAAGATCGTCACCAGCACGATGCGAAGGGTGCGCGGATCGCCGAAGGTGTCCTTGACAGGGTTTCGCGAACCCTTGCCGTGCGCTTTCATCTCGAGGAACACGGGCGACTCTTCCAGCCGCATGCGAACGTAGAGCGAGTACGCGAGCAGTCCGATCGACAGCATGAACGGTACGCGCCATCCCCACAAGGCAAAGGACTCGGCCGACATCGACGAGCGCAGCACCATGATCACGCCCAGGGAGACGAGCAGCCCGATGGTGCCGGTGATCTGCAACCAGCTGGTCATGAAGCCCCGGCGGCGCGGATCGGAATGCTCGGCGATGTAGGTGACCGCGCCGCCGAACTCGCCGCCGATCGCCAGCCCCTGCAGAAGACGCAGGAGCACCAGAAGCGCGGGTGCGGCCCAGCCGATGGTCTCGAACGTAGGCAGGAAGCCAATCGCGGCGGTGGCGGTGCCCATGATCATCATCGTCACCAGAAAAGTCTTCTTGCGCCCGACCAGATCGCCCAGACGCCCGAAGACGATCGCACCGAAGGGCCTCAGCACGAAGCCTGCGCCGAAGGTCGCGAGCGACGCGAGGATGGCCGCCGACTCGTTGCCCTTGGGAAAGAACAAACCGCCAAAGAACACGGCGAGGCTGCCGTAGATGAAGAAGTCATACCACTCCAGCACCGTGCCAAGCGCCGCGGCGAAGACCACCCGGCGCGTTTCACGCGAACGCTCGGGCGTTGCGGGTGATGTCTCAACTGTTGTTGTCATATCCATACTCCTTGATGTATGGCGGGCGCGCGTCAAGCGCCGCTCCGGTTGTCGATGCGAGCGATGAAGTCGCGCAGGATCGCATTGAAGCGCTCGGGCTGCTCGAGCATCGGGAAGTGCGCGGCGCTGGGCACCAGCTGCAGTATCGCGCCGGGGATACCGGCGGCAAGCGCATTCGACTCGGCCGGCGGCGTGATGGCGTCCTCCTCGCCGCAGACGACGAGCGTCGGCAATGCCAGGCGCGCGAGTTGCGCCCGGCTGTCGGCCTCGTTCAGCGAGACGATGGCTTCGCGTGCGACGAATTCCGGCGTCTGCGCCACCTGTTCGCGCGCAAAGGCCACCAGTTCGGGCGAGGCGGCGGAGGCGAACGAGCGGTCGATCACCGCCTGGCTCGCCGCAGTGACGCCCAGGGTGTCGATGGCGCGCAGCACATTCTTCACGTTCACGTCGGGGCCAAGCCCGTGCGGCGTGGCGCCCACCAGCACCAGCGCCCGCAAGCGGCTCGGGTGCGCGAGGGCGAAACGCTGGGCGATCGTGCCGCCCATCGACAGCCCGACAAGGATCGCGTCGTTGAGACGCAGCTTGTCGAACAGCAGCACGAGATCGTTTACGAACGCATCGATCGTGTAGCGGCGGGAGCGCGGCGATGCCGAGCGCCCATGGCCGGGCAGATCGGGCACCACCATCCGGTGGTCGCGCGAGAACGCGACCATCTGCTCGCGCCAGAACTCGCCGGTTGTGGTGAAGCCGTGGCAAAAGATGAGCGCCGGGCCGTGGCCCGCCACGCGCACGTGCATGTCTCCGATTGAAATGATGTCGTTCATGTGCATTTCCAGGTGAAAGGACGGAAGCCGCCGCGCCGCGTCGAATGCGGTGCGGAGGGCACAGAGCAAATCCGAGGCCCGCTCGGCGGACGTCTTCGCGATTTCCACAAGTGCTTGATTTGCTTGGAGAAATGCTCACCACGGCGTCGATTGACGGCCTGAAGCACATGCCTTAGTCTCAGTATTGAGTCCTAATGTCGCAATCACGAGACAAAAATGCCCTTTCCCGAATGGTTCGGCTCCGGCCAGAACGAGGCAGAGTTCCTGCGCCGCGTGCTCGACCATGTGTCCGACTGCCTGGTGGCGGTCGACACCAACGGCCGCGTCGTGCTCATCAATGCGCCCTACTGCCGCCTGCTGGGCGGCCCGCAGGAAGACTTCATCGGCCGGCACATCACCGATGTCGTGTCGCCGAAGACGCGCCTGCACAACGTGGCGCGCGGCGACCTCTCCGTGACCATGATGCCGCTCGAAGTGCGGGGCCACCAGTTGCTGGCGCGGCAGGTGCCCGTCTACCAGGACGAGCGAATCATCGGCGCGGTTGGCCTGGCGCTGTTCTCCAACATGGCGGCGCTGAAGAAGGCGGTCGCTGTCGCCGGCGACCAGGGGCGCGCCATCCATAGCCCGCCCACGCCGTGGACGGCGCGCTACGGCATCGACGACATCCTGGGCCAGGGCGCCCGGATGGACGCGGTGCGCGCGGCCATCGAACAGGCCGCGCCGCTGTCGCTGCCCGTGCTCGTCCAGGGCGAGACGGGCAGCGGAAAGGAACTGGCGGCCAACGCGATCCACGCGCTGTCGCCGCGCGCCCGGCGGCCGTTCGTGTGGGTCAACTGCGCGTCCATTCCCGAATCGCTGATCGATGCAGAGCTCTTCGGCTACGAAGGTGGCGCCTTCACCGGCGCCCGGACGCGCGGCAAGCCCGGCAAGTTCGAACTCGCGAGCGGCGGCACGCTGTTCCTCGACGAGATCGGCGACATGCCCCTCAGCCTGCAGGCCAGCCTCTTGCATGCCGTGCAGAACCAGGAGATCGTGCGTGTGGGCGGCGTCTCGCCGATCCCGATCGACACCCGCGTCGTCTGCGCCACCCACCGCGACCTGCAGGAGCGTGTGGACGCGGGGCAGTTCAGGGCCGACCTGTACTACCGGCTCAATGTGCTCGGCGTGCACATGCCGGCGCTGCGCGAGCGCGACGACCTGGAGTGGCTGGCCGAGCAGTTGCTCGAGCGCATTGCACTGCGCGAGGGCCTGCCGGGGCGCCGCGTGCCGCCATCGGTTCGCACTCGATGGCTGACCTTCGACTGGCCGGGCAACGTGCGGCAACTGGAAGCTGCGCTGCTGCGCTTTCTGCTCTCTGGCGAGGCCGGGCTGGCGGATGAGCCTGCCGTGAAGCGTCCGCACTCCATTGCCGGTCGCCACGGAACGCCGCCAGCGACCACCTTGCAGGCACACCTCGATCGCGAGCGCGATGCCTGGATACGAAAGACGCTCGCGGAGACTGACGGCGACAAGGACGAGGCCGCGCGCCGGCTGGGCATCAGCCGCGCGACGCTTTACCGGGAGCTACGGCGCTCGACCGAGTCGATTTGACGAGTCCGGCCTGTTGCACGCTTGTCAATATGAAGCGGCTACACCCCGGCCGCGATCCACGCAGCGGCCTTCTCCGCAATCATGAGCGTAGGACTGTTCGTATTGCCACTGGTGATGGTCGGCATTACGCCGGCATCAACCACGCGCAACCCGGCGATTCCGCGCACCCGCAAATGGCTGTCGACCACTGCTGTGGGGTCGTCCGCACGCCCCATCTTGGTCGTTCCGACTGGGTGAAAGATGGTGCTGGCAATGTCACCGGCCAATCGCGCAAGGTCCTCATCCGTCTGAAATTGCAGCCCTGGCTTGAACTCCTCGGGCCGGTATTTCGCAAGCGCGGGCTGAGCCACGATGCGGCGAGTCACGCGCAGGCTGTCTGCTGCCACTTGGCGATCCTCCGGCGTGCTGAGATAGTTCGGCGCGATCGCAGGCGCCTCTCGATGGTCACGGCTGCGGATCTTCACAGTCCCCCGACTCGTGGGATTCAAGTTGCAAACGCTGGCAGTGAAAGCCGGAAATGCATGCAGCGGGTCACCGAACGCTTCCAAGCTGAGTGGTTGAACGTGGTATTGGATATTCGGGCTTTGCCGGCAAGGATCGCTGCGGGTGAAAGCACCGAGTTGCGAAGGCGCCATGCTCATCGGTCCGCTCCGTTTGAGCAGATACTCCAGCCCGATGCGGGCCTTACCCGCTAGCGTGGAAGCGAGGACATTGAGCGTGGCCGCATCCTGTACCTTGTAGACCGCACGAATCTGCAAATGGTCCTGCAGGTTGGCACCCACGCCGGGCAGATCGGCGACCACATCGATACCGTTCTCCCGCAACAAGGCACCCGGTCCGATGCCGGAAAGTTGCAGCAACTGAGGCGAGCCGATTGCACCCGCACACAGCACCACCTCTTCGGCGACCTTCACGGATATGAGCGATTTTCCGTTCCACACCTCTACCCCCGTACAGCGCACGCGACCATCAGGCTCGCGCTGGGTCAGCAGGTGCGTAACCTGTGCTTTGGTCCAAAGCTCAAAATTGGGGCGACTGTGGCAAGTCGGCCGCAGGAAGGCCTTGGCGGTATTCCAACGCCAACCCGCTTTCTGGTTGACTTGGAAGTACCCCACGCCCTCGTTGTCGCCACGATTGAAGTCGGCAGTGGCCGGGATGCCGGCCTGCTGTGCTGCCTGCGCGAAGGCATCCAGAATGTCCCAGCGCAGGCGCTGGTTCTCCACCCTCCACTCCCCGCCATGACCGTGGTACTCCGCGAAGGACGCATCTCGCCCGTCGGCGCTCTCCTTGTCACCAAGATAGTGGTTCTCATGGCGCTTGAAATCGGATAGCACGTTAGCCCAGCGCCACTCATTGTCACCCGTTGCCTCGGCCCAGTGATCATAGTCTCGGGCCTGGCCGCGCATGTAGATCATCCCGTTGATGCTCGAGCATCCACCCAGAGTCTTGCCGCGGGGGTAGCCCAGTCGACGTCCGTTAAGTCCAGGCTCGGCTTCGGTCAGATAGCGCCAATCGGTGCGCGGATTGCCGATGCAATAGAGATAGCCCACCGGGATGTGGATCCAGTGGTAATCGTCCTTCTGTCCCGCCTCAATGAGGAGCACCCGTTTGCTTTGATTGGCCGACAGCCGGTTTGCCATCAGGCACCCCGCAGTGCCCGCCCCGACGATGATGTAGTCGAACGCGATGTTGTCGCTCATGCTTTTCTCGATCTCTCTTGGTGTTCTTGTCGGCGCACGGCGTACTCGGGAGCAGACATCACAGCGTTTGGCCGCTTTACTTTGCCGTGGGCATCACGAACTCGGCGCCCTTGCCAATGCTCTCGGGCCAGCGCTGCATGATCGACTTCTGCTTGGTGTAGAAGCGCACGCCTTCCTCGCCGTAGGCATGCATGTCGCCGAACAGCGAACGCTTCCAGCCGCCGAAGCCGTGCCATGCCATCGGCACCGGGATTGGCACGTTGATGCCGACCATGCCTACCTGGATGCGGCGGCTGAATTCGCGCGCCACGTTGCCGTCGCGCGTGAAGCAGCTCACGCCATTGCCGAATTCATGGTCGTTGACCAGGTCGACCGCGTCCTTGAAGTTGGCCACGCGCACGCAGGAGAGCACCGGGCCGAAGATCTCTTCCTTGTAGATGCGCATCTCGGGCGTGACGTG